>NZ_JBVINN010000004.1:0-377777 GCF_055579305.1 Kitasatospora sp. NPDC032757 | reverse complement strand
CAACCCCTTGGGGGGCTTGTTAGCCTCCCCCTAGGGGAGCTGTACCCAAAACCCTCCCCGAACTCCCAGGAACGGCCCCCCCCCCGGGGGGGGGGGGGCCCCCCCCCCCCCCCGCGTTCAGCCCCGGGTGAGCCCGGCGACCAGCTCGTCGGCGGCCCCGTACGGGTCCAGCTCGCCGGCCACCACCCGCTCGGCCAGCGTCGCCAAGTGACGGTCACCGTGCAGGTCGCCGATCCGGGACCGCAGCGCGGCCAGCGCGATCGCCTCGACCTCGTCCGCGGCACGGCGGCGGCGGCGCGCGGCCAGCTCGCCGTGCTCCTCCAGCCAGGCGCGGTGCTTCTCCAGCGCCTCGACCACCTCGTCCACGCCCTCGCCGCGGGCCGCGACGGTCTTCACGATCGGCGGGCGCCAGTCCCCAGCCTCGCGGGCCTCGCCGAGGCCGAGCATGTGGTTCAGCTCCCGGGCGGTGGCGTCGGCGCCGTCCCGGTCGGCCTTGTTGACCACGAAGACGTCGCCGATCTCCAGGATCCCGGCCTTGGCGGCCTGGATGCCGTCGCCCATCCCGGGGGCGAGCAGCACCACCGTGGTGTCCGCCTGGGCGGCGACCTCCACCTCGGACTGACCCACGCCGACGGTCTCGACCAGGATCACGTCGCAGCCGGCCGCGTCGAGCACCCGCAGCGCCTGCGGGGCCGCCCAGGAGAGGCCGCCGAGGTGGCCGCGGGTGGCCATCGAGCGGATGAAGACCTCCGGGTCGGTGGCGTGGTCCTGCATCCGGACCCGGTCGCCGAGCAGCGCACCGCCGGAGAACGGCGAGGACGGGTCGACGGCCAGCACGCCGACCCGCTTGCCGAGCCGGCGGTAGGCCGATACCAGCGCGGAGGTGGAGGTCGACTTGCCCACACCCGGGGACCCGGTCAGCCCGACGGTGTAGGCCCGGCCGGTGTACGGCGCGAGCGCCGCCATCGCCTCGCGCAGCTGCGGGGCGGCGTTCTCGACCAGCGAGATCAGCCGGGCGACGGCACGCGGACGGCCCTGCCGGGCCTGCTCGACCAGCGTCGCGACATCGATCATCGGGATCTCCTTGTGGATCGGGGCCGCGGACCGCTTGTGGCGGTCCGCAGCCCCGAAGATATGTCGGACGATCAGGCCTTCGGAACCCTGACGATCAGCGCGTCGCCCTGGCCGCCGCCGCCGCAGAGCGCGGCCGCACCGACGCCGCCGCCGCGCCGCTGGAGCTCCAGCGCCAGGTGCAGCACCACGCGGGCGCCGGACATCCCGATCGGGTGGCCGAGCGCGATCGCGCCGCCGTTCACGTTGACGATGTCGGAGGAGACGCCCAGGTCCTTGCCGGACTGGTAGGCGACGGCCGCGAACGCCTCGTTGATCTCGATCAGGTCGAGGTCGGCGACCTCGAGGCCCTCCTTGGCCAGCGCGTGCTTGATCGCGTTGGACGGCTGCGACTGCAGCGAGTTGTCCGGGCCCGCGACGTTGCCGTGCGCGCCGATCTCGGCGATCCAGGTCAGGCCCAGCTCCTCGGCCTTGGCCTTGCTCATCACGACCACCGCGGCGGCGCCGTCGGAGATCTGCGAGGAGGTGCCGGCGGTGATCGTGCCGTCCTTGGTGAAGGCCGGGCGCAGCTTGGCCAGGCCCTCGACGGTGGTGTCCGCGCGGATGCCCTCGTCCTGGCTGAAGACGACCGGCTCGCCCCTGCGCTGCGGGATCTCGACCGGGACGATCTCGGCCTCGAAGACGCCGTTCTGCTGCGCCTTGGCGGCGCGCTGGTGGGAGGCGGCGGCGATCTCGTCCTGGGCCTCGCGCGGGATGCCCAGGCGGGCGTTGTGCTTCTCGGTGGACTCGCCCATCGGGATGTTCTCGTAGGCGTCGGTCAGACCGTCGTACGCCATCGCGTCCAGCAGCTCGACCGCGCCGTACTTGTAGCCCTCGCGGGACTTCGGCAGCAGGTGCGGGGCGTTGGTCATGGACTCCTGGCCGCCGGCCACCACGATGTCGAACTCGCCGGCGCGGATCAGCTGGTCGGCCAGCGCGATGGCGTCCAGGCCGGAGAGGCACACCTTGTTGATGGTGAGCGCCGGGACGTTCATCGGGATGCCGGCCTTGACGGCGGCCTGGCGGGCCGGGATCTGGCCGGCGCCGGCCTGCAGCACCTGGCCCATGATCACGTACTGGACCTGGTCACCCGTGATGCCGGCCCGCTCCACGGCGGCCTTGATCGCGAAGCCGCCGAGGTCGGCGCCGGAGAATCCCTTGAGCGAACCGAGCAGGCGACCCATCGGGGTCCGCGCACCGGCAACGATCACAGAGGTGGTGTTGGTCATGGGACGAGCCCCTTCGCACGTCGTGGCCAGGTGAGGATGCCGCTCAATGTACTGACCTGTAACCCGCCCGTCACCGGAGCGACGGTGTGATCGAGCGCACTGGCACTGTCCAGTCAACACCGTGTCAACCCGGTCCGGGTGAACCGCGCCGTGACCGTCCGGGCGCGGCGGCCGTGTGAGCAGGCTCGCACCGCCATCGCTGGCGCGCTCCGGCCGCATGCGCTGCACTGTTGCCGTCCCGTTGCCCGTCCAGACCCGGAGGCCACTGTGCTGACCCGCATCGACCACATCGGCATCGCCTGCCGCGACCTCGACAAGACGGTCGAGTTCTACCGCGCCACCTACGGCTTCGAGGTGTTCCACAGCGAGGTCAACGAGGAGCAGGGGGTGCGCGAGGCCATGCTCAAGATCAACGACACCGGCGACGGCGGCGCCTCCTACCTCCAGCTGCTGGAGCCCACCCGGCCCGACTCCACCGTCGCCAAGTGGCTGGAGAAGAACGGCGAGGGCGTCCACCACATCGCCTTCGGCACCGCCGACGTGGACGGCGACGCCGAGGAGATCCGCGCCAAGGGCGTCCGCGTCCTCTACGAGCAGCCGCGGATCGGCTCCATGGGATCGCGGATCACCTTCCTCCACCCGAAGGACTGCGGCGGCGTGCTGACCGAGCTCGTCACCTCCGCCGAGCCGGCCGATCACGAGGCCCACTGAGCCGCCGGCGGGTGCCGCCGACGGGCGGCACCCACTGGTGACCCGTCAGTAATGTCGCCCTCTGCCCGGAAAACCCCCACGCGGCCATTCCCCCGCAGGGTGCTCCCACTACAATGCCCAGGTGCGCGAAGACTCCGGGGGACGGGGACGACGGGCACGGCCGATGACAGGCCCGTCCGCCCTCCGGTGGTCGGCCCGTCGCAGGGGAGTCCATTACGCGGGCACGGCTGAACAGTCAGTTCGGATCTGTCACCATTCTCCACAGGCAAGAGTTCGCCCAGAAGTCCACCCGGACGGGGGAACGCGGAACGACCGCGCTCCCATCGGCCAGGGCTTCGACGACCGTGGCGGACGCCCCCAGCTGAACAAGGGGTCGTCCACCGGCTGCGGATGCAAGGACCCAGTCGGACCAGGGCCCCGGACATCGGGTGCCCCGGAACGGCCGGGTCGAGGACGCGACCAGGAGATGGATGGGACCGCGGAGTGCGGGGCTACGACCGCTACGAGGCTGACGATCACCTCTCCCAGTTCGAGGCCGAGATGGATCGGACTCGGAAGGAGCGGGACAAGACGGCCGAGCATGCCGAAGACCTCGCCTACCAGGTGGAGGTGCTTCGGGCCAAGCTGCACGAGTCCCGTCGCATGCTCGCCCAGCCGCGCGCCTTCGACGCCGTCTCGGGCCAGGCCGAGCAGATGCTCCGCACCGCGGAGATGCAGGCCCAGCAGCTGCGCGCCGACGCCGAGCGGCACCTGCGCGACTCCCAGGCGGCCACCCAGCGCCTGATGGCCGAGGCCGCCGAGCGCACCGCCCGCCTGGAGGCCGAGCTCGCCGCGCGCCGCCGCCAGCTGGAGGACGAGCTCGCCGAGCTGCGGCGCAGCGCCGAGCAGCACGTCAACGAGAACGTCAACTGGGCCGAACAGACCCGGGCCGGCACGGAGCAGGAGGCCCAGCGCCTCCTCCAGGAGGCCCGCGCCGAGGCCGACCGGCTGATGGCCGGCGCCCGCGCCGAGGCCGCCGCGCTGTCCGACCAGGCCCGCGCGCAGACCGCCGCCGACGTCGACGCCGCCCGCGGCGAGGCCCAGGCCGCCGCCGAGGCCGCCCTCCAGCGCGCCCAGACCGACGCCGAGCGCCTGCTGCGCGCCGCCTCCGAGCAGGCCCAGCAGGCCGGCGCCCAGGCCGCCGCCGACGTCGACGCCGCCCGCGGCGAGGCCCAGCAGCAGCTGGCCGCCGCGCACGTCGCCGCCGAACAGCAGCTCGCCGCCGCGCAGGCCGAGATCGGCCGGCTCAAGGAGCACGCCGCCGCCGAGCAGCAGCGCGCCCAGGAGGCACTCGCCCACGCCCAGGCCGAGATCGAGCGGCTGCGTGCCGAGGCGATCGCCGAGGCCGAGCGCACCCGGCGGGAGTCCGCCGAACTGCGTGCCCAGGCCGAGGCCGCCGCCGAGCAGCTCCAGGCCGACGCCGAGGCCGCCGCCGAGCGCAAGGTCGCCGACGGCGAGGCCGCCAGCGAGCAGCGCTCGCAGACCGCCCGGGCCGAGGTGGCCCGGATGGTCGCCCAGGCCACCAAGGAGGCCGAGGCCGTCAAGGCCGAGGCCGCCACCAAGCAGGCCGAGGCGGATGCCGCCAAGGCCGCCGCCGCCGAGGAGAGCGAGCGGCTGCGCGCCACCGCCGAGTCGGTGGCCGGTCAGCTGCGCGCCGAGGCCGAGGCCGCCATCGCCGAGATGCGGGCGCAGGCCGAGCGCGACGTCGCCGAACTGCGGGCGCAGGCCGAGGCCACCGCCGCACAGCTGCGCAGCGAGGCCGAGGAGGCCGGCCGCGCGGCCGGTGCCAAGGACGCCACCGTCCACCTCGCCAAGGCCGCCAAGACGGCCGAGGAGGTGCTCTCCCGGGCCAACCAGGACGCCGAGGCCGCCCGGACCGGCGCGTCCACGGAGGCCGAGCGGATCCGCACCGAGGCCGCCGCCGAGGCGCAGCGGCTGCGCGAGCAGGCCCAGGCCGCCGTCGAGCAGGCCCAGAACGCCGCCATGGACGACGCCGCCGCCGTCCGCGAGCGGATCCGGGAGATGCAGGACGAGGCCGCCCGGCTGCGGGCCGAGGCGGAGGAGCTGCGGGCCCAGGCCGCCGCCGAGGCCGACCGGGTCCGCGGCGAGGCCCGCCGCCAGGCCGTCGTCCAGATCGAGGAGTCGGCGAAGAACGCCGAGGAGCTGCTCACCAAGGCCAAGGCCGACGCCGACGAGCTGCGCCGGGGCGCGGCCGCCGAGATCGAGCGGCTGCGCGAGCACGCCAAGGAACAGGCCGCCGAGACCCAGGGCCGCGCCGAGCAGACTCTGGGCCGGGCCCGCGCCGAGGCCGAGAAGACCATCGCCGCCGCCGAGCAGCAGGGCCAGGACGCGCTCGCCGCCGCCAAGGCCGCGGCCGCCGAGAACCGGGCCGCAGCCGAGCGGGAGACGGCCGAACTGCGCCGCGAGGCAAGCGAGTTCGACCAGCAGGTGCGCGCCGGGGCGACCTCCGCCGCGGAGGCGTTGCGGGCCGACGCGCAGGCCGAGGCCGACGCCGTCCGGGACGCCGCGGTCGCCGACGCCGAGCGGCTGCGGACCGAGACCGACACCGAGGTGGCCCGCTCCCGGGCCGAGGCCGAGGCCGCCGCCGACGCGCTGCGGGAGGAGAGCCGGCGCGAGCGCGAGGAGGCCTCCGCCGAGCTGCACCGCGAGCGCGAGGAGACCGCCGAGCAGCTGGCCGCCGCCCGGGCCGCCCGCGAACAGGCCGACCTGGCCGCCGCCGAGCTCATCGAACGGACCGCTGCCGACACGGCCGCGCTCCGGCAGGCCGCCGAGGCGCACGCCGACCGCGTCCGGGCCGAGGCCGAGCAGACCGCCGCCGAGCTCACCGAGCACACCACCGCGGAGACCTCCCGCCTGCGCGCCGAGGCCGAGGAGGCGCTGGAGAGCGCCCGGACCGCCGCCGAGCAGCGGCTGGCCGAGGCCGAGGCGGCCGCCGAGGAGCTGCGCGAGCGGGCCGAGGCCGACCTCACGCTGGCCTCCGAGCAGGCCGAGACCGTCCGGGCCGAGGCCGGCCGGGAGCTGTCCGAGGCCCGCGCCACCGCCGACTCCGTCCGCGCCGAGGCGCAGGAGGTGCTGGAGCAGGCCCGCGTCGACGGCGAGGAGCTGGTCGCCGCCGCCAAGGCCGAGGGCGCCACGCTGGTCTCCGTCGCCGAGGACGAGGCCGCCGAGGTCCGCCAGTCGGTGGCCGGGATGCACGAGGCCGCCTCGCAGCAGATCGCCGAGCTGCGGGCCACCGCCGAGGCCGAGGCCGCCGAGCTGCGCGACACCGCCGCCCGCGAGAGCGCCGAACTGCGGGCGCTGGCCGAGCGGGAGACGACCGAGCTGCGCGAGCGGACCGACCGCGCCGTCGCCGAGCTGCACGAGAGCGCCGACCGCGAGACCGCCGAGCAGCGGGCCCTCGCGGACCGGGAGACCGCCGACCTGCGGGCCCGGACCGCCGCCGAGACCGCAGCCCTGCGCGAGCAGACCGAGCTGGAGCTGGCCGCCGAACGCGAGGCCGCCGAGGCCGAGCTGGGCCGCCGGCGCGCCGAGGCGCAGACCTACGACGAGCAGCTGCGGGCCGACGCCGAGGCCGAGCTGCGGACCGCCCAGGAGGTCGCCGAGCAGCAGCGCGCCGACGCCGAGGCCCAGGCCGCCCGGACGGTGGCCGCCGCCGACGCGCAGGCCGCCGCCACGGTCGCCGAGGCCGAGGAGTTCGCCGCCTCGCTGCGGGCCGAGGCCGAGGAGTACGCGCTGGCCACCCGCAGCCTCGCGGACGAGTACGACGCGGCGACCCACGCCCGCGCCGACGCCTTCGACGCCGACACCCGCGAAGCCGCCGAGAAGTTCGACAAGGCCACCCGCGAGCACGCCAAGTCGGTGCTGGAGAAGGCCTTCGCGGACGCCGAGGCGCTCGGCGAGGACGCCCAGACCACCGCGCTGGCCACCACCGCCGCCGCCGAGGAGCAGGCGGACGCGATGGTCGCGGCCGCCCGCAAGGAGGCCGACCGGCTGGTCGCCGCCGGCGAGGCCGCCGGTCAGGCCGAGGTCGAGAAGGGCCGGGCCGACGCCGACGCGCTGCTCTCCGAGGCCCGCCGGGACGCCACCGCGATCCGCGAGCGCGCCGAGGAGCTGCGCGAGCGCACCGACGCCGAGGTGGAGGCCCTGCACGAGCGCGCCCGCAAGGAGAACGCGCAGGCCATGAAGTCGGCCGGCGAGCGGGTGGACGCGCTGGTGACGGCCGCCCAGGAGCAGCTGACCGAGGCCGAGGAGCAGGCGGTGGCCGCCGTCACCGAGGCCGAGGAGCGGGCGGCGGCGCTGGTCGCGGCCGCCGAGGACCGCGCCAACGAGCTGACCTCGGAGGCGTCCGCCGAGGCCAGCAAGGTCCGGATCTCGGCCGTCCGCAAGGCGGAGGGCCTGCTGAAGGAGGCCGAGACCAAGCTCGCCGACTCGACCGACCGCGCCGAGGCCCTGATCGTCAAGGCCGAGGCCAAGCTGAAGTCCGCCCAGGACGAGGCCGAGCAGCGGCTCGAATCGGCGTCGGCCGAGGCGGAGAAGCGGGTGCGGACCGCCGACGAGTCCGCGGACGAGCAGATCGAGCTGGCCAAGGCGGAGTCCGAGCGGCTGCTCACCGAGGCGCGGGCCGAGGCGAAGCGGATCACCGACGAGGGCCGGCGCGAGCTGGACGAACTGGTGCGCCGCCGCAAGGACATCAACACCGAGATCTCCAGGGTCCAGGACGTGCTGTCCGCACTGGAGGCGTTCGAGGCACCGTCACCGGTCGCCCAGACCAACGGGGGAAGCACCACCAAGAAGGACGGGGGTGCCAAGGCCGGTGCCGGAGTCGGCGCCCCCCGGTCGGGTGGCAATCGCTCCAAGAGCGCACCACCCGATTGAGCGGACATTGTCCGCGAGACAACGGCGTTTCGCCGTAGACACTCCGGTACCGTGTCAGGATTCCCTCAACCACCTCAGCGGTTTGACGACAGGAAGCCCAGAACCCCATGAGCGACAGTCACTCCCCTCACGGCTTCGACCTGGTGCGCCGTGGGTACGAGCGCGCCCAGGTCGACGAGCGGATCACCAAGCTGGTGGCCGACCGTGACAGTGCCTTGACCCGGATCAGCGCGCTGGAGAAGCGCATCGAGGAGCTCCACCTCGAGACCCAGACCGCCCAGGCGGCGGTCACCGAGGCGGAGCCCTCCTACGCCGGTCTCGGCGCCCGCGTCGAGAAGATCCTGCGGCTGGCCGAGGAGGAGGCCAAGGACCTGCGCGACGAGGCGCACCGCGCCGCCGAGCAGCACCGCGAGCTCGCCGAGGCCGCCGCCCAGCAGGTCCGCACCGAGGCCGAGAACTACGCCAAGGACCGCAAGGCCAAGGCCGAGGACGAGGGTCTGCGGATCGTCGACAAGGCCAAGAGCGACAGCGCCCAGCTGCGCGCCGAGGCCAACAAGGACGCCCAGAACAAGCGCGAGGAGGCGGACGCCCTCTTCGAGGAGACCCGCACCAAGGCCGCCCAGGCCGCGCTGGAGTTCGAGACCAACCTCGCCAAGCGCCGTGAGCAGTCCGAGCGCGACCTGGCCGCCCGTCAGGCCAAGGCCGAGAAGCGCCTGGCCGAGATCGAGCACCGGGCCGAGCAGCTGCGCCTGGAGGCCGAGAAGCTGCGGACCGACGCCGAGCGCCGGGCCCGCCAGACCGTCGAGACGGCCCAGCGCCAGTCCGAGGACATCGTGGCGGACGCCAACGCCAAGGCCGACCGGATCCGCAGCGAATCCGAGCGCGAGCTGGCGGCGCTCACCAACCGCCGCGACAGCATCAACGCCCAGCTGACCAACGTCCGCGAGATGCTGGCGACGCTGACCGGCGCGGCCGTGGCCGCCGCGTCGCTGCCGAACGACGACACCATGGGCGTGCCCGCCCAGCAGTCGCGCTGACGCCACAGCACGACGGGCCCTCACCCTCCGGGGTGGGGGCCCGTCGTGCTGTCCGGCCGGGCCGCGGGGCCGCCGCGGCGGCGGACCGGGAGGCCGGAGCGCCGGCCTCCCGGTCCGCGCGCCCTCACCGCGGGTAGGCCCCGTCCGGCCGCTGGTGGCCGCAGCTCAGCTGGTTGCCGTCGTCGTCCGAGACGGTGCCGAACCACGAGGTGCACCAGACCGACACCGAGTCCGGCCAGTACTGCACCTCGAAGGGGTGGCCGGGGCCGTAGTCCCCGTACGAGGTGACGATGAAGGTCTCCCCCGGCCGCAGCCAGTAGTCCTCGCCGAGCGGCTCCAGCGTCAGCTCGACCAGGCCCTCGCCCCGGTTGGTGACGGGCATCCGGCCGGTGACCTCCAGCGCCGAGAAGTCCCAGCTGCCCGGCTCCGCACTCCGCTCGCTCATCCGGCCACCCGCTCCAACAGCCGGCGGACGACGGCGTCGAACTGCTCCGGCGCCTCCAGGGCGCTCAGATGGCCCACCCGCGGGAGCACGGTCAGCTCCGCGTCCGGACGTGCCCGCGCCATCAGCTCGGCCTCGGAGAGCGGCATCAGGCCGTCCTCCGCCCCCGCCACCACGGCAACCGGTACCCGCACCCCGGCGAGCACGTCCAGGGTCTCCGGCCGGGCCGCCATCGCCCGCTGCGCCCAGGCGACCGCCGCCGGCGGCGCCGCGGCGATCATCCCCTGCACCCGGTCGACCAGGTGCCCGGAGTCCGGCCCGAGCTGGCCGGCCGCCACGTTCTCGTCCAGCAGCAGCTGGACACTGTCGCGGGCCAGCACCGCGGCGGCGATCCGCTCCCGGTTGGCCCGGGCGGCGTCGGTGTCGGCGGTCGCCTTGGTGTTGGCCAGCAACAGCCCGGCCAGCCGGTGCGGGTGGCGGCGGGCGAAGGCCAGCGCGACGTACCCGCCCATCGAGAGGCCGCCGAGCACCACCCGCTCGATCCCGGCCGCGTCCAGCAACAGGGCGACGTCGTCGGCGACCGCGTCCAGCGAAGGCTCGTCCGTGCCCAGCTCGGTGCCTCCGAAGCCGCGCTGGTCGGGGGCGAGCACCCGGGCCTCGTGGCCGGTGGTTCCGGGCAGGGCATCCAGTTGGGCGGACCACATCGAGGCGTTGAGCGGGAAGGCGTGCAACAGCACGAGGGGTGTTCCGGTACCGCTCTCGCGGACGGACACTGCGGAGGGGAGCTGGGTCATGCGCCCACCGTATTCCGGTGCGCCCGGCGGGCCCACTTCAGCGGGCCGCCCCGTCCGCTTTGTCATAGCCTGACGGAGAGTAAGGGAGCGCGAATGATCGAGTTGCACGACCTGACGAAACGCTACGGCAAGACACTCGCCGTGGACCGGCTGAGCTTCCAGGTGCCGCAGGGCGTGGTCACCGGCTTCCTCGGCCCCAACGGTGCCGGCAAGTCCACCACGATGCGCATGATCCTCGATCTGGACCGGCCCACCACCGGCCGCGTCACCATCGACGGCAAGAGATACGGACAGCTCAGCGAGCCGCTCAAGTACATCGGCGCGCTGCTGGAGGCCAAGGCCGTCCACCCCGGCCGCAGCGCCCGCGACCACCTGCTCTGGCTCGCCCAGAGCAACCGCATCCCCACCTCCCGGGTGGACGAGGTGCTCGGCCTGGTCGGCCTCACCCCGGTCGCCCGCAAGCGCGCGCGCGGCTTCTCGCTCGGCATGGGCCAGCGGCTCGGCATCGCCTCCGCCCTGCTCGGCGACCCCGAGATCGTGATGTTCGACGAGCCGGTCAACGGGCTCGACCCGGAGGGCATCCTCTGGATCCGCAATCTGATGAAGCGCCTCGCCGGCGAGGGCCGGACCGTCTTCGTCTCCTCCCACCTGATGAGCGAGATGGCCGTCACCGCCGACCACCTGGTCGTCATCGGCAAGGGCCGGCTCCTCGCCGACCTGCCGATGGCCGAGTTCATCCGGCGCAACTCGCGCTCCGCCGTCCGGCTGCGCACCCCGCACCCCGAGCGCCTGCTGGACGCGCTGGCCGGCGCCGGGCTCCGGCACGAACCCGGCCCGGACGGCTCGTACGAGGTGGTCGACGGCGACCTCGCCCAGCTCGGCGAACTGGCCGCCGGCCACGGCGTGGTGCTGCACGAGCTGAGCCCCCAACAGGCCTCACTGGAAGAGGCGTTCATGCAGATGACGGCCGACTCGGTGGAGTACCACTCCGGGGACGGCGAAGGCCGCGACGCGGCCGGCGCACCCGGCACCTGGGGCGCCACCTGGCAGGGCGGTGCGGCGAAGCAGCCGGCGGCCAGCGGCACGGAGGAGAACTGAGATGGCGTCCTTCCCGGCGGTCCTGCGCTCCGAGTGGACGAAGATCCGCAGCGTCCGGTCGACGGTCTGGACGCTCGCACTGGCCTTCGTCGTCACGCTCGGTGTCGGCGCTCTGCTCTCCCTGCTCACCAACAACAACTTCGCCGAGTTCCGCGGCAACGACGACACCCCGTTCGACGCCACCGGGACGGCTTTCTCCGGCATCATGCTGGGCGAACTGGCCATCATCGTCTTCGGAGTGCTCGCGGTCGGCAACGAGTACAGCAGCGGGATGATCAGGGTCACCCTGGCCGCCGTCCCGCAGCGGGGCACCCTGCTGACCGGCAAGGCGGTGGTGCTCGGCGCCCTCGCCTTCGCAGTCTCCCTGGTCACCGCGTTCATCACGTTCTTCGTCGGCCAGGCACTGCTCGGCGACCACTCCACCAGCATCTCCGAACCGCACGTGCTGCGGGCGGTGTTCGGTGCGGCGCTCTACCTGACGATGCTCTGCCTGTTCTCGGCCGGCGTCACCGCGATGCTCCACAACCAGACGCTGGCGCTCGGCGTGCTGGTGCCGTTCTTCTTCCTGCTCTCGCCGATCCTCTCGGCGGTGCCGAAGGTCAAGACGCTGGCCCACTACTTCCCCGACTACGCGGGCTCGCGGATGCTCCTGGTGTACGAGCAGCACGGCCAGCCGTACGGCCCCTGGGCCGGGTTCGCGATCTGCCTGGCCTGGACGCTGGCCGCGTTGGCCGGCGGCGCGCTGGTGCTGAAGAAGCGCGACGCCTGACCGGGCCGGGTGGCACGCGGCGTCCCTCAGTACCGGGGGGCGCCGCGGCCGCGCTGGATGTTGGAGGCCCGGCGCTCGCGGGCGCCCCAGCAGGCGCGGTGCCAGTGCCGCCGGTCGTCCACCCCGGCGCCGTGCATCGGCCAGGCCACCACATGGCCGACACCCGGGGGGATCTCCTGGTCGCAGCCCGGGCAGCGGTAGAACCGGCCGGGCGTGCCCGCCACCGTCTGGACGACCCAGTCGTCGCCCTGGTAGCTGTCGGTGCGGCGCAGCGAGCCGCCGAGCGGGGCGGCCGGCTCCGCCGTCTCGCGATCGGCGGCGCTCTTGATCCGGTTGCGGCGGGGCGACACGTCGGGGCTACCTCTCTGCGGGGGCTCGGAACCGTTCCAGCCTAGGGCGTGCGACTCGTCCCCAGGGCCCCTATCACGCCACCGTCCGGCACTTCGGCGTTTCCCGCGATATCCACCCGATCTTCCGCGAAATTCGTGGTTCGGCGTGCCATTGGCACATGACATCGGTTACTCACAAGGGGACAGGCGGGGCCCGCAGACCCTGCGCGCACCCGAGGAGGCCCAAGGATGACCAAGACCAGCGCCCGAGCCGAGACCCGCCGGCCCGCCGGAGTCCGGTCCCCGGCAGCCGGCCAGGTGCTGGCGGCCGCCGCCCCGGTGACCGCCGCCCCCGGCACGCCGCTGCCCGCGCCGCAGCGCTCCGGCGCACTCCCGCCGGAGACCGCGCCGGTCCGGGTCGGCGCCTTCCTGCTCTCGGCGCAGTTCCCCGGGCAGACCCACGGCGAGGCCCTGGACCGGACCGTCCGGGCCGCCGTCGAGGCCGAACGGGCGGGCCTGGACAGCGTCTGGCTGGCCGAGCACCACTTCGTCCCGTACGGGGTCTGCCCGAACGCCGCCACCCTCGCCGCGATGCTGCTCGGCCGCACCCGCCGGATCGGCGTCGGCACGGCGGTCAGCGTGCTCTCCACCGCCCACCCGGTGGCCCTCGGCGAGCAGGCCGCGATGCTGCACCTCATCTCGGGCGGGCGGTTCACGCTCGGGGTCGGCCGCGGCGGTCCCTGGATCGACCTGGACGTGTTCGGCAGCGGCGTGGACGCCTTCGAACAGGGCTTCCCCGAGCGGCTCGACCTGCTGCTGCGCTGGCTGCGCGGCTCCCGGGTCGGCGCGGACGGGCCGCAGTTCACCTTCCCCGAGGTGGCCGTGGTGCCGCGCGCGAGCGAGCCGCCGCGCACACCCGACCTCGGCACCTGGCTCGGCCTCGGCGACCAGTCCGGGCTGCTGCACTTCCCCCGTCAGCGCAAGGACGCCGACGGCGCCGGCGAGGAACTCACCACCGCGGGGCGCCCGGCGGCCGGACCGCCGGTGGTGGTCGCCTGCACCTCGCCCGGCGGGGTACGGCTGGCCGCCGAACGCGGCCTTCCGATGCTGCTCGGGATGCACTCCGGCGACGAGGACAAGCTGCAGATGCTGGAGCTGTACCGGACGGCCTGGCTGGCCGCCGGGCGCGGCGAGGAGCAGCTGCGCCGGGTGACCCGCCAGCACGTCGCGGCCGGCGTGGCCCAGGTCGACGACCGCACCTCGGCCGCCCGGGCCACCCTGCTGCGGGCGATGCCCGGCTGGTTCGAGTACGGGCTCGGCGCGCACCGCACGGTGGACGGCCGGGAGCGCAAGATGCGCGACCCGCACCAGTACACCGAACTCCTCTGCGACCTGCACGCGGTGGGCACGCCGAAGCAGTGCGCCGACCGGCTGCTGGCCACCGCCGAGCGCACCGGCATCCGCCGCTTCGCGCTGCTCGCCGAGGGCAGCGGCGACCGCGAGGCCACCCTGCACAACATCGCCCGGCTCGGCTCCGAGGTGCTGCCACAGCTGGGCTGAGGAGCCCAACGGGCCGGCGGACGGCCCGGGCCGCCCCTCCCCCTCGGCGGGGGCGGAGCGGCCCGGTGGCATGCCGGCGCCGGGGCCGTGCGTCCGACGACCGGTCAGCAGTCCCGGAGTTCCTCGGACTGGTTGAGCAGCTGCTCCCGGACGGACGTGAAACGATCGAACCGCGCCTCGTTGGAGTCCGACGGCAGGAACACCGCCACCCGGTGACAGTTCTGGAAGGCCAGCCGGACACCGAAGTGGCGCTGCAGCGCACCCCGGATGGCGTCGCTGGCGAGGGCCCGGAGGAGCTGGCCACGGGCCTGCTCGCTGGGCGGCGGTACGTGGTTGTCGGCGAAGTCGGTGCCGTCGACCTTCGCCTGGGCGACCAGCGAACTGATCAGCTCCCAGGCGTACGGCAGGGAGACGCGGACGCAGTCGACGAATTCCCGCTCGTCGACCTCGCCCCGCTCGGCCTTCTCGAGCAGGGCCGGTGAGACGTCGAGCGACATGGATTCTCCTCTCGCGGTCCACCCGCGCGGCGCCCGGGTGGTGATGCGTAGTCCAAGCTGAGGGTGAGGGTGGGCGAATCGCGCGTGATGTCCGGAACGCCGTCGGACGGCTGTTTCCGGCACCGTGCGGAGGCGTCGGCGCCGAGGACGTGTCGAGGGACTTGTCGGGGGCGCCGGCCGCCCAGAACAGCGTGGCAGTCAACGGAGGGCCAGGCCGGTAATTCCTTCGGATTGCTCCGGAAATACGCCTTGCTGCACCAGATTGGCCGGATCACGTCGGATCGTTCATCTGAAGTCTCCATCCCCGTTGACAGCGCTCCTGCGAGCACCCCGTCACACACCGTAGCGGCCCGAGGGAATGGGCGCCAGGGTGCCGACAGGCGTTCGCCGGATCGCCGAACCTCCATGTTCGCGGGGTTCGCGGATTCTTCACCCGGTCGTCGCGGAATCGCATCAACTGGCCCCAGTGGGCTAGCGTGGTCGACCGTGCGTCTCGTAATTGCCCGCTGCTCAGTCGACTATGCCGGTCGGCTCTCCGCCCATCTGCCCTCCGCCACCAGGCTCATCCTGGTCAAGGCCGACGGCAGCGTCAGCATCCACGCCGACGACCGCGCCTACAAGCCGCTCAACTGGATGTCCCCGCCGTGCGTCCTCAGGGAGGCCGACGGGGTCTGGACAGTGGAGAACAAGGCCGGCGAGAAGCTCATCATCACACTGGAGGAGGTTCTGCACGACTCGTCCCACGAGCTCGGGGTCGACCCGGGCCTGATCAAGGACGGCGTCGAGGCACACCTCCAGGAGCTGCTGGCGGACCGGATGGAGGTGCTCGGCACCGGCTGGTCCCTGATCCGCCGCGAGTACCCGACCGCGATCGGCCCGGTCGACATCCTCTGCCGCGACTCCGACGGCGCGACGGTCGCCGTCGAGATCAAGCGCCGCGGCGAGATCGACGGCGTCGAACAGCTCACCCGCTACCTGGAGCTGCTCAACCGGGACCCGCTGCTCGCCCCGGTCAAGGGCATCTTCGCCGCGCAGGAGATCAAGCCCCAGGCCCGCGTCCTGGCCACCGACCGCGGTATCGGCTGCGTGGTGCTGGACTACGACGCGCTGCGCGGCATCGACGACGACAAGCTGAAGCTGTTCTGACCCGGACTCCCTGACCCGTCAGGACGAGGACGGAGCCGCCGTCGGGCTCACCGAGCCCGACGGCGTCGTGCTCGGTGAGGCGCTGGTGGTCGGCGGAGTCGAGCTGGGCGTGGTGGTGGTCGGCGGCGAGCTGGTGCCCCCACCGGACGGGCCGCCCGCCGCGCCCCCGTTCGCGCCGCCCGAGCCCGAGCCGGAACCCGCGCCGCCGGCCGAACCGCCGGGCGGCGGCGGGTTCCCGCCCGCACCGCCGGCGCCCGCGCCACCGCCCGCTCCACCCGCGCCGCCCGCTCCACCCGCGCCGCCCGCCGGGGGCTGCGACTGACCCGGGGCCGGGGACTGCGAGGCGGACTCGCCGGCGCTCGGCGACCTGCTCGGCTTCTTCGACGCGGACGGCGAGTGCGACGCCCCGCTGCTGCTCGCCGCCGGCTCCGGGCCGCTCTCCTCCACCGCCGGGGAGCCGCCCGGGCTCTCCGAGCCGCCGGAGGCCGTCGCGCCGGGGCTGAGGCTCGGCCGGGGCGTCGTCCCGCCTGCGGGCAGGCCGGTGCCGTCGTCGGTCCTGCTGTGCGGGTCGGTGCCCCGGTGCTCCTCCGGGCCGGTGACGCTCATCGCAACCGCCGTGCCGAGCACGCCGAGCGCGAGCACCGCCGCCGAGGCCGCGATCGCCGTGCGGCGGGTACGGCCGGCCGTACCGGGGGTCGTCTTGAACCGCCACGGCACCTGCGCGATCGCCCGGATGACGGGCCGTCGCGCGGGCACCGGGCCGCCCTGGGCGGCGGCGGGCAGCTCCCGGCCGTCGGCGCGCAGCAGGTCGAGCATCCGGCGGGCGCCGGCGGCCCCGCGCGGCTCGCCGAGCGCGGCTCGCAGCGTGAGCGCGGACTCCAGTTCGGCGGCCGCCCGGCCGGGCTCCCGGACGCAGATCGCGTAGACGCCCAACTCGTGGTGGAACCAGGCCTCGTCGGCCCGGGAGCCGGTCTGCCGGGCGGCCTCCAGGCCGAGCATCAGGGCACGCTCCCAGGCCCCCCAGCGCAGTGCCAGCGCCAGCGCGGAGGCGGCGGCCCGGGCCAGCCGGACGACGGCGGCGTGCCGGCCGGCGGTGCGGTCGGCCAGCAGGACCCCGATCACCACCTCGGCCTCGGCCGCGATCTGCTCGGTGGAGACCGAGCTGTGCCCGACCCACCAGGCGAAGTGCTGGGCGGCGCCGTCGATGCTGCCGCGGGCCGGCCAGTGCGGCGCGAGGAGTTCGAGCGCGCCCGCGGTGAGCCGGTGGTGACCGCCGATGGACACCGCGAGCCCGGCGTCGGCGAGTTCGTGCAGGGCGCTCTCTCCCTGGCCGACGTCGATCAGCGCCGGCAGGTGCGGGGCGGTCGGGCATTCCCCGCCGAGCGCCACGGAGAGCCGCAGCACGGCCTGGGCGGGCTCGGAGAGGCCCTCGGCGAGCCGGACGGCGGGCGAGGCGCTCTCGGCGACGGACGGCAGCGGGACGGTCCTGCGCAGCGCGCCCTCACGGACCGCCGGATCGGGGTCGTGGACGGGCTCCTGGACCACGCCGAAGACGTCGAGGCGGTCCTCCTCGGCGGCCACCAGCGCGTCCACCGCGACGTCCCGCTGCCGCAGCAGCGCGGCGGCCTGGACGAAGCGCAGCGGCAGCCCCTCGGACTCGAACCAGAGGTCGACGGCCCACGCCTTCTCGGCCACGTCGAGCGGGCGGCCGGCCAGCCGGGCGGCGAGCGCGAGGCAGGCGGGGCGGGAGAGACCGGCGACGAGGTGGTCCCGGAGCCGGGAGTCGGCGGGCAGCGGCGGGCTGTCGGGGGCGACGGAGACCAGGAAGGCGCAGTCGGAGGCGGCGGCGAGCAGCTGTTCCAGCTCGGGGCCGGCCTGCTCGACCTCGTCGATCACGACGATCGCGCCGACCCGGCCGAGGTGTTCGGCGAGCTGTCCGGGGTCGGGGCGGAAACCGGGGGCCTGGTGGGTGGCGGCGAAGAGGTCCTGGAGGAGGTCGGCGGCGGTGCGGCGGTGGCCGCAGAGCTGGACGACACCGCCGGGTGCGAGGCCGCCGGCCGCTTCGGCGACGGCCGACAGCAGGGCGCTGCGTCCGGAGCCGGCCTGGCCGACCAGGCGTATCGAACGGCCCTCGGCGAGCAGGCCCAGCAGCTGGGCGATGTCGGCCTCGCGGTCGAGCAGCGGGAGGTCGGCGGGCCCGGCGCCGAGGGCGAGCGGTCCGACCGCACGGCCGGGGCCGCCGACCGGGCCGCGGGCCGGTTCGGTGCGCTCGATCCGGCGGGGGCGGGGGCGCCACTCCTCGGGGCAGGGGCGTACCTCGGAGCCGTCCGGGGTGCCGACGGTCACCAGCAGGCCACCGGAGACCAGTTCACCGCCCCGGGTGCGTACGGCCTCCTGCCGGAACTCACCGGATGGCTGTCCCACGATCTGCTCCGCCCCTGTCGACCGACGACTTCGCACGGCCGTCTCCGGGCTGAGGGGTACCACCCGGCCGGAGGCTGGGAGGAGCCGGACCTCGGCCCGGCGGCCGTGTTCTGACGGCAGACTCTTGCACACCCGCCGCCGCGCGCGAAGCGCGGACCCACCCTGAACCGGGGAGCGGCGGCCTACAGCACCGGGCCGAGCACGGGCAGGGTGGCGCCACGGGGCTCGGCGACCACGCCCTCGACGGCGAGGATGCGGTGCAGCCGGGTGGCCACCAGCAGCCGCTGGAGCTGGGCCGGGACGGAGCGCAGCACCAGCCGGCGGCCGATCCGGCCGGCCCGCCGGTGGGTGCCCATGATCACGCCGAGGCCGGTGGCGTCCCAGAACTCCAGCCGGGCGAGGTCGAGGACGAGGTCGCCCAGCCCGCCGTCGACGGCCTGGTGCAGCCGGACCCGCGCGTCGGCGGCGGTGCGCACGTCGAGGCGGCCTTCGATGGCCAGCGCGGCGTGGTCGCCCTGGATGCGCATGGTCTCCTCCTCCGCCTGGCGGGTCACTGGTACGGGTCGTCCCACCCCGGCCGCGCCGGGCCCGGGAGCAGGTGTCCATCCGGGCGGGCCTGAGGCCCCGCGCCCGGACCCGGCCGCGGCCATCGGCGCGGGCCGGGCTCCCCCTCATCTGACGGTGAACCAGGTCCGCAGGTTGCTGGTTCCGGCCAGATCTGAAGCAACTTCACTCGTCCGAGGGAATATACGCAGGAACTCTCCACACCTACGCTCGATTACCGCCCAAATCACCCGTCTGCGGCACCCGGCGTGAGGAAACTCACCCGCCCACGGGCAGACGGGCCGTACGATGCTCCGACCGTACGGCCCGCCTGGTCACGCGCCTTGGTGGGTCACTTGCCCGGGTACGGGTAGAAGCCCCGGCCGCTCTTGCGGCCCAGGTCGCCGGCGGTGACCATGCGCGCCATGATCTCCGGCGCGGCGAACTTCTCGTCCTGGGTCTCGGCGTAGATGTTCCGGGCGGCGTGCAGCAGGATGTCGACGCCGGTCAGGTCGGCGGTCTCCAGCGGGCCCATCGGGTGGCCGAAACCCAGCCGGCAGGCGGTGTCGATGTCCTCGGCGGTGGCGACACCCGACTCGTAGAGCTTGGCGGCCTCGACAACCAGCGCGGTGATCAGGCGGGTCGTGACGAAGCCGGCCACGTCGCGGTTGACGACGACGACGTCCTTGCCGACGCCCTCGGCGAAGGCGCGGGCGGTGGCCAGCGTCTCGTCGCTGGTCTTGTAGCCGCGGACCAGCTCGACCAGCTTCATCAGCGGCACCGGCGAGAAGAAGTGCACGCCGACGACCGACTCGGGGCGCCCGGTGGCGGCCGCGATCCGGGTGATCGGGATCGCGGAGGTGTTGGAGGCCAGCACCGCGCCGTCCTTGGCGATCTTGTCGAGCTCCCGGAAGACGCCTTCCTTGACGTCCAGCTGCTCGAAGACCGCCTCGACCACGATGTCGGCCTCGGCGACCGCGCCCAGGTCGGTGGTGGTGGTGATCCGGCCGAGCGCCGCCTCGGCGTCCTCGGCGGTCAGCCGGCCCTTGGAGACGAACTTGTCGTACGAGGCGCGGATGCCCGCGAGCCCGCGCTGCAGCGCCTCCTCGGTGACGTCCCGCAGCACCACCGGGTGGCCGGCCTGGGCGGAGACCTGGGCGATGCCGGCCCCCATGAGGCCGGCGCCGATCACGGCGATCTGCTGGCTGGACGCATTGCTCATGGCTTGGTCTCCCGGATGCCGTCGCCGCCCTGCGGGCGGGCCCTGAAGGCGGCTCAGGGCAGGGATCACCCGCAAGAGCCGCATCGCTCTGTTGTCCCGCCTCGCTGTCGCTCGGCGGTCGCCCGAGCGAAGCGCGCACCTCTTTCGGCTCACTTGCTTCGCTCACTACGCGCGGGACTCTAATACCCTTCACGCGCCCGTGGTGGCATCCGAGAGTGTGATCTGCGACAGACCCGGCCGGACGGGCCGGCCGGACCGATCTGCCGGACCGATCTGCCGGGCGCTCAGATGCCCAGGCCGAGGTCCTGGGCCAGGATCGCCGCCTGCACCCGGCTGCGCAGCCGCAGCTTGGCCAGGATCCGGCTGACGTGCGTCTTGGTGGTCGCCTCCGCCATCTCCAGCCGCCCGGCGATCTCCCCGTTGGAGAGCCCGGCACCGAGGCAGGCCAGCACCTCCCGCTCACGCGGCGTGAGCCCGGCCACCGCCTCCCGGACGTCCGGCCCGACGGCCCGGTCCGGGCGGGCGAAGGAGCCGATCAGCCGCCTGGTCACCGAGGGCGCCAGCATGCCGTCCCCGCGCGCCACCGTGCGGATGCCCTCGACCAGGGTGTCCGCCTCCAGGTCCTTCAGCAGGAACCCGGCCGCGCCGGCCCGCAGCGCGCCGTAGACGTACTCGTCCAGGTCGAACGTGGTCAGCACCAGTACCTGGGCGGCCCCGGCGGCCACCACCTGGCGGGTCGCCGAGACGCCGTCCAGCCGGGGCATCTGCACGTCCATCAGGACGACGTCGGGCCGCAGCTCCAGCGCGAGCCGGACGGCCTCCTCGCCGTCCGCGGCCTGCCCGACCACCTCGATGTCCGGCTCGGCCCGCAGGATCATCACCAGCGCGGCGCGGACCGCCGCCTGGTCCTCCGCCACCAGCACCCGGATCGTCATGCCCGCCCCTCTCCGCCCTCGGTCACCAGCGCCCGCGGCAGCACCGCGCGTACGCTCCAGAAATCCCCCTCGGGCCCGGCCGTGAACCTGCCGCCGAGCAGTCCGGCCCGCTCCCGCATGCCCACCATGCCCGCCCGGGCACCGGGCAGCTCCCGGCCGGCGCCGCTGCGGAACGGGCTGTCCACCGCGATCCGCAGCTCCTCCGGCCGGTACTCCAGCAGCACCCGGACGTGCCCCGGCCCGGCGTGCTTGAGCGCGTTGGTCAGCGACTCCTGGACGATCCGGTACGCCGCCAGGTTGACCGGCACCGGCAGCTCCCCGCGGTCGCCGTGCTCGGTGAGCTCGAAGTCCAGACCGACGTCCTGCCCGGCCGCCCGGGCCTTGGCCAGCAGCGCGTCGACGGCCTCCAGGTCGGGCGCGGCGTACGACGCGTCGGCCTCTCCCCCGCCACTGTCCCGCAGCAGGCCGATCATGCGGCGCATTTCGGCCAGTCCCTGGACGCTGTTCTCCCGGATCACCGCCAGCACCTCCACCAACGGGTCGTCCTCGGGCCGCCGCTGGCGGCGGGCCACCGACTGGGCCCCGGTGGCGTGGATCGCGATGGCCGACAGGTGGTTGGCCACCACATCGTGCAACTCCCTTGCCATCCGCGCCCGTTCGGCGACTACGGCCTCGCGCCGGTCCAGCTCGGAGAGCAGCGCGGTCTGTTCGGCCCGCAGCCGCTGGGTCTCCGCCTCCTGCCGGTGCTTGCGCACGATGTCGCCGGTCCAGACCGGCGCCAGGTAGACCAGCGTGGTCAGCACCACGACGGCCACCGCGGTCGGGGCGTCGCTGTAGATCAGCACCAGCGTCGAGAGCCCCAGCACCGAGGCCGCACCGGTCAGGTGCAGCACCCGTGACATCTTCGGGTTGCCGTAGAGCACCGCGGCGTACAGCAGGTCGGTGTACATCAGGGTGGTCGCCAGGAGCGCCCCGGTGAAGATGCTGACCGCGAAGACGATCCCGCCGGCCGTCGCGATGAGGACCGGCCGGGTGCGCCGGAACGACTCCAGCGAGGCCATCAGCAGCAGCGGCGGGACGACCATCCAGCGGGGGATGTGCTCGGAGCCGTCGTAGACCCCGATGGCGATCAGGAACAGGCCCCCGAGCAGCCCGAAGAGCGCGATCGCCCGGTCTTGCTGCCGCGGGGTGAGGTTGGGTCTGCGCACGGCCCCATCAGATCATCTCCGGCCGGGTGGGCGGCTCCGGTGCGGGGAGGAGCCGCCGTACATCGAAAGGTGCAGACCGGGCTCGGCTCCGGCGACGACGACACGCGCACCCGCGTCGGAAAGGCTGGCAGCGTCACCGAGAGCCGCGGAGCCCACCATGATCGTCACCCTCATCCTCGCCGCCGAGGCCGCCTTCTGGATCCTCCTCGGGCTCGGCCTGGCCACCCGCTACCTCCTGCGGTGGCGCAGGACGAGCACCGTGCTGCTGGTCGGCCTGCCGGTGGTGGACCTCACGCTGTTCGTCCTCACCGTCCTCGACCTGCGCGGCGGCGCCGCCGCGAGCTGGACGCACGCGCTGGCCGCGGGCTACGCGGGCTTCTCCATCGGGTACGGGCCCTCGCTGGTCCGCTGGGCCGACCGGCACTTCCAGCACCGCTTCGCCGGCGGCCCCAAGCCGAAGCCCTCCCCCAAGTACGGCCCCGAGCGGACCCGCCACGAGTGGCAGATCTGCGGCCGCACCGTGGTCTCGGCCGCCATCACGCTGGGCCTGATCACCGCCCTGGTGCCGCTCTCCGCCGGTGCCGCGCACTTCTCCGTCTTCATCGGCTGGTACATCCGGCTTGGCCTGGCCGCCGTGATCAACGTGATCGTGGCCGCCTGCTACTCGCGGTGGCCCAAGGAGGCCCCGGCCGACGCGATCGTCGAGGACGGCCACGTGGTCGGCTGGAAGATCCCGCAGCAGCAGTAGACCCCGGCAGAGGTAACCCCCGCAGGGGAGATCAGCGGTTCTCGCCCGGTACCCAGAGCACGTCGCCCTGCTCCTTGTTGGCCGTCCGGGCCAGGATGAACAGCAGGTCGGAGAGCCGGTTGAGGTACTTGGCGGTCAGCGGGTTGACGCTCTCCCCGTGCTCCTCGATGGCGGCCCAGGTGGCCCGCTCGGCCCGGCGCACCACCGTGCAGGCCAGGTGCAGGTAGGCGGCGCCCGCGGTTCCCCCGGGGAGGATGAAGCTGCGCAGCTTCTCCAACGACTCCAGGTAGTGGTCGCAGTCCTCCTCCAGCTTGTCGATGTAGGACTGCAGCACCCGCAGCGGCGGGTACTTCGGGTCCTCCACCACCGGGGTGGCGAGGTCGGCGCCGACGTCGAAGAGGTCGTTCTGCACCCGGGTGAGGACGGCGGCGACGTCCTCCGTCAGCCCGCCGGCGGCGATCGCCACGCCGATCGCGGCGTTCGCCTCGTTGGTGTCGGCGTACGCGACCAGGCGCGGATCGGTCTTGGTGGTACGGCTCATGTCACCGAGCGCGGTGGTGCCGTCGTCGCCGGTACGGGTGTAGATGCGCGTCAGATTGACCATGGGGCCAAGAGTAGCCAAGCGGTTAGGCGGCGTTAACCCTCCCCCAGCCTCCGGCCGGGAGGTACCCCCACCCCAGCCTCCGGCCGGGAGGTACCCCCACCCCAGCCTCCGGCCGGGAGGTACCCCCACCCCAGCCTCCGGCCGGGAGGTACCCCCACCCCGAGGGTCTCGTCGCTACGCGACGTTCACCCTCTGCCCGGGGGGTGCGGCCTCGAGCCAGGCGAGGAAGCCGGTGAGCGCGTCCTCGCTCATCGCCAGCTCCAGCGGGGCGCCGTTGTGCAGGCACCGCAGCACGACCGAGCCGGAGAGCAGCGCCAGCTCCTCCTGGCCCTCGGGGTAGCGCCGGCCGAGCACCTCGATCTCCCGGCGGGGCAGCACCTTGCGCGGGCGAGGGGCGTACGAGAAGACCCGGAACCACTCGATCGAGTCACCGCTGTAGCGGCCGATACCAAAAACCCACCCCTTGCCGTCGGTCTGGGGGACCGGGGCCGAGGTGGGTTTGCCGTTCTCGTCGAGGTCGGGCTGCGTCGAGGCGTCGGCGGGCATTTTGAGCCGGTAGCTGCAGTCGAACGTGCCGCCGACCCGCTGGATCACCCGGCGTCGTACCGCGAACGCGACCAGGCCGATCACACCCGAGGCCACGACCGCCGCGCACACCACAAGGGCGAGGACCATGCTCACCTACCTCCTCGCTACCCGCGTTCCCCGTGTCGGTCGTATCAGGCGACCGCGTTGACCTACCAACTGAGACGACAGTCCCGGGGTCACGCTCACGCGTCCCCGGGACCGTCGGTCGACCCCGCTAGAGGGTCTGGCGCACTCAGGCGTGGGCCTTGAGACCGCGCGCCGCGAACAGACGCACCTCGGCGCGTCGCTCGGCGTGCTCGTCCAGGTCCGACTGCGCCTTCTCCAGTGCACGCTCGGCACGTGCGACGTCGATCTCGTCCGCCAGCTCGGCGATCTCCGCGAGCAGAGACAGCTTGTTGTCGGCGAAGGAGATGAAGCCTCCGTGCACAGCGGCGATCACGGTGCCGCCGTCCACCGTGCGGATGGTGACCGGACCGGTCTCCAGCACGCTCAGCACCGGGGTGTGGCCCGGCATGATGCCGGTGTCACCGGAGGCCGTACGGGCGACGACGATGGTGGCCGCACCGGACCACACCTTGCGGTCGGCTGCGACCAGCTCGACGTGCAGCTCAGCCAACGTGGGCTCCTAGGCTCATGCAACCCCCGATTACTCGGGAGTTTCGGTAAGAATAACGGGCCCGCGCCCCCGGCATGAAACCGGCGGCACGGATTTGACCGGAATCACAGCCGATGCGACGCGAGGGGTGGGTCCCAGGGCTGGGGCCCACCCCTCACGGTCACTCAGCTGCTACCGGCCGCGATTACTTCTTCGCCAGCTCGGCGGCGTTCTTCTCGAGGTCCTCGATGCCACCGCACATGAAGAAGGCCTGCTCCGGAACGGCGTCGTACTTGCCGTCCGCGATCGAGTTGAAGGCCTCGATCGTCTCGGACAGCGGCACGGTCGAACCCTCGACACCGGTGAACTGCTTCGCCACGTAGGTGTTCTGCGAGAGGAAGCGCTCGATGCGACGGGCACGGTGGACCGTGACCTTGTCCTCCTCGGACAGCTCGTCGATACCGAGGATCGCGATGATGTCCTGGAGGTCCTTGTACTTCTGCAGGATCCCCTTGATACGGATGGCCGTGTCGTAGTGGGTCTGCGCGATGTACCGCGGGTCGAGGATGCGGGACGTGGAGTCCAGCGGGTCGACGGCCGGGTAGATGCCCTTCTCCGAGATCGGGCGCGACAGAACGGTCGTCGCGTCCAGGTGGGCGAAGGTGGTGGCCGGGGCCGGGTCGGTCAGGTCGTCCGCGGGGACGTAGATCGCCTGCATCGAGGTGATCGAGTGACCGCGGGTCGAGGTGATGCGCTCCTGCAGGAGGCCCATCTCGTCGGCCAGGTTCGGCTGGTAACCCACCGCGGAGGGCATACGGCCGAGCAGGGTCGACACCTCGGAACCGGCCTGGGTGAACCGGAAGATGTTGTCGATGAAGAGGAGCACGTCCTGCTTCTCGACGTCACGGAAGTACTCCGCCATGGTCAGCGCGGAGAGCGCGACGCGCAGACGGGTGCCCGGCGGCTCGTCCATCTGGCCGAAGACCAGCGCGGTCTTGTCCAGAACGCCCGAGTCGACCATCTCGTCGATGAGGTCGTTGCCCTCACGGGTGCGCTCGCCGACGCCGGCGAACACCGACACACCACCGAAGTTCTCGGCGACGCGGTAGATCATCTCCTGGATCAGAACGGTCTTGCCGACACCGGCACCACCGAACAGACCGATCTTGCCACCCGTGACATACGGGGTGAGCAGGTCGATGACCTTGATGCCGGTCTCGAACATCTCGGTCTTGGACTCGAGGTCCTTGAACTCCGGGGCCTTGCGGTGGATCGGCCACCGGACCTTGACCTGCGACTCGAACTCGTCCTTGTCGACGTTCAGCACGTCACCGAGGGCGTTGAAGACCTTGCCCTTGGTGATCTGGCCGACCGGGACGGAGATGGCCGCGCCGGTGTCGCTGACCTGCGTGCCACGGACCAGGCCGTCGGTCGGCTGCATCGAGATGCCGCGGACCATGCCGTCGCCGAGGTGCTGGGCGACCTCGAGGGTCAGGGTCTTCTTGCCCGAGCCGTCGGGGTTTTCCACCTCGACGTGCAGGGCGTTGTACATGTCCGGAATCGCGTCGACGGGGAACTCCACGTCGACGACCGGGCCGATGACCCGCGCGACGCGGCCCGTCGCCGTGGTCGGCTCAACAGTGGTGGTCATTCTCATTCGCTCCCGCGGCTAGCGTCGGCGAGGGCGTTGGCACCGCCGACGATCTCGCTGATTTCCTGGGTGATCTCGGCCTGACGGGCCGAGTTGGCAAGCCGCGTGAGCGACTTGATGAGCTCGCCGGCATTGTCCGTCGCGCTCTTCATCGCACGCCGACGAGCGGCGTGCTCGGAGGCGGCCGACTGCAGCATCGCGTTGTAGATCCGGCTCTCGACGTACCGCGGCAGCAGCGCGTCGAGGACGCCCTCCGCCGACGGCTCGAAGTCGTACAGCGGGAAGATCTCCGCCTTGGCCGGCGTCTGGTCGCTGAGCTGGACCTCGTCCAGCTTCAGCGGCAGCAGCCGGGCGTCCACCGCGTTCTGCGTCAGCATCGACACGAACTCGGTCGAGACGAGGTGGAGCTCGTCCACGCCGCCCGTCTCGGCCGTGAAGGCCTCGATCAGGTCGGCCGCCACGGCCTTGGCGTCGCCGTAGGTCGGCTTGTCCGAGAATCCCGTCCACGAGCCCGCGACCGAGAAGTCGCGGAAGCCGTAGTACGAGACGCCCTTGCGGCCGACGATGTACGTCACCACGTCCTTGCCCTCGCCGCGGAGCCGCTCGGAGAGCGTGAGCGCCGCCTTGATGGCGTTGGTCGAGTAACCGCCCGCCAGACCGCGGTCCGCCGTGATCAGCAGGACGGCGGCCCGGGTGGCGTCCGGGTTCTCGGTGGTGAGCGGGTGCTTGGCGTTGGACCGGGTGGCCACCGCCGTCACCGCCCGGGTGAGCTCATCGGCGTACGGAGTGGAGGCGGCCACCGCGCGCTGCGCCTTGACGATGCGCGACGCGGAGATCATCTCCATCGCCTTGGTGATCTTCTTCGTCGCGGTGACAGAGCGGATCCGGCGCTTGTAGACCCGAAGCTGTGCTCCCATGGGTCGTTACGTCCTTTCCCTCGCTACCGGACTCAGGCCTGCTCGCCGAGCAGCTTGCCGTCGGCGGTGGTGAAGCCCTGCTTGAAGGCGTCGATCGCGGTGGTCAGCGCGTCGACGGTGCCGTCGGCGAGCAGACCGGTCTCGACGATGCCGGCCAGCAGGTCCTTGTGCTGCAGGCGCACGTGGTCCAGGAACTCACGCTCGAAGCGGCGGATGTCCGCCACCGGGACGTCGTCCAGCTTGCCGGTGGTGCCGGCCCAGATGGAGACGACCTGCTCCTCGACCGGGAACGGCTGGTACTGGCCCTGCTTCAGCAGCTCGACCATGCGCGCACCGCGCTCCAGCTGGGCCTTGGAGGCCGCGTCCAGGTCGGAACCGAAGGCGGCGAACGCCTCCAGCTCACGGTACTGGGCGAGGTCCAGGCGCAGACGGCCGGCGACCGAGCGCATGGCCTTGATCTGGGCGGAGCCACCGACGCGGGAGACCGAGATACCGACGTTCACGGCCGGGCGGATGCCGGCGTTGAACAGGTCGGACTCCAGGAAGCACTGGCCGTCGGTGATGGAGATGACGTTGGTCGGGATGTACGCCGAGACGTCGTTGGCCTTGGTCTCGATGATCGGCAGACCGGTCATCGAGCCGCCGCCCAGGGCGTCGTTCAGCTTGGCGCAGCGCTCCAGCAGACGGGAGTGCAGGTAGAACACGTCACCCGGGTAGGCCTCGCGGCCCGGCGGGCGACGCAGCAGCAGGGAGACGGAGCGGTAGGCCTCGGCCTGCTTCGACAGGTCGTCGAAGATGATCAGGACGTGCTTGCCTTCGTACATCCACTCCTGGCCGATGGCCGAGCCGGTGTACGGGGCGAGGTACTTGAAGCCGGCCGGGTCGGAGGCGGGAGCAGCCACGATGGTGGTGTACTCCAGCGCGCCGGCCTCCTCCAGGGCGCCACGGACGGACGCGATGGTGGAGCCCTTCTGGCCCACGGCGACGTAGATGCAGCGGACCTGCTTCTCCGGGTCGCCCGAGCGCCAGTTGTCACGCTGGTTGATGATCGTGTCGACGGCCACCGCGGTCTTGCCGGTCTGGCGGTCACCGATGATCAGCTGGCGCTGGCCGCGGCCGATCGGGGTCATCGCGTCGATGGCCTTGATGCCGGTCTGCAGCGGCTGCTTGACCGACTTGCGGGCCATGACGCCGGGGGCCTGCAGCTCCAGGGCGCGGCGGCCGGTGGAGGCGATGTCGCCCAGACCGTCGATCGGGTTGCCCAGCGGGTCCACGACGCGGCCGAGGTAGCCGTCGCCGACCGGCACGGAGAGGACCTCGCCGGTGCGGCGCACCGTCTGGCCCTCCTCGATGCCGCTGAACTCACCGAGGATGACGACACCGATCTCGCGGGTGTCGAGGTTCAGCGCGAGGCCGAGCGTGCCGTCCTCGAACTTCAGCAGCTCGTTCGCCATGACCGAGGGCAGGCCCTCGACATGCGCGATACCGTCCGCCGCGTCAGTGACCGTGCCGACCTCTTCACGCGAGGCGGCGTCCGGCTGGTACGACTGGACAAAGTCGGCCAGCGCGTCCCGGATTTCCTCCGGACGGATCGTAAGCTCCGCCATCAGGCTTCCCTGCTCTCCTAGTTTGCGATCCTCGGCCCGCCATTGAGGGCCGCAAGTATTCGACTCTCGGCCGGGTCTCTCGAACCGGCCGTACGATTTGCCGGCTCCGGTGGAGCCGGTTCCCGACCGAGGGTCGGATGTGCTTCGGTACTCAGCCTTCGAGCGACTGGCGAGCGCCTTCGAGGCGGCTCGACACGGTGCCGTCGATGATCTCGTCGCCGATCTGGACCCGGACACCGCCGACGACCTCGGGGTCGACGTCGATGTTCAGGTGCACCTGGCGGCCGTAGAGCCGGCCCAGGGCGCCCGACAGGCGCTCCTTCTGGCCGTCCGACAGCGGCACCGCGGTGGTGACCAGGGCCACCACGCGCCCGCGCCGGGCGGCGGCGAGCTTCGAGTAGGACTCGAGGCCCTGCTCAAGGCTACGGCCACGCGGAGCGTTCACCAGGGCGGTGACCAGCCGGACGGTGCCGGCGTTGGCGCGGCCGCCGAGCAGCTTCTTGATCAGCGCCGCCTTGGGGGCGGCACCGGCCTTCGGCTCGGTCAGCGCGGAGCGCAGCTCGTTCGAGCCGCTCACCACCCGGCCGAACCGGAACAGCTCGTCCTCGACGTCGTCCAGGACACCGGCCTTCTCGGCCGCGATGACCTCGGCGTACGCGGCCAGCTCCTCGACGGCGTCGACCAGGTCACGCGCACCCGACCAGCGGGAGCGGACCAGGCCGGAGACCAGGTCGAGGGTCTCGCCGGAGACCTGACCGGTCAGCAGCGAGGAGACCAGCTGGGCCTTGTCCTGGCCCGACCGGGACGGGTCGGTCAGGACGCGGCGCAGCGACACCTCACGGTCCAGGAGGACCGTGACGGCGGTGAGCTCCTCGGCGAGCTTGGCCGCATCCACCGAGGTGGAGTCGGTCAGGCCTTCGAGGTTCTGCCGCCCGGCGGCGAGGGCCTCGCGGCTTGCGCCGATCACTTGGCCGCACCCTGAGCAACGGCGGCCTTGGCCTCCAGCTCGTCCAGGAAGCGGTCGATGACGCCGCTCTGCCGCGCGTGGTCCTCGAGGGACTCACCCACGATGCGGGAGGCCAGCTGCGAAGCGAGCGAACCCACGTCCTGGCGCAGGGCGGCGGTCGCCTGCTTCTTGTCGGCCTCGATCTGCGCGTGGCCGGCGGCGACGATGGCCTCGCGCTGACGCTGGCCCTCCTCGCGCATCTCGGTGAGCTGGGCAGCGCCCTGCTCGCGAGCCTGCTCGACGATGCGGGCAGCCTCGTGACGCGCCTCGGCGAGCTCGGCGCGGTACTGCTCAAGCAGGGCCTGAGCCTCGGCCTGAGCGGCCTCGGCCCGCTCCATTCCGCCCTCGATGGCGTCCCGGCGCTCCGACAGCACCTTCTCGATGCTGGGGAGGAGCTTCTTGCCGAGCAGGCCGAAGACGATGAAGAAGCAGAGCAGGCCGATGATGATCTCGGGCCACGCGGGCAGGAGAGGATTCATGATCTCCTCCGTCTCCGCAAGCTGAGCCACGACGCTCATATCTGGACCTTCCTCGAAGGGTCTACGGCGGGGATTACTTGGGGCCCTGGCCGAAGACGAACGGCATGACGATGCCGATGAGGGCGAGCGCCTCGGTCAGCGCGAAGCCGATGAACATGTTGGAGCGGATGAGGCCGGCGGCCTCGGGCTGGCGGGCCATGGCCTGCACGCCGTTACCGAAGATGAGACCGACACCGATGCCGGGGCCGATCGCGGCGAGGCCGTAACCGATCGAAGCGACGGAACCGTAGACGCCGACCTCAGCGAGCATGCTCATTGCAGTGTGTCCTTTGCGGGGATGGTGTACCGGTGGTGATTGGCCACCGGGCGTTCCGGGAGTGGTTCAGGAGGGCCGTGGCCCCTGGCTCAGTGCGCCTCTTCGAGGGCACCGGCGATGTAGCTGCTGGCCAGCATCACGAAGATGTAGGCCTGCAGGAACTGGACCAGCAGCTCGAAGGCGGTCAGGCCGACGGCGACGATGAACGAGGCCGAGCCGTAGAGCGCGCCCAGGGTCGGGCTGAGCAGGTACCAGGAGGCGATGGAGAACATCACGATCAGCAGGTGGCCGGCGAACATGTTCGCGAAGGCTCGGACCGCGAGCGTGAACGGGCGCACGAAGATGTTCGAGAAGAACTCGATCGGCACCAGGATGAACATGACCCAGCCGGGAATGCCCGAAGGCCAGCAGAGGTTCTTCAGACCGCCGACGAAGCCGTGCTTCTTGAAGGTCAGCGTCATGTAGGTGACCCAGACGACGGCCGCGAGGCCGGCCGGGAACGCGATCGCTGCCGTCACCGGGAACTGGGCGAACGGGATGACCGACATGATGTTCATCAACCAGACGAAGAAGAACATCGAGACGAGCATCGGGACGTACTTCTCGCCCTTCTTGCCGATCGTCTCCAGCACGATGGAGCGCTTGACGAAGTCGTAGCCGATCTCACCGACCAGCTGCAGCTTGCCCGGGACGAGGCGCGGCTTGGCGAACGAGGCCCAGAAGAAGACGACCACCAGGAAGGCGACGATCATCGACAGCAGCATCGGCTTGTTGAAGTCGACGCTGCCGATCGAGAAGATCGGCTCGAACTGGAACTCGTTCAGGCCCGGGGCCGGGAAGCCGCAGCCAGCGTCCCCGAAGTGGCAACTGCCTGAGGCGAGGAACGTGAGCTGATCAGCACTCACCACGGACTCCTTCGTCGTGACGCATGGTTACGGCAACCTCGGTGTGTCGGCGTGGCCTGCGGCCACGGTGCGGCACTGGAACTTGATGGGTTTCTCGCGGAGCCCGCTCGGCAGGTAGCTGCGCCACAGCGGGACCATCGAAGACTGCACGGGTCCGGGGGGCGATCCGTCCATCGATCGGACAGACCTGGCCGCTTCCCGTACTCCGTTGTTGCGACGGACGATAGCAGCCCGTCAGGACCGCATAAACACCGCCCCCCTCGTTGGGGGGACAGTCGGGCCTCGTCACTGTTGACGCCCCGAGTCGGAAGGCTTGTCGGCCTTGTTTTCGGAGGCGTCGGTGTCGACGTAGAAGGTCTTGGCCTTGAGTGCGCCGCGCACCTGGAAGCCCGTCCAGATCAGGGCGCAGCCCAGCAGCGTGAAGGCGAACGCCTGCCGGCTGAAGAGCTCGGTGTTCTTGAAGACCGCGAGGACGATACCGACCAGCAGGATCTGAGTGGTGTAGACCAGGAGTCCGGCAGCCATCATGATGTGCGGGTTCGACCTGGTCAGCCGGTCGAGTGCGACCTGGCCGAAGCTGAAGAAGGCCATCACCAGCAGCGTTCCGAACAGGGCGCCGAGCGCTCCCTTGCCGCCCGCGACGGCATAGGAGATCACCATGGCGATGACTCCGGCGACCGCAGTGGGGATCGCGGCGCCGCGGAGGATCCGCGCGTCGTTGGACGGCATGTCGGCAGCTCCGGCGGCATGTCGATGTGGCGGGGGGACGGGCACAGAACGTGGTGGGTGGCACCGACCGAGGAATCGCCGCAGGCCTTGCCGCTCCGCGGCGGGCCCATCGAGGGAGACCGACCAGGGACGGAAGTCCTCCACCTGTCAGGTCTTTCGGCGTGTTCTCGGTACTCGTGAACGGTATCACAAACTATTTGATGAGAGCTTTACCATGAATGTGTGGTACCTGTCACACCGATGGCCCAACAGTGCCGCCGTGCGGGTGAACCATCTTGACGATACGTCAGTTCACCTGACGGCCACGGTTCGTACCGTTGCCGTTCCCGTTGCCGCCGACGGCGGACGAGCCCTTGGGCAGTTCGCCGAGCAGTTCCTTGTCCTTGGCGGACAGCTCGGCCATCGGCGCCGAGGTCGGGGCGGGCGGCACGGCGTCGCTCCCGACGGCCGCCGCGGCACTGGGGGCCGGGCTGCGGCGCCGGTAGCGCGGCGGGACGAAGCCCTGCACCGCGCGCGGGGCCCGCGGGCGGAACCGCGGGGTGAGCAGCACGACCAGGCCGACCAGGCAGAGCCCGGCCAGCGTCAGCACGACCGTGCGGCCGGTGTTGGTGACCGAGAAGGCGACGGTGCCGAAGGCGATCAGCGCGGCCCAGAAGTACATGATCAGGACGGCCCGGCTGTGCGAGTGGCCGACCTGGAGCAGCCGGTGGTGCAGGTGCCGCTTGTCGGCGGCGAACGGCGACTGCCCGGCCCAGGTGCGGCGGACCACGGCGAGCAGCAGGTCGGCGAGCGGCAGCGCGATGACGGTCAGCGGCAGCAGCAGCGGGATGTAGATCGGCACCAAGGCGTGCACGGTGGCGGTCTGCGAACCGGTCTCGCTGGTGATGAGGTCGGGGTCGACGCGGCCGGTGATGGAGATCGCGGCGACGGCCAGCATCAGGCCGAGCATCATCGAGCCGGAGTCGCCCATGAAGATCCGGGCCGGGTGCAGGTTGTGCACCAGGAAGCCCAGGCACATGCCGATCAGCAGCACGCTGAACAGCACGGCGGGGGCGGCGTCCGAGATCGTGTAGCCGTACCAGAGCCGGTACGAGTACAGGAAGAAGGCCATCGCGGCGATGCAGACCATGCCGCCGGCCAGGCCGTCCAGGCCGTCGATGAAGTTCACCGCGTTGACCATGACGACGACCAGGGTGACCGAGATGACCATGCCCTGGGTGGGGCTGACCGCGACCGCGCCGACGCCGGGCACCGGCAGGGTGATCACGGTGACCCCCTGCCAGACCATCACGCCGGCGGCGATCATCTGGCCGCCCAGCTTGACCAGGGCGTCCACGCCCCACTTGTCGTCGAGCACGCCGAGCAGCCACATGATCCCGGCGCCGGAGAGCAGCGCGCGGATGTCGGTGCCCTGGGAGAAGACCTTGGAGAGGTTGTCCAGCTGCGAGGCGACCAGGATGCCCGCGCAGAGTCCGCCGAACATGGCGATGCCGCCCAGCCTCGGCGTGGGCTCGCGGTGCACGTCACGGGCGCGGACCGGCGGCATCGCGCCGGCCGCGATCGCGAACTTCCGGACCGGGCCGGTCAGCAGGTAGGTGACGGCCGCGGTGCAGAACAGCACCAGCAGATACTCACGCACCACTGGCCTCCTGCGTCACTGTCCGACGGGTCGGTACCGAAGGTACTCCCGTGCCTGTCCGGGTATCGAGGTGCGTCGCCACGGCACACACCTTATTGAGTCGGACGCCCGGGACGTGCATCGCGGTTCGCCCTACCGGGTAGGTGACCGCGATACCCGCTCACCGGCGGTCGGCGAAGGCCCCCGCGAGCTCCCGGACCCGGGCACCGATCCGTACGTCCGTGCCCTCGGAGAGCAGCCGTCCGATCAGGCCGGCGATCTCGGCCAGCTCCGCCTCGCCCATGCCCTGCGTGGTGACGGTCCCGGTACCGAGCCGGATCCCGGACGCCTCGGCGGGCGGCGCCGGGTCGTACGGCAGGGCGCACTTGCCGAGCATCAGTCCGGCGACGGCGCAGCGGCGCTCGGCCTCGGCGCCGCTGACCCCGAGCGGGCCGACGTCGGCGGTGACCAGGTGGGTGTCGGTGCCGCCGGTCAGTGGGCGCATTCCGGCCGCCGCGAGCCCCGCGGCCAGGACGCGCGCCCCCGCGACGGTGCGGTGGGCGTACGCGCGGTACCCGGGGGTGGCCGCCTCGGCGAACGCGACGGCCTTGCCGGCCACCTCGTTCATCGCCGCGCCGCCCTGGCTGAACGGGAAGACCGCCCGGTCGATCCGCTCGGCCAGAGCGGCGGTGGAGAGCAGCAGGCCGCCGCGCGGACCGCGGAGCAGCTTGTGGGTGGCGGCCACGGTGACGTCCGCGTACGGCACCGGGGAGGGCGCCACACCCGCCGCGACCAGGCCGGTGGTCTGCGCGGCGGAGGCGATCAGATAGGCGTCCACCTCGTCGGCGATCTCCCGGAAGGCGGCCCAGTCCGGGTGCCGCGGGTAGGAGATGGAGCCGGCCACGATGGCCTTCGGGCGGTGCTTGCGCGCGAGCTCACGGACCTCGTCGAGGTCGATCAGACCGTCCTCCCGGCGCACCCCGTAGCCGACGAAGTCGAACCAGCGGCCGGAGAAGTTGGCGCGCGAGCCGCAGCTGAGGTGGCCGCCGTGCTCCAGCGACATCGCCAGCACCACGTCACCCGGCCGCAGCAGTGCCGCGTACGTCGCCAGCATCGCCGAAGTGGCCGACCGGGGCTGGACGTTGGCGTGCGGGGCGGCGAAGAGTCCGCGGGCCCGGTCGATCGCCAGCAGCTCGGCGGCGTCCGCCAGCGTGCAGCCCGTGTGGTGGCGCCGGCCGGGGTAGCCCTCGGCGTACTTGTCGATCAGCGGGCCGGTGAGGGCGGCCAGCACGGCGGGGCTGGTGAGGTTCTCCCCCGCCAGCAGCTGGACGCTCTCGGCCCGCCGCTCGGCCTCGGCGGCCAGCAGGTCGGCCAGCTGCGGGTCGGCACGGCGCAGCGCCTCGGACGCCCACCGCCGCCCCGTCGTCTCGGAGGTTCCGGTCGCGGCATCGGTGACGGTCATGGCGGAGCTCCCGGGGCGCATCGGGTGGATTTCTCCAGCGTAGGTCCGGGGATCGCGGCCGTCCTGCCGACGCGGGGCCGGTGCACCCGGCCGGGCGGCAGGAGGGCGCGCCGGTGCCGAAAGCGAGGAACGAGGAGACCCGAGGCACGAGGGGCATCCGAGCGACGACCGTCGGCACCGGGACCAGCGCCCGGAGCCGCCCATCAGGCACAGCGGCAGGAGGGCGCGCCGGTGCCGAAAGCGAGGAACGAGGAGACCCGAGGCACGAGGGGCATCCGAGCGACGACCGTCGGCACCGGGACCAGCGCCCGGAGCCGCCCATCAGGCACAGCGGCAGGAGGGCGCGCCGGTGCCGTCGATCAGACCGGGCGGCGGGCGGGGACGCCGGTGAGCGCGGTGACCACCGGGTCCACCGCGTGGAATATCTCCTCGCCGCAGTTGCGGAACATGCCGATCGGCGCGCCGTACGGGTCGTGCACCTCGTCCGACTCCGGGCTGGCGGCGAGCAGCCAGCCGCGCAGCGCCGCGGCGGCCCGGACCAGGGCGCGGGCACGCTCGGTGACGTCGGCGCCGCGACGCGGGTCGGGCAGGGTGCCCGGGTCTATCGTCCGGACGAGGCGGGTGAACTCCTTCAGGGTGAAGGTCCGCAGCCCGGCCTCGTGGCCCATCGAGATCACCTGGGCGCGGTGGTCCAGGGTGGCGGTGAGCACCAGGTCGGCCTCGACCACGTGCTCGTCCAGCAGCTCGCGCCCGGCGAAGCCGCCGCTGTCGGCGCCGTACTCGTCCAGCACCGTGGCGGCGTGCTCCTCCATCGGCGCACCCACATGGCCCCAGGTGCCGGCGCTCTCCACGAGGATGCGCCCGGCGACCCGGGGGCTGAGCCGGGTGTCCAGCTCACGCCGGGTGAGCCGCTCGGCGATCGGCGAGCGGCAGATGTTCCCGGTGCAGACGAAGAGGATCCTGAAGTGGTCCAACGGCCTGGGGCCCACGCTCAGGTACGGCGATATGCCGGGCCCGGCATGGAGGGAGGCGGCCGTCAACTGCCGGCCTCCAGGTCGGGGACGACCTCCCTCAGCTGCTCGGCGCTGATCGCGCCGGCCCGCAGCAGGACCGGGACCTTGCCCGTGACGTCGACGATGGAGGACGCGGTGGCGTGGTCGGCCGTGCCGCCGTCCAGGTAGACCGAGATGGCGTCGCCGAGCTGCTGCTCGGCCTCGTCGCAGGTGGACGGCGACGGGCCGCCGGTCTTGTTGGCGCTGGAGACGGCGAGCGGGCCGGTGGCGTTCAGCAGCTCGATCGCGACCGGGTGCAGCGGCATCCGGACGGCGACGGTGCCCCGGGTCTCGCCGAGGTCCCAGCGCAGCGACGGCTGGTGCCGGGCGACCAGGGTGAGGCCGCCGGGCCAGAACGCGTCGACGAGCTCCCAGGCCTGCTCGGAGAAGTCGGTGACCAGGCCGTGCAGGGTGGTCGGCGAGCCGACCAGGACCGGCGAGGGCATGTTGCGGCCGCGGCCCTTGGCGGCCAGCAGGGCGGCGACGGCCTCCGGCGAGAAGGCGTCCGCACCGACCCCGTACAGGGTGTCGGTGGGGAGCACGACGAGTTCGCCCCGGCGGATGGCCGAGGCGGCCTCGCGCAGACCGGTGGCGCGGTCCCCGGCGTCGGCACAGTCGTAGCGGCGGCTCATCGGTGCGGTCCCCTTCCGAGATGGCTCATCACGTGGGCGGGCGCGTTCACAGCGACGCCCCGCGGGCGGTGGTGCTGCGCTGAATGGTCACAACGAGGCCCTTCCGGGCAGTCGTGCTGTGTTCAGTGGTCACAACGAGACCCTTCGGGCTGTTGTGAAACGCGGCCGGTTGTTCAGGTCGCGGTGGTCGGCGGTGTCCGTCCAGCCGCCTTCCTCGTTGAAGATCCACGGCACCTGGCCGCCCTGGGTGTCGGCGTGCTCGATCACCACGGCGCCGCCCGGGCGCAGCAGGCGGGCGGCGACGCGCTCGATGCCGCGGATGGTGTCCAGCCCGTCCTCGCCGGAGAACAGCGACATCTGCGGGTCGTGGTCGCGGGCCTCCGGAGCGACGTACTCCCACTCGGTGAGCGGGATGTACGGCGGGTTGGAGATGACCAGGTCGAAGCGGCCGTCCCAGGAGCGGTCGTCGGCGAAGGCCTTGGTGGCGTCGCCGGCGTGCAGGGTGACCCGGGCCCGGTCGGAGCTGGCCTCGATGTTGCGCCGGGTGTACCGCAGCGCGCCCTCGTCCAGCTCGAAGGCGTGCACGGTGGAGCGCGGCAGCTCCTGGGCGAGGGCCAGCGCGATGGCGCCGGAGCCGGAGCAGAGGTCGACCACCAGCGGCTCGGCGACGTCCATGTCGCGGACGGCGTCTATGGCCCATTCGACGACCGTCTCGGTCTCCGGGCGGGGCACGAAGACCCCGGGGCCGACCTCCAGCTCCAGGTAGCGGAAGAACGCCCGGCCGGTGATGTGCTGGAGCGGCTCGCGCGCCTCGCGGCGGGAGACGGCCTCCCAGTAGCGGGCGTCGAAGTCGGCGTCCTTGACCGTGTGCAGCTGGCTGCGCTTGACGTTGTGGACGTGTGCGGCGAGCTCCTCCGCGTCGAAGCGCGGCGACGGCACACCGGCCGCGGCCAACCGCTGGGTGGCCTGGGCCACCTCGGCGAGCAGCAGGTTCACGTACGACCTCTTGTTTCTGCGCTGCGGCTTCTCTGGTGCGTCCGGGGCCCGGACGCCGGTCTCAGTTCTGCTGTGCCGCCGCGAGCTTTGCGGCCGCGTCCGCGTCCACGCAGGACTGGATCACCGCGTTCAGGTCGCCGTCCAGGACCTGGTCCAGGTTGTACGACTTGAAGCCCGTGCGGTGGTCCGAGATGCGGTTCTCGGGGTAGTTGTACGTGCGGATCCGCTCGGAGCGGTCCACGGTGCGGACCTGGCTGCGGCGTGCGTCCGAGGCCTCCCGCTCGGCCTCCTCCTGCGCGGCGGCCAGCAGCCGCGAACGCAGGATGCGCATCGCCTGCTCCTTGTTCTGCAGCTGGCTCTTCTCGTTCTGGCAGGACGCCACGATACCGGTCGGAAGGTGGGTGATCCGGACCGCCGAGTCGGTGGTGTTGACCGACTGGCCGCCGGGGCCGGACGAGCGGTAGACGTCGATCCGCAGGTCGTTGGCGACGATCTCTACCTCGACCTCCTCCGCCTCGGGGGTGACCAGCACGCCGGCCGCGGAGGTGTGGATGCGGCCCTGCGACTCGGTGGCGGGGACGCGCTGCACGCGGTGCACGCCGCCCTCGTACTTCAGCCGGGCCCAGACGCCCTGGGCGGGCGAGCCATCGGGGTTCGTCCGGGCGCCCTTGGTCTTGACGGCCACCGAGACGTCCTTGTAGCCGCCGAGGTCGGACTCGTTGGAGTCGATGATCTCGGTCTTCCAGCCGATCCGCTCGGCGAAGCGCAGGTACATCCGGAGCAGGTCGCCGGCGAACAGCGCGGACTCCTCGCCACCCTCGCCCGCCTTGATCTCCAGGATGACGTCCTTCTCGTCGCTCGGGTCGCGCGGGACGAGCAGCAGCCGCAGCTCCTCCGTCAGCTCCTCGCGGCGGGCCTCGGAGTCCTTCACCTCGGCGAGGAACTCCGGCTCCTCGGCGGCGAGTTCGCGCGCGGCCTCGATGTCCTCGCCGGCCTGCTTCCACGCCCGGTAGACCCGGGTGATCGGGGTCAGCTCGGCGTACCGCTTGGCCAGCTTCCGGGCGTTGGCCTGGTCGGCGTGGACGGACGGGTCGGCCAGCCTCGTTTCGAGGTCGGCGTGCTCGACGAGGAGCTCTTCGACTGCCTCGAACATGGGTGGCCTTCTTCCCGTGGGTTGCGGTGATGGGGGTCGCGGGGCGCTCGGGCGCCGGGGGACGCGAACGGCGCCGGTCCCCAGCGCCCCCGGAACGAGTACGGGGGCACCGGAAACCGGCGCCGAGGGAGCGCTAGGCCTTCGCGCTGTGCTGCTTGCCGAAGCGGGCCTCGAAGCGGGCGACGCGGCCACCGGTGTCGAGGATCTTCTGCTTGCCGGTGTAGAACGGGTGGCACTGCGAGCAGACCTCGGCGCGGATCTCGCCGCTGGTCTCGGTCGAGCGGGTGGTGAACTCGTTGCCGCAGGTGCAGGTCACACGGGTGACCACGTACTCGGGGTGAACGTTGGACTTCAAGGGGTTCTCCTAGTGTTCGGGAGGGCACCGGGTCGGCGGCTGGGACGCCGCACGTGAACCGGGACCGACGGACCAGTCTGCCAGGACCGGCCGCTTCTTCCCAAACCGGGTGGCGATCCGGGATATTCCGGGCCGGGCTCAGCGGGCCGCGGTCGCCCTCGGTGAGGGCTTCGCGTTCGCCGGGCCGCCCGTCGCCGGGGCCTTCGAGGGGGCCTTCGAGGGGGCCGTGGGGGTGGCCTGGGCGGGGTTCGAGGGCTGGGCCGCCACGACGCCCTGCGGGAGCGCCTGGTCGGCCTTCAGGGCCGCCCAGAGCTGGTCCGCCTGCGGCTGCTGCGCGACCACCCGGTTGGGGTCGCCGGGGGCCGTCACGACCGGCAGGGTCACCATCGACAGCTGGTCCGGGCCGATCCCCTTGAGCTCCTCGGCCAGGCCCACCAGGGAGTTCACCGAGGCCAGCGCCGAGTCGGTGGTGATGGAGCTGGTCAGGGTGTCGCCGACCGACCAGAGCTTGACCGGGTTGGAGAAGAGCCCCATCCCGCCGGCCTGCTGGAGCAGCGACCTCACCATCTGCTTCTGCAGCTCGATCCGGCCGAGGTCGCTGCCGTCGCCGACGCCGTGCCGGGTACGGACGAAGGCCAGGGCCTGCCTGCCGTCGAGGTGGTGCTCGCCGGCCGCCAGGTCCAGCCCGCTGTCCTGGTCGTGGATGGGCACCGTGGTGCTCACCGTGACCCCGCCCATCGCGTCCACGAGCCGGGCGAAGCCGGCGAAGTCGATCTCCACGTAGTGGTCCATCCGCAGCCCGGTGAGCGCCTCGGTGGTCTTGACCGCACACGCGGCACCACCGGTCTCGTACGCGCTGTTGTACATCGCGCGCTTGGCCCCGGGGACGCTCCTGCCGCTCCTGTCGGTGCAGTCGGGCCGGGTGACCAGGGTGTCGCGGGGTATCGAGACCACCTCGGCCCGCGAGTGGTCCTGGTCGACGTGCACCACCATCGCGGTGTCCGAACGGGCGGTGTCGCCGGTGTCGCCGCCGGCCAGCGCGCCGTTCCCGCCGGCCCGCGAATCCGAGCCCAGCACCAGGATGTTGAACGAGCCGTCGGTGGCGGACGGCGGGCGGGCGGTGCCCAGCCGCGCATTGATGTCGACGCTCTTGATGTTGCCGTTGAGCTTGAAGTACGCGTAGCCGGCCGCCCCGGCCCCGAGGACGACGAGCGCGGCGAACCCGCAGGCGGCCACGCGCAGGACCTTGCGGCGGCGGCTCGGAACCCTCTTGTGCTCGGCCATACGTTCCAGAGTAAATCGGACAACATGATCGAAAGGGATCAATCTGTCCCAACTCTGGAACAACGCGCAGAACCCCGGTCCGCTCGCGCGAACCGGGGTTCTGTGCTGGTGAGTTACCCGTCTACGGTCAGTCGCCGGACCCGGGGGTCGTCTTGGCGATCTGCATCAGGAACTCGGCGTTGGACTTGGTCTGCTTCATCTTGTCCAGCAGCAGCTCGATCGCCTGCTGCGAGTCGAGCGCGTGCAGCACCCGGCGGAGCTTCCAGACGATGGCCAACTCCTCGCTGCCCAGCAGGATCTCCTCCTTGCGGGTGCTGGAGGCGTCGACGTCGACGGCCGGGAAGATGCGCTTGTCCGAGAGCTTCCGGTCGAGCTTGAGCTCCATGTTGCCGGTGCCCTTGAACTCCTCGAAGATCACCTCGTCCATGCGCGAGCCGGTCTCGACCAGCGCGGTGGCCAGGATGGTCAGCGAGCCGCCGTTCTCGATGTTGCGCGCGGCACCGAAGAACTTCTTCGGCGGGTACAGCGCGGTCGAGTCGACACCACCGGACAGGATGCGGCCGGAGGCCGGCGCCGCCAGGTTGTAGGCGCGGCCGAGGCGGGTGATCGAGTCCAGCAGGATCACCACGTCGTGGCCCAGCTCCACCAGGCGCTTGGCGCGCTCGATGGCCAGCTCCGCGACGGTGGTGTGGTCCTCCGCCGGCCGGTCGAAGGTCGAGGAGATGACCTCGCCCTTCACCGACCGCTGCATGTCGGTGACCTCCTCCGGACGCTCGTCGACCAGGACGACCATTAGGTGGCACTCGGGGTTGTTGTGGGTGATCGCGTTGGCGACCGCCTGCAGCACCATCGTCTTACCGGTCTTCGGCGGCGCGACGATCAGACCGCGCTGGCCCTTGCCGATCGGCGACACCAGGTCGATGATCCGGGTGGTCAGCACGCCCGGGTCGGTCTCCAGGCGGAGCCGCTCCTGCGGGTAGAGCGGGGTCAGCTTGTTGAACTCGGGGCGGCCGCGGCCGCTCTCCGGGTCCATGCCGTTGACCGAGTCCAGCCGCACCATGGCGTTGAACTTCTCGCGGCGCTCGCCGTCACGCGGCTGGCGGACCGCACCGGTGATGGCGTCACCCTTGCGCAGGCCGTTCTTGCGGACCTGGGCGAGCGAGACGTAGACGTCGTTCTGGCCCGGCAGGTAGCCGGAGGTGCGCACGAACGCGTAGTTGTCGAGGATGTCGAGGATGCCCGCGACCGGGATCAGCACGTCGTCCTCGCCGACCTGCGGCTCGGCGACGCCCGCCTCGAAGCCCTCGCGGCGCCCACGGCCCCGGCGGTCGCGGTAGCGGCCGCGGCGGCCGCGGCGGCCGTCGCCGAACTCGTCGTCGTCGTAACCGCCCTGCTGCTGCGCCTGCGGCTGGGCCTGCTGGCCGCTCTGGCGGTTCTGCTGGCCCTCGCCCTGGCCGCCCTGCTGCTGGCCGCCCTGGCGGTCGGCACGCTCGGGGCGGTCGGTGCGGTCCCGGCGGTTGCGGCGGTCGCGGCGCGACTCGCGGCTCTCGCCGTCCTGGGCCTCGCCGGCCTCCTGGCGGCCCTCGCGCTCGCCGCCCTCGCGGCGGTCGCGACGGTCCCGGCGGTCGCGGCGGGTCTCGGTACGACCCTCCTCGCGGCCCTCGAAGGCGCGGGTCTCGGCCGGGCGGGCCTCGGCCTGCTTGGCCTCGGTGGCGACCGCGGCGGGCGCCTCGGCGGCGGCCTCGGCGGTCGGGGCGCCGGCGGCCGAGGTGGCCCGGCGGCGGGTGCGCTCGGTACGGGCAGGCGCGGCGGTCTCGGCGGCGGCCTGGACCGGGATGTCGATCTGGGCCTGCGCCTCTGCGGCGGCCGGGGCCTCGGCCTGCGCGGCCTTGGTGCGGCGGGCGGGCTTCTCGGCCGGCTCCGCCGCGTCCGCCTTGGCGGCGGCGCGCTTGGTGGCCGGGGCGGCCGTGGTGGCGCCGCCGGCGGCGAGCAGCGGGTCCCCGCCGCTCTTCTCCTTGATGGCCTCGATCAGCTGGCTCTTGCGCAGGCGTCCCGTGCCGCTGATCCCCAGCGTCGAGGCGAGCTTCTGCAGCTCGGCCAGGACGAGGCCGTCCAGGCCCGCGGCAGCGGTACGACGGCGCCGGGCCGGGGCCGCGGGGGCGGCGGCTGCGTCCGACGCCTCGGCGTCCGGGCGCGCGCCCATCAGATCGGTGGTGTCGCTCACTAAGGGTCCTTCCCTGGAGCGGACGTCGGCCTGTCTGGCTCGGCGACCGGTTGTGCTGTCCTGACCAACGCTCGACTGCGTCGGTCCGAGGCGGTGATCCCCCGAATGGCGGTCGCCAGTCGGGAGAGGGCTGCGAGGTGCGGTGCGTGAAGCACGGTGGTGCTGAGTGGCGCGATGGGACGGTCGCGTGCCGACCCTTCCCCCCAGCCTTCGGCCGGGAGGTACCCCCACCCCAGCTTCGGTAGGGGGTGTACCCCCACGCTGCCTGCGAATCCCGGGCCCCGTCGCGTGACGGTGGCCCGTGCTCCGCCCGTTCTGGCCTCAGGTGGAGGCTGCGGGTGGGAGTCAGGTGCCGTCACGGCTTCGGGATGCGGCCGCAAGTCGCGCAGGCAGGCTGCGTACGCGCTGCGGTGGGCTCCCGGAGAATCGTCGCCCCGTGCATCGCCGGGGCTCCGCGCGAGCGGAGCGCTGGGATCGGGACGCGGCGCACCGAGCCCCGGAGGGCACCTGGTGCAGCAATGAGGTTAACACTACCGACCCCCTCAGACATTCCCCAGCCTTGCGCTTGCCAATCGTGTCCGGACAACCCGGCTCCGGCCTGCGCCGGTCCGGGCTGCCAGACGTCCCGCTCGATGTCCTGCCGACGTGCTCGATGCCCTGCTCGGCGGGCCCGTCGTACTGCTCCGCGTACCGCTCCGACCTGGTGCTCAGACGTCGAGCGGGAGCACCGAGGCCCCGGCCCGGTCGAGCTCCAGCCGGTGCGCGGCGAACACCGGGCCGCCGTGACCGTGGTCGTCGGCGAAGGCCAGCACCTTCTCGGCACCCGCCTCGTCGGTGAGCGCCAGCACGGTCGGGCCGGCCCCGGAGATCACCGCGGGGATGCCCTCCGCGCGCAACGCCCCCACCAGCGCGGCACTGTCCGGCATCGCCGAGGCACGGTAGTCCTGGTGCAGCCGGTCCTCGGTGGCGGCGAGCAGCAGCTCGGGCCGCCGGGTCAGGGCCTCCACCAGCAGCGCGGCGCGGCCCGCGTTGACGGCGGCGTCGGCCAGCGGGACGGTCCTGGGCAGCAGGCCCCGGGCGGTCTCGGTGAGCACCTCGGTGGCCGGGATGAACACCACCGGGACGACCTGCGCGGACGGCTCCAGGGTGACGGCCTTGGCCGACTCCTCGTCGGTCCAGGCCACCGTGAAGTTGCCGCGCAGGCAGGCCGCGACGTTGTCCGGGTGCCCCTCCAGCTCGGAGGCGAGGGCCAGCAGCGCGTCGTCGTCCAGCGCGGACGGGCCGCCGATGGTGACGGCGCGGGCGGCCACGATGCCGGCGCAGATCGCGGCGGACGAGGAGCCCAGGCCGCGGCCGTGCGGTATCCGGTTGGCACAGACGACCTCGAGGCCGCGCGGCTGGCCGCCGAGACGGTCGAAGGCGGCCCGCATCGAGCGGACCACCAGGTGGCGCTCGTCGCGGGCCAGCGTGTCGGCACCCTCACCGGCGATGTCGACGGAGAGCCCGGAGTCGGCGACCCGGACGACCACGTCGTCGTACAGACCCAGGGCGAGTCCGAAGGCGTCGAAGCCGGGGCCGAGGTTGGCGCTGGTCGCGGGAACCCGGACCCGGACGGCGGCGGCACGGAACGCAGGACCGGCCATGCGGTGGACTCTCCTGGGGAAATCGGGCGGCGCGAAGCGCGTCGGTGCGAGGGCGGGGAGGGGCCGCGGGCCCCGGCCGGGGCGGGCGGTCACAGTCGTCGGCGCGGCCCGCAGACGGGCCGGACCCGGGGCATGTGCCACACGGCCGAACCCAGAGTATCGAAGAGAGGTTCCACAGTGGTACACCCCGTAGGCCTTCGATCTGGTGTGTTGCCGTTTCTGGCCGGAATGCATGCCGGAATGGCATCGGAATGCGCGGCTGAATTGACACAAAAGTGTCAGCCGAGAACGGCGTCGGGCCGACCCCCGAAAGGGTCGGCCCGGACACCGGTCACGGGGTGACGGGGCTCAGTCCAGCAGGCCGAGGCGCTGGGCGGCGGCCTCCGCGTCGATCGGGACCACCTGGGGCTGCGGCGCGCCGGCCACCGCCCAGTCCGGGTCCTTGAGGCCGTTGCCGGTCACGGTGCAGACGATCCGCTGGCCCGGGTCGACCAGGCCGGCCTCCGCCTTGGCCAGCAGACCGGCCACCGAGGCGGCCGAGGCGGGCTCCACGAAGACGCCCTCCTGCGCGGCCAACAGCCGGTAGGCGGACAGGATCTGACGGTCGGTCACCTTGTCGATGAGGCCGCCCGACTCGTCCCGCGCGGCGAGCGCGAAGTCCCAGGACGCGGGGTTGCCGATCCGGATCGCGGTGGCGATGGTCTGCGGCTTGAGCACCGGGGCGCCGTCCACGATCGGAGCCGAACCGGACGCCTGGAAGCCCCACATCCGCGGGGTGCGGGCGGCCAGCCCGTCGGCGGCGTATTCGCGGTAACCCTTCCAGTACGCGGTGATGTTGCCCGCGTTGCCGACCGGGAGGACGTGGATGTCCGGCGCGTCGCCGAGCATGTCCACGATCTCGAAGGCAGCGGTCTTCTGGCCCTCGATGCGGACCGGGTTCACCGAGTTGACCAGCGCCACCGGGTACTTCTCGGACAGTTCACGCGCAAGAGTGAGGCAGTCGTCGAAGTTCCCGTCCACCTGCAGGATCTTGGCTCCGTGGACCAGCGCCTGGCCCATCTTGCCGAGCGCGATCTTGCCCTGCGGCACCAGCACCGCCGACACCATCCCGGCGCGCACCGCGTAGGCGGCGGCGGAGGCCGAGGTGTTGCCGGTGGAGGCGCAGATGACGGCCTGGGCGCCGTCCTCCTTCGCCTTGGAGATGGCCATCGTCATGCCGCGGTCCTTGAAGGACCCGGTCGGGTTGGCGCCCTCGACCTTGAGGAAGACCTCGCAGCCGGTGCGCTCGGAGAGAACCTGGGCGGGGACGAGCGGCGTGCCGCCCTCCAGCAGGGTGACCACGGGAGTGGAGTCGCTGACCGGCAGGCGGTCGCGGTACTCCTCGATCAGGCCGCGCCACTGGTGGGTGTGCGCGCCTCTGGCGATCACGGCGTTCATGGCTGTTCCTACTCCCCTTCAACCCGCATGATGCTGGCCACGTCCCGCACGCTGTCCAGCGCACGGAGCTTGTCCACCGTCGCCGACAGGGCGGCGTCGGTGGCACGGTGGGTGACCACGACGAGCGAGGCGTCGCCGTCGCGGCCCTGCTGGCGCACGGTGTCGATGGAGACGCCGTGCTCGGCGAAGACGGACGCCACCTGGGCGAGCACGCCCGCGCGGTCGTCCACGTCCAGGCTGACGTGGTACCGGGTGACGACCTCGTCCATCGGCTTGGCCGGCAGCCGGGTGTACAGCGAGTCACCGGGGCCGGTGGCGCCGGCGAGCTTGTTGCGGCAGACCGCGACCAGGTCGCCGAGGACCGCGGAGGCGGTCGGCGAACCGCCCGCGCCCGGGCCGTAGAACATCAGCCGGCCGGCCGCCTCGGCCTCGACGAACACCGCGTTGTACGCCTCGCGGACGGATGCCAGCGGGTGCGACAGCGGGATCATCGCCGGGTGGACCCGCGCGGTGACCGACTCGCCGTCCGCCGCGCGCTCGCAGATCGCGAGCAGCTTGACCACGCAGCCCATCTCCTTGGCGGAGGCGATGTCGGCGGCGGTCACCTCGGTGATGCCCTCGCGGTAGACGTCCGCGGCGGTCACCTTGGTGTGGAAGGCGATCCCGGCCAGGATCGCGGCCTTGGCGGCGGCGTCGAAGCCCTCGACGTCGGCCGTCGGGTCGGCCTCGGCGTAACCGAGCGCGGTGGCCTCCTCCAGCGCCTCCGAGTAGCCGGCGCCGGTGCTGTCCATCTTGTCGAGGATGAAGTTGGTGGTGCCGTTGACGATGCCCAGCACCCGGTTCACCTTGTCCCCGGCGAGGGACTCGCGCAGCGGGCGCAGCAGCGGGATCGCGCCGGCCACCGCGGCCTCGTAGTAGAGGTCGACCCCGGCCTCGGCGGCCGCGGCGTGCAGCTCGGTGCCGTCCTGGGCGAGCAGCGCCTTGTTGGCGCTGACCACCGAGGCGCCCTGCTCGAACGCCGACAGGAGGAGGTGTTTGGACGGCTCGATGCCGCCCACCACCTCGATCACCACGTCGATGTCGCCCCGGTTGACCAGGGCCTCGGCGTCGGTGGTGACCAGGTGCTCGGGCACGCCCGGACGGGTCCGGCCGGCCCGGCGGACCGCGATGCCGGCGAGCTCGACCGGCGCGCCGATGCGCGCGGCGAGGTCGGCGGCGTCCGTCGTCATGATGCGCGCCACCTCGGAGCCCACCACACCACAGCCCAGCAACGCCACCTTCAGCGGCCGCGTACGCATCATCCGACTCCGCTCTGCATTCATCGTGCTTCGGTATTCCGGCGGGATTTCGGGGGTCCGCCGGAACTTCGGTCTGTACCAGTCTCCGGGACTTTCCGTACGGATCTACGGTCGTTCCATGATCTGAGACGAGATTTTCGTCATCCGATATCGAGACGCAGGAGATCCTCCTCCGTCTCGCGCCGGACGATCACCCGGGCCGAACCGTCCCGGACGGCCAGCACCGGGGGCTTGAGCGCGTGGTTGTAGTTGCTCGCCATCGAGCGGCAGTAGGCGCCGGTGGCGGGCACCGCGAGCAGGTCGCCCGGGGCCAGGTCGGCCGGCAGGAAGGCGTCCCGGACGACGATGTCGCCGGACTCGCAGTGCTTGCCCACCACACGGACCAGCATCGGCTCGGCGTCGCTGCTGCGCGACACCAGGGCCACCGAGTAGTCGGCGTCGTAGAGCGCGGTACGGATGTTGTCGGACATGCCGCCGTCCACGCTGACGTAGGTGCGCAGCCCTTCCAGCGGCTTCACCGTGCCCACCTCGTACAGCGTGAAGGTGGTCGGGCCGACGATCGCTCGGCCGGGCTCGACGCTCAGCCGGGGGGCGCTCAGGTTGGCGGCGGCGCACTCGCGGCGCACGATCTCGGCCAGCGCGGAGGCGATCTCGGCGGGCTCGCGCGGGTCGTCCTCGCTGGTGTAGGCGATGCCGAGGCCGCCGCCGAGGTCGATCTCGGGCAGCTCGACGCCGTGCTCGTCGCGGATCTCGGCCAGCAGGCCGACCACCCGGCGGGCGGCCACCTCGAAGCCCGCCGTGTCGAAGATCTGCGAGCCGATGTGCGAGTGGATGCCGCGCAGCTCCAGGCTCTCGCCGTGCGCGAGCACCCGGCGCACGGCCTCGGCCGCCGCGCCGCCGCCCTCCCGTCGACCACCGTCGCCCTCGGCCTTGCCGCTTCGGGGCGCGGCCAGATTGAGCGAGAGGCCGAACTTCTGGTCCTCGTGCGCGGTGGCGATGAACTCGTGGGTGTGCGCCTCGACGCCGACGGTGATCCGGATCAGCACCGGCTGCCGGACGCCCTGCCGGCCGGCGATCGCGGCCAGGCGCTCGATCTCCTCGTAGGAGTCGACCACGATGTGGCCGACGCCCGCCTTCACGGCCTGCTCCAGCTCGTGGACGGACTTGTTGTTGCCGTGCAGCGCGATCCGCTCGGCGGGCATCCCCGCGGCCAGCGCGACCTGGAGCTCGCCGCCGCTGCACACGTCGACGTTCAGGCCCTCCTCGTGCAGCCAGCGCACGACCGCCTTGGAGAGGAACGCCTTGCCCGCGTAGTACACGTCCGCGTCGGTGCCGAAGGCGTCCCGCCAGGCGCGGGCCCGGGAGCGGAAGTCGGCCTCGTCCATGACGTAGGCCGGGGTGCCGAACTCGGCGGCGAGCCGGTTGACGTCGAGACCGCCGACGGTGACGACGCCGTCGGCGCCGCGGGTGACCGTCCGGGACCAGACCTTGGGGTCGAGCGCGTTCAGGTCGGCCGGCGGGGCCTGGTAGTGGCCCTCGGGCAGCACGTCGCCGTGACGGGGGCCTGCGGGGTGTGCGGAGCGACTCATGAGCTCTTCCTAGACCTATGGCGAGGGGCGGCGACGGTCCCCGTTGACCGTCCGCCGCCCCCGCTCTGCGCTGTGGGGGGTGGTGCTACATCCGCTCGGGCGCCGTCACGCCCAGGAGCGTGAGGCCGTTGGCGATCACCGTGCGCGTCGCGTCGGCGAGCCAGAGCCGGGCGTGCGTGAGGTCGGTGACCTCCTCGTCGCCCTTGGGCAGGATCTGGCAGTTGTCGTAGAACCGGTGGTAGTCGCGCGCGACCTCCTCCAGGTACCGCGCGACGTGGTGCGGCTCCCGCAGCTCGCCGGCCTTGGCCAGCACCCGCGGGAACTCGCCGAGCTGGCCGAGCAGGTCGGACTCCCACTCGGTGGCGAGCAGCTCCGGTTTGAAGTCCTGGGCCTTGGTGATGCCGAGCCCGGCCGCCTTGCGCTGGACGGAGCTCATCCGGGCGTGCGCGTACTGGACGTAGAAGACCGGGTTCTCGTTGGTCTGGCTGGTCAGCACGTTGATGTCGAGCGTGATGGTGGAGTCCGTCGAGGACCGCGCCAGCGTGTAGCGGGCGGCGTCCACGCCGATCCACTCGACCACGTCGTCGATCGTGATGATGTTGCCGGCCCGCTTGGACATGCGGACCTCTTCGCCGTCGCGAAGCATCTTCACGAACTGGCCGATCTTGACCTCGATGTTGCGGTCCATGTCGTCGCCCGCGCAGGCCGCGATGGCCTTCAGCCGGTTGACGTAGCCGTGGTGGTCCGCGCCCAGCATGTAGACCGAGACCTCGGAGCCGCGGTCCCGCTTGGACAGGTAGTACGCGGCGTCGGCGGCGAAGTACGTCGTCTCGCCGTCGGCCTTGATCAGGACGCGGTCCTTGTCGTCACCGAAGTCGGTGGTGCGCAGCCAGATGGCGCCGTCCTGGTCGAAGACGTGGCCCTGCTCGCGCAGCCGGTCGATGGCCTTCTCGACGGCGCCGGAGTCGTGCAGCGACTTCTCCGAGAACCAGACGTCGAAGTGGGTGCCGAACTCCTCCATCGAGCGCTGGATCTCGGCCACCATGAGCTTGAGGCCCTCGGTGCGGAAGGCCTGCAGCTGCTCGTCCTCGGGCAGGTCGAGCACGCCGGGGACGCCGTCGGTGATCGCCTTGGCGATGTCGGCGATGTACTCGCCGACGTAGCCGTCGGCCGGGACGGGCTGCCCGTTGGCGGCGGCCTTCAGCGAGCCGGCGAACTTGGAGATCTGCACGCCGGCGTCGTTGAGGTAGTACTCGGTGGTGACGTCGGCGCCGGAGGCCCGCAGCACGCGCGCCAGGGAGTCGCCGACGGCGGCCCAGCGGACGCCGCCGATGTGGATCGGGCCGGTCGGGTTGGCGGAGACGAACTCCAGGTTGATCTTCAGGCCCTCGAGCGCCTCGTTGCGGCCGTACTCGGCGCCCGCCTCGACGATGGTGCGCGCCAGTGCGCCCTGGGTGGCCGTGTCGAGGGTGATGTTCAGGAAGCCCGGACCGGCGATGTCGACCTTGGCGACCCCGGGCAGCTCGCGCAGACGGGCGGCCACCAGGTCGGCCACGGCTCGCGGCGGCTTACCGGCCGGCTTCGCGAGCTGGAGGGCCACGTTGGTCGCGTAGTCGCCGTGGTCCCTGTTCTTGGGCCGCTCGATCGTCACGTGCTCGGGCACGGCGACGGCCAGCTCGCCCGCCTCGACGGCGGCGCTCACTGCGGCCTGGACTGCCTGGGAAAGCTCTGCGGGGGTCACGACGCCAAGCGTAGGCGAGACGGGGCACCCGCCCGCCACTCGGTTTACCGGTTGAGACGCCCGGCCGCCGTGCTCAGCCCCGATCGATCCCACCTGTTCGCTGAGGGCGAAATCCGTCCGCGCCGCCGCCCAGCGTCATCAGACGCCACACCAGCGCGACCAGATCCGCCGGGTCGAAGGGCTTCCCGAGGTACCCGTCCACGCCGACCGCCTCGCCGAGATCCAGATCGGCCGGCGTGCAGGCGCTCACGATCGCGATCGGCAGCCCGCTCGTCCCCGGCGCCGCCCGCAACCGGGCCGCCGTCCGCAGCCCGTCCAGCCGCGGCATCACCACGTCCAGCGTCACGACGTCCGGCTTCACCCGGCGGACCACCTCCAGGCACTCGGCGCCGTCGGCGGCGGTCACCACCTCGAAGCCCTCCAGCTCGAGGTTGACCCTGATCAGCTGGCGGATCACCTCGCTGTCGTCCACCACGAGGACCCGCCCGGACACTCCCGACACCTCACCGAGGGTATCGGCGGCCCCGCCGCCCCGTCCGGCCTTTCCGGACTTCCGCTCCCCTCGCTCCCCCGCCCCGGACCCCCGCTCCGGAAACCCGTGCACGGACCACGCCCCGGGCCTGGTAATGTTCTCCACGTCGGAGCGAACGCGACGACAACACCAAGCAGGCCCCCGTAGCTCAGGGGATAGAGCACCGCCCTCCGGAGGCGGGTGCGCAGGTTCGAATCCTGCCGGGGGCACTTCGCAAGAAGTGCAACACAGGCCCAGATCAGTGGAGTTCATCCACGGATCTGGGCCTTTGTCATTCCTGCGGGCGAGTTGAGGGAGCGTCCGCGTCCGCCCCACCGGGCGGGGCGGCTCAGCCGGCCTCGGCGACCGCCTCGCCGTAGAGGGCCGCGATGGTGTGGTCGAAGTAGGCGCTGTAGGAGGTGTCGGAGGTGTCGCCGCCCTGCTGGTAGCCGCCGATCACGCCGATGACGTGGCCGGTGGAGGTGCTGATCCAGGGGCCGCCGCTGGTGCCGCCGGGGTAGTCGGGGCAGTCGATGACGCGCTGGTAGCTGCTCCGGCGGCCGGTGGTGTTGGTGCAGAGGAGGGGCGTCTCGGAGCCGCCGGCGTAGCCGTAGAGGCGGACGGTGGCGTCGAAGGGTTCGTCGGCGCCGAGTGGGTTGGCGCCGACCACGTCCTCGATCCGGCGGCCGCCGGCGGCGGCGGTCTCCAGGATGGCGAAGTCCTCGTCCTGGTCGCCGTTGCGGGACCAGCCGGTGGTGGTGTGGATGGCGGTGACCCGCCAGGTGCCGTACGGGGCGGTGCCGTTGCGGTAGCCGGGGGCGAAGGTGACACCGGCGGTGCTGTTCAGGCAGTGGGCGGCGGTGAGCAGCAGGTTGCCGGTGGGGCTGTGCAGGACGCTGGCGGTGCAGAAGTGGTCGCCGGCCGCGACCTCGCCGCTGAACAGGGCGCCCACGGTGGCCGATTCGGAGGCGGCCGATGCGCGGGCGGCCGGGGCCTCGGCGGTGGTGCCGAGGGAGACCGTGGGGGTGTCGGCCGGCGTGGGGGCGTCGGTCGTCGTCGGGGTGTCGGTCGCCGTCGGGGCGGGGGCGGCCTGGACCTCCCAGGGGTCCGGCGACGCGGTGTCCGCCGGCGTGGCCGGCGCGGTGATGTCCGGGGTGGCCGGCGCGGTGATGTCCGGGGTGGCCGACGGGGTCGGGTCCGCCGGGGAGACCACCATCGCCGACGGGCCGCCCGCCGCCGTCGCCTCCGGGGTCAGGTCGTGCGTGCCCGCGACCACCGCGGCGAGGGTGAGCGCGGCGAGCACGCTCAGGACGGTGGGGGTCAGGAGGCGGCGGCGTCGGGGCGCGCGGCGGCGGTGCTGGCCCATACCTGGTCTGCTCCTGCCCTGGGTGTCGGTGCGAAGACGGTCCGACTATGGCGGAAGGAGCTGGGAGGGTCGTTACGCCCGGCTGGGAGACCGATGAGAAAACCGCGCCGGGACGACGGGGCCCGGTCAGCAGGCCAGGGCGCGCGCCAGGCCGTCGGCGAGCCCGTCCGCGGTGATGAACGCGGTGTGCGTCCCGGCGGTGGTGCAGGCGAACGCGCCGGCCACCGAGCCGGCGCGGGCGCACTCCGGCAGCGGGCGGCCGCGGAGCCAGCCGTGCAGGAAGCCGGTCACGAACGCGTCACCTGCGCCGTTGGTGTCGACGACCGGGCGGCCCGGGTCGACGGCGGGCAGGTGCAGCGGCCGGGAGTCACGGGTGAGCAGGTGACAGCCCTCGGCGCCGGCGGTGGCGATCACCGCGCTGGCCCGGCCCTCGGCGAGGATCGTCCGCATCAGCTCCTCGTGGCGGCCCCGGCAGCCGGCCACCGAGAGGAAGACCAGGTCGGAGTTGAGGGCGTAGTCGCGGTGGTGCGGGTTGACGCCGTCCCAGTCGTGCAGGTCGGTGGAGGTGGTGCGGCCGAGCCGGTGGAGGTCCGGGTACATGTCGCGGTTGGGGCCGGTGATGGAGAGGTGGACGTGCCGGCTGCGCTCGACGTACGGCAGGTAGAACTCGCGCGGGAGGCGGAGGTCGGCGGGGTGGCGGCCGTCGTAGAAGGAGAAGCGGCGGCCGGCCGCGTCGACCAGGTTGACCGCGCGCGGGGTGCCGTGCGGCGAGACCAGGTGGGCGAACGGGAGGCCCTGGCGGGCGTACTCGGCGAGGATCAACCCGGCCTGCGGGTCGTCGCCGAGGTGGTCGAGGAAGGCGGTGCGCAGGCCGAGGTGGTGGGCGCCGAGGGCGACGCCGTTGCCGGTGTGGGCGACGTAGTCGCGGACCGGCGGCACGTACTGCGAGTCGCCGTCGGGCACTTCGAGCCGGTCGACCCGGACGATGGTGTCGACTCCGGCACCGCCGACCACCAGCAGGTCATGGGCGAACGAGGACTCGGACTCCGACACGACGGCGCCTCCTTGATCCCTGGGGTCGACCAGGAGTCAAGCAGGCGCCGGAGGTTGACTGCAAGACCTTGCGGCAAGTTTCAGGATGCCCGCTGTCTGTCGCTCGGCGTCACCGCCCCCGCCTTGGCACTCACGTCCGCGGTGCCCCCGGCGACGGCCACGGCCTCTCCGGGTTCGAGTCCGGCCGCCTCACCGGGCGCCGGCCGATGGGTGATCATCAGGAAGGCGACCAGCGCGGCGACGATCAGGATCCCCATCGCCACCCAGGTCGCGGTCACGTAGCCGTGCACCGCACCTTGCGCCTGCACCGCCGGGTCGGCGGCGACCCGGGTGGCCAGGTACGACGCGGTGGCGCTGGCCGCGATGGTGTTCAGCAGCGCCGTGCCGAAGGAGCCGCCCACCTGCTGGGCCGAGTTGATGGTGGCCGAGGCCGCGCCGGCCTCGTTCGGGGCGACGCCGAGGGTGGCCAGGCTCATCGACGGCATGAAGACCAGGCCCATGCCGAAGCCGAGCAGCAGCTCCGCGGGCAGCACCATGGCGGCCCACGGGCTGTCCACCTTCATCTGGGTCAGCCAGGCCATGCCCGCCGCGGCGAGCAGCAGACCGGGGGCGATCAGGTTACGGGACGGCACCCTGGTCATCAGCCGGGCCGCGATGCCGGTCGAGCTGATGACGATGGCGGCGGTCATCGGCAGGAAGGAGACACCGGAGACCACCGGCGAGAAGTGCTTGATCACCTGGAGGTAGTAGGTGAGGAACAGGAACAGGCCGAACATGCCGACCATGGCCAGGCCCACCGAGAGCGCGCCACCGCCGCGGTTGCGTTCGCCGACGATGTGAAGCGGGAGCAGCGGGTGCCGGGTGTTCTTCTCGACCAGCACGAAGAGCGCGAGCAGCAGGACGCCGAGCCCCAGCGAGCCCAGCACCAGCCAGTCGCCCCAGCCCCGGGTCACGGCCTCGGAGGTGCCGAAGACGATGGCGAGCAGGCCGCCGCAGCCGAGCAGCGCACCGGGCAGGTCGAGTCTGACCCGGCGCCCCTTGGCGATGTGGTCACGGGTGAGCACGTAGTAGGCGGCGACGGCCGTGGCGATGGCGATCGGGGTGTTGACGAACAGGCACCAGCGCCAGTTCAGGTACTCGGTCAGCAGACCGCCCGCGATGAACCCGATCGCGGCACCGCCGCCGGCGATCGCGCCGAAGATGCCGAAGGCCGTACTGCGTTCCTTGGGGTTGGTGAAGGTCGTGGACAGCAGCCCCAGCGCCGAGGGCGCGAGGATCGCACCGAAGGCGCCCTGCAGGGCGCGGGCCCCGAAGAGCATGGCTGGTCCGACCGCCGCGCCGCCGATCGCCGAGGCGAGGGCGAAGCCGAGCAGGCCGATGGTGAAGACGCGCTTGCGGCCGAAGAGGTCGCCCAGCCGGCCGCCGAGGAGCAGCAGGCCGCCGAAGGCCAGCGTGTAGGCGGTGATCACCCACTGCCGGTTGGCGTCGGAGATGCCGAGGTCCTTCTGGGCCGACGGCAACGCGATGTTCACGATCGTGATGTCGAGGACGATCATCAGCTGGGCGATGGCGATGACCGCCAGGGCCCACCAGCGGCGGCTGTCCGCCGCCCCATGAGCTTCATGACCGGTGGCAGTGTGAGCAGACACTGGTTGAGCCTTCCGGAGGGGATCGGAGAGGTCACGCAGTCGCCTTCAAGCCAAACTCGCGGGGCGCCGAATGGCAAGGAAAAACCTCACCAAATACGGCGATTCGGGACCAAAGAACCAGGGTCCCGGGACCAGGGGACGAGGCCCCGGAGCACCGGGCGGGCCCGGGGCCGGCGCGGCGGACGAGGACGCACGCGGGCCCCGGGCAGCGGCGGACGAGGACGCACGCGGGCCCCGGGCGTCCATGACACCCGGGGCCCGGCGAAGTACCGCGACGGGGCTCAGAGCGCGGCCAGCTCCGCGACCAGGTCGTCCAGGCCGAGCGAACCCTGCGACAGCGCCGCCATGTGCCAGGCCTTGAGGTCGAACTCCTCGCCCCGCGCCTCGTGCGCCGCCCGCGCCGCCGCCCGGCCGCGCAGCCAGGCGCGCTCGCCCAGCTTGTAGCCGATCGCCTGCCCGGGCATGCCCAGGTAGCGGACCAGCTCGCTGTCCAGGAAGTCCGCCGAGAGCCCGCAGTACAGGCCGAAGAACTCCCGGGCGGCGTCCGGCAGCACCGGCTCGCCGGGCTTGTACGGGGAGTCCGCGGGGAAGTCCAGGCCGACGTGCATGCCGATGTCGACGATCACCCGCAGCGCCCGCATCATCTGGGCGTTGAGGTAGCCGAGCCGGTGGCCGGGGTCGGTGAGGTAGCCCAGCTCGTCCATCAGGCGCTCGGCGTACAGCGCCCAGCCCTCCAGGTTGGCGCTGACCCCGCCGAGGCTGACCTGGTAGGTGGAGAGCCGGTCGGCGACGTAGTTCCACTGCGCGAGCTGGAGGTGGTGGCCCGGGACGCCCTCGTGGTACCAGGTGGAGACGAGGTCCCAGACCGGGAAACTGTCCCGGCCGATGGTCGGCAGCCAGGTCCGCCCGGGGCGGGTGAAGTCCAGCGAGGGCGCGGTGTAGTACGGCGCGGCGGCGCCGCCGGCCGGAGCGATCATCGACTCGACCCGGGTGACCGGCTCCGCCAGGTCGAAGTGGGTGCCCTGGAGGTCGTTGATCGCCTGGTCCATCAGGCCCTGAAGGTACTCGCGGGCGGACTCCGCGCCCTGGATGGCGGGGCCGTCGCTCTCCAGCCACTTCATCGCCGCCATCGGGCCGGCGCCGGGGAGCACCTTCTCGGCCTCCGCCTTCATCTGGGCGTGGAGGTCGTGGAACTCCTCCCAGGCCCAGGCGTACGCCTCGTCGAGGTCGAGGTCGGCGCCGGTCCAGTAGCGGACCCAGCGGCCGTAGCGCTCGCGCCCGGTGGTGTCGGGGGCGTCGGCGGCGGCCGGGCCGTAGACGTCGCGCATCCAGTCGCGCAGCTCGGCCAGCGCTTCGGCGGCGGCGACGGCGTGCTCGGCGAGGCCCGCACGCAGTCCCTCGGGGGCGTCCTTGACGAACTCGCCGAACCACCCCGCGCGTCGCCCGCCGTCACCGTTGTCCGGGCCGCTGCGCGGTGCACCCGCGTCCAGCCACTCCCCCAGCTGCTCGACCACGGTGGTGACCTGGCGGGGGCCGGAGAGCAGGCCGCGCCGGATGCCCTCGGCGAGGGTCTCGCGGTACTGCAGCAGGGCGGCGGGCACCCGGGCCATCCGGCGGCCGACGACCTCCCACTGCTGCTCGGTCCCGGTGGGCATCAGGGTGAAGACGTCACGGACGTTGTGCACCGGCGAGCCCAGGTTGCGGACCGCGCGGAAGCTCTCGCCCGCGGTGTGGACGGCGAGTTCGGCGGTGAGCCGCTCGCGCAGCAGCCGGGCGCACCGGCGCTCGGCCTCGTCCTCGGCGGCCCCGGCCTCCTCCGCCTCGGTGAGCCGCGCGAGGGTCTGCCGGGCCAGCTCGGCGACCGCCTCGACCCCGGCCGGGGAGAGGTCGGGGAGGCGGTCGTCCTCGGGGTTGAGCCCCAGATACACCGCGGTCAGCGGGTCCAGCAGAGCGAGCGCCTGGACGTAGGCGTCGGCGACACGGCGCGGGGTGGTGCCGTCGGAGCTGATCAGTTCTTCAACCATTCGGACATCATTTCGTGGCAGGGGCCGTTTGCAAGCCCCTATCCCATGGCATGGGCCTGCCAGTTCAGGCTCCGGCCCGCCGCTCCCGCCACCCCCGGAGCACCACGCCCGGGTCCCAGGTGGGCCGTCCGCGCGCGAAGCGGAAGAAGCAGAGGCCGATCAGGACGGCGCAGAAGTGTCCGAGGTCCGTGAAGGTGTGCGAGGTGACCAGCGGCACCAGGTAGAAGACCAGCACCCCGCCGCCGTACAGCCACCGCCAGCGCCCGGCGAAGCGGTAGGTGAGCACGGCGACGACGCCCGCCAGCGCGTACGAGACGCCGACGTCCACGGTGCCCGCGAGGTCCTCGTGCAGCCGGCCCTTCGCGATGCCCCGGGCGACCACGCCCTCGCTGACGAAGGTGGCCAGCACATGGGCGGTGGCGGCGACGGTGAACCAGCGCAGGGTGCCCAGCCGGCGTTCGGCGTTGGCGTGGAACGTTCGGCGTTGGCGTGGAAGAGGCCGAACAGCACGAAGTAGAGGAGAAAGGCCGACGACTCCGTCCAGAGCGCGCTGGCCACCAGGACGTGCACCGGGTCGGAGCGCAGGTTGTCGACGTTGGTCGACCGGGCGGCCAGGAACCAGTCCAGGTTGGCCGGGTCCATCCGCGCCACCACGAAGCCGGTGGCCGCCAGCACCAGCAGCCACACGTACGTCCCCGGGGCCGAGCGGATCCACGCCCGCACCGCCCGCGGCAGGCGGCGCAGCAGGCCCGGCCGGTCCGGCGTCCGCGACATCCGGCGGCCCCTTCCGCGGCGGCGGCGGCAACGCCTCCATCCTGGGCGAGGCGCCCTCGTTCCGCCCGCCCGCGGGAACGCGCAGGAAGCGGCGCGGACACCCGTTCGAGAAGTACCACGCAGGCCAGGAGCCGAACGCCCTGACGCCCATTACGCTGACCGCCATGGACGCCAGCTCAGCCCCCGCCCCCGCCACCCCCGAGGCACGCCCGCGACGCACCGGGTACCGGCGGCTGCCGGTGCAGCAGCGGCGGGAGCAGCTGATCGCGGTGGCGCTGGAGCTGTTCGCCGCCAGGGCGCCCGAGGACGTGGGCCTGGACGACGTGGCGGAGGCCGCGGGGGCGTCACGGCCGCTGGTGTACCGGTACTTCGCGGGCGGCAAGCAGCAGCTGTACGAGGCCGCGCTGCGCACCGCGGCCGAGGAGCTGACCAGCCGGTTCACGGTGCCGCTGACCGGCACCCCGACCGCGCAGCTGGCGGCCGTGCTGGACAGCTACTTCGCCTTCGTGGCCGAGCACGACGCGGGGTACGCCGCATTGCTGCGCGGCGGTTCGGTGGTGGAGACGGCGGGCACGTCGGCGATCGTCGACGAGGTCCGGCGGGCGGCGCTCAAGCGGACGCTGCGCCACCTGGGCGTCCGGGAGGCAGGGCCGCGGCTGACGCTGCTGGTCCGCTCGTGGATCGCGGTGGTCGAGGGCGCCTCGCTGACCTGGCTGGACGAGGGCCGGGCGGTGCCGGTGGCCGAGGTGCGGGACTGGCTGGTGGACCAGTTCGTGGCGATGGCGGCGGCGACGGCGCTGGGTGACCGGCAGACGGCGGACGTGCTGGCGGGGCTGCTGGCGCTGGAGGGCCCGGACGACACCCGGGTGGAGCGGCTGCGCGAACTGCTCGCGCGGCGGCCGTAGCGGCGCACCGCACCCGGGTCGCGGCAACCCCGACCCCCGTGCCCGGGGCAAGGGTCGCCAGTGGCGGGCGTTACGCCTTGCCGAACACCTGCCGCTGCCGGCCGAGCCCGTCGATCTCGATCTCGACGATGTCCCCGGGGATCAGGAACGGGGTGCCCGGGCGGCCCAGGGTGACGCCGGCCGGGGTGCCGGTGACGATCACGTCGCCCGGCTCCAGCACCATGAACTGGCTGGCGTACCGGACGATCTCCAGGACCGGGAAGACCATCTGCGAGGTGGAGCCGTCCTGCCGCAGACCGCCGTTGACCCAGAGGCGCAGCGGCAGCCGCTGCGGGTCCGCCACCTCGTCGGCGGTGACCAGCCAGGGTCCGAGCGGGGTGAAGGTCTCCGCCGACTTGCCCTTGTCCCACTGGCCGCCGCGCTCGAACTGGAAGGCGCGCTCGGTGACGTCGTTGGCGATGGTGTACCCGGCGATGACCTGCGCGGCCTCCGCGTGGTCCGCCAGGTACCGGCCGGTCCGGCCGATCACGACGGCCAGCTCGGCCTCGTAGTCGGTCTTCTCGCCGCCGCGCGGCACCAGCACCTCGTCGTACGGGCCGACCACGGTGGAGCTGGGCTTGAGGAAGATCACCGGCTCGTCCGGGATCGGCGCCCCGGCCTCGGCCGCGTGGTCGCGGTAGTTGAGCCCGATCCCGACCACCTTGCCCGGCCGGGCGACCGGCGCGCCCACCCGCTGCCCGGCGAGGTCGGTCTCCGGCAGCAGGCCGGCGGCCACGTCGCGGGCCAGCGCGTCCGGGTCGAGCCCGGCGAGGAACGCGCCGTCGATGTCCGGGGCGCGCCCGGAGAGGTCGTACGCGGTGCCGTCCTGGCCCAGCACGACCGGACGCTCGGCGCCCGGAGGTCCGACACGGAGGAGCTTCATATGAGCGTCACCACCAGTTTCTTCGCAGCTGGCCGGGGCGGCCGCACACCGCTCCCGGACTCTTGCATGCGAGGTATATCAATGCCTCCCACCTGCGAACCAGACCGTCTCGATGGGCGAGTTCCTATCAATTCGCACAAGCCGTGAGGGTGCCGAATCAGGTGCCCGTACGGTTGACAGCCGTCCGGGCCGGCCGGCCGGCCGGCGGTGGCGGGACGGGCGAGGGCCCCGGGAGTACCCGGGAGGGCAGCGGGAGGGCAGCGGGGCCCGCGAGAGTGCCGCGGGAGAGCTCCGCCATGGGCGAACGGCGCCATGCCCAGGGCGAACAGGCGCACGGACGGCCGGGCGGGCGCACAGGATCGTGGGCATGGAGCTGATACGGGTGCGCCCCGAGTTGTACATGATCACACTGGACTTCGGCACCGCCTACCTCTGGCGGGACGAGAACGGGGGCGGGGACGAGAACGGGGGCGGGGAGGCCCTCACCCTGGTCGACACCGGCATCGCCGGGTCGGCCGACGCCGTCGAGGCGGCGATCCTCCGGGCCGGGTCGGACCCGGCGGCGCTGCGCAGGATCGTGCTGACCCACCACCACGAGGACCACACCGGCTCGGCCGCCGAGCTGGCGCAACGCTGGGGCGCCGAGGTGGTGGCGCACCGGCTGGAGGCCCCGGTGATCCGCGGCGAGCAGGAGCCGGTGCCGCCGGTGCTGAGCCCGTTCGAGCAGGAGCTCAGGGCCGGCCTGCCGCCGCTGCCCCCGGCCCCGCCGTGCCCGGTCGACCGCGAGGTCGAGGACGGCGAGGTGCTCGGGTTCGGCGGGGGCGCGGTGGTGGTGCACGTGCCGGGGCACACCGACGGCAGCATCGCCCTGCACCTGCCCGGGCCCGGCGTGCTGTTCACGGGGGACGCGGTGGCCAACGTCGGCGGGCGGACCATGCTCGGCGTCTTCAACACCGACCCGGCGCGGGCCGCCGACGCCCTGCGCCGGCTGGCCGCGCTGCCGGTGGGGACGGCGGTCTTCGGGCACGGCGACCCGGTCACCGACGGAGCCTCGGCGGCGCTGCGGTCAGCCGTCGAGCAGCTGCCGCAGGGATAGCGGCCGGTCCGGCCCCGGACCGCCGCGCTCGCACGCGCGCCGCCAGCGGTCCAGGTCGCGCAGCACGTCGGCGCGGGCGTCCGGCTCACCGAGGGCCCCGGACAGGTCGGTCAGCAGCGCGACGGCGGCACCCGGGCTGCCGTCGCGGGCCAGCCAGAGGGCCAGGTCGTGGCAGGTGCGCAGGGTGCGGACGTCGTCGGGGCCGCAGACCCGGGCGAGCTGCGGGATCAGCGGGACGAGGATCCGGACGGCCTCCCCCGGCCGGCCCTCCGCCCCGTGCTGCCAGGCCTGGTCGGCCCGCCTGCGCAGCACCTCGGCGCTGGGCTCCTCCGGGCCGAGCCGGATCTCGCGCAGCCGGCGGCGGACCTCGGCGGCGTCGGCGGGCCGGTCGGCCGGGTCCTTGGCGAGCAGTTGGCGGACCAGCACGGCGAGCGCCGGATCGGGGGTGTGGACGGGCGGCGGCGGGTCGTTCAGGTGCTGGTACATCATGGTGACCGCCGAACCGGCGTTGAACGGCCGTTGCCCGGTGCAGAGTTGGAAGAGCACCACGCCGAGCGCATAGAGGTCGGCCCGGCCGTCGATGGGCGCGCCGGACCAGCACTCGGGCGCCAGGTAGGGCGGGGTGCCGATGACCACACCGGTGGAGGTGAGCCCGCCGCCGGACTGGGTCAGCAGCCGGGCGATCCCGAAGTCCAGCACCTTGGCCTCGCCGCTGTCGGCGATCATGATGTTCTCGGGCTTGATGTCCCGGTGCACCACGCCCGAGCGGTGGGCGGCGTCCAGCCCCTTGCAGACCTGCCGGACCCACTTCAGCGACAGCGCGAGGTCGGGGGTGCCCTCCCTGAGGACCGCGGAGAGCGGCCGGCCGTTCACCAGCTCCATGACCAGGTAGTGGGTGGAGAGGGCGCCCCGCTGCACCCGGCCGTAGTCGTACAGGGTGACGATGTGCGGATTGGAGAGGCTGCCCGCAGTCCTGGCCTCCCGGATGAAGCGCTCGACGGCCTCCTCGTCGCTCGCCTTCTCCTCGGAGAGGACCTTGACCGCGACCGGCCGTCCGATGTTGCTGTCGTACGCCGTCCAGACCACCCCGAAGCCGCCCGCGCCGAGCTTGCGGTCCAACCGGTAGCGGCCGTCCAGCACCTCCCCAGCCCTCATGTCTCCCCCAACCCCCAAGTCCACCGGATTCGAACGGTGTTCACCGTGACCGGGGCCACGATAGCGGTGGGGGAGAACAGGAGGGTGAACGGACTGCGGCTCGGCCCGGGCGGCCCCCGGGAACGGTCAGAGGACCTTGGCCAGGAAGGCCCGGGTGCGCTCGTGCCGCGGCTCGTCCAGGACGGCCTTCGGCGGGCCCTGCTCGACCACCACGCCGCCGTCCATGAAGACGATGGTGTCGGCGACCTCGCGGGCGAAGCCGATCTCGTGGGTGACCACGATCATGGTGGTGCCGGCCCGGGCGAGGTCCTTGATGACGTCCAGCACCTCGCCGACCAGCTCGGGATCGAGCGCCGAGGTGGGCTCGTCGAAGAGCAGCACCTTCGGCTCCAGCGCCAGCGCCCGGGCGATCGCCACCCGCTGCTGCTGGCCGCCGGACAACCGGCGGGGGTAGGCGTCCGCCTTGTCGGCCAGGCCGACCCGCTCCAGCAGCTCCAGCGCCGCCGCCCGGGCCTCGGCCCTGGGCCGGCGCAGCGCACCGACCGGCGCCTCGATGACGTTCTCCACCACGGTGAGGTGCGGGAACAGGTTGAAGTTCTGGAAGACGAAGCCGATGTCGGTGCGCTGGCGCAGGACTTCGCGCTCCTTGAGCTCGTGCAGCCTGCCGCCGGAGCGCCGGTAGCCGATCAGCTCGCCGTCGATCGCGACGAAGCCCCGGTCCGGCTTCTCCAGGTGGTTGACCGAGCGCAGCAGGGTGGACTTGCCGGAGCCGGACGGGCCGAGCACCACCGTCACCGAGCCGGCCGCCACGTCGAGGTCGACCCCGCGCAGCACGGCGAGCCGCCCGAAGGTCTTGTACAGGCCCCTGACCTGCACCATGGGTGCTGCGGCGACGGCGGTGGTGGCGGTCACGGGGTCCTCCGGTGGCGGGGGCGGCGGGGGGGTGATGGTCTCGGTGAAGGTCATGGTGGTGGTCATGGTGGTGGGACGCCTCCCAGGGCCCGGGCCCGGACAGCGGGGTCACGCGTGCTCGGGCGGGCTGATCAGGGACTCCTTGATCGCCGAGTCGGCGACTCCCCACTTCTGGAGGATCCTGTCGTACGTCCCGTCCTTGATCAGCTGGTTGACCGCCGCCTGGAACGCGGGGGTGAGCGGCGAGCCCTTCCTGAACGCGAACCCGACGTCCAGCCGGTGGAACTCACCGAGGAACCTCGTCCCGGACGCCTCCTGGGAGGCCTGGTAGCGCAGGCCGTTGATGGTGGACATCGTGATGTCCACCCGGCCCTGCTGGAGGCCGGTGAGGACGGCGCCGCTGTCACTGAACGCCTTCACCTCGTACGGCTTGCGGCCGGCGTCGGTGCAGACGTTCTTCCTGGCGTTGAGGGTGGTCTCGAACGTGGTGCCGGCGCCGGTGCCGATGGTCAGCCCGCAGAGCTGCGACAGGTCGGTCACCGGCTGGATCGTGGTGTTGTCCTTCTTCACCGCGAAGCCCTGGCCGTCGTCGATGTAGGTGACGAAGTCGATGGTCTTCAGCCGGGCCGTGGTGACGCCGAAGTTGCCGGTGCCGACGTCGTACTTGCCGCTGCCGAGCGCGGGCAGGATGGTCTCGAAGGCGGCCTCCTCGCGCTGCACGGCCAGGCCCAGCACCTTGGCCACCGCGTCGGTGAAGTCGATGTCCACTCCGGCCGGCTTCCTGGTGGCCTGGTCGGCGTAGAAGGCGCTCGGCGGGTAGCCGAACGACGAGCCGAACCTCACCGTGCCGGACGTGCGGACGTCCTCGGGCAACAGCGCGGCGGCGGCGTCCGACTTGGCGATGCCGGAGACGAGGTCCTGCCCGGCGGCGGTTGCCAACGGGCCCGCGGCGCCCGGCCGGGCGGTCTTCGGGTCCGAGCCGCAGGCGGCCACCGCGAGGAGCGGCAGCAGGGCGGTGACCGCGAGCAGGCGGCGGACGGTGGTGGTTCTCACGGGTCGGTGCCTTTCGGGGGCGGGCGCCAGGAGCCTTTGGCCGGACGGCGGTCGGCGACCTGCGGGCGCTTGGCGGGCTTCGGATACCCGGCGGCCCGCGGGTGGGCCGGGGCCCGCCTCCGGTTTCGGGCGGAGGCCACCCCCGCCCGGCCGGAGCCCGGGCACGCCGGAGGAGGCCGTGACGGGACCGGGGCCGCGACGGGGCCGGGACCGCGGCGGGCGACGGGCGACGGGCGACGGGCGACGGTACGTGACGGTGGACGGGGAGACTGCCGGAGCGCAGTGGTGGGGAGGAGGGGAGGCGGCGGCAGCGTGCGCCTGATGAGCCGTCAGTCGGCGACGGCTCTCCCGGCCCGCGACGGGGCACCGAGGGAGGGCTCTCCGGGGGAGCGGCCCCGGTGCGGGGAGGCTCCTAGGAGGACAGGGCCGGCTGGACGGCCCGCTGCCGGGTCAGCCGCGACACGCCGCGGACCACACCCGACCGAAGTCGATGTGGCCGCGGGTGACCAGGGGCTGCTCGGCGTACATGGCCACCAGTTGAGCAGCCGAGCACGCATGGCGTCAACCACCCTCCATTACCGCTCTGTTGCGATCGTCTGTCGCCGTACGACCACATCGGGCGGGCGACCGCCCCACCCTTGACAGGCCTCGATCGCGCATGCGTACGATCACAGCGGAGTGCAGTGCAGGGCCGGCCGCGTTGAGGGACGCGGACCGGCGAGAGGGCCGCGTACGTGACCGCATCCGTACCTCCCCGCCCCCGCCCGCACTCGCGCCGCCTGGAGCCCCCTCATGCCCACCCCGCAGGACGTCCTTCCCGTGCCCGCCGCCCTCACGACGGCCGGCCGCAACCCCGCCCCACCGGACGCCGCCCCCGCCGACGCCGACGCCCGGCTCGTCGCCCGCCGCCGGCCCGGCCAGTGGATCTCCGCCGCCGTCGCCCTGCTGCTCTTCGCGATGGCGCTCAACTCGGTGATCCGCAACAAGGCCTTCCAGTGGGACGTGGTGGCCGACTGGTTCACCGCCGCCTCCGTCCTGAACGGCCTCACCCTCACCCTCTGGCTGACCGCCGTCACCCTCACCCTCGGCTTCGTCCTCGGCACCGTCCTCGCCACCATGCGGCTCTCCACCAACCCGGTGCTGCGCACGCTCAGCTGGATCTACGTCTGGATCTTCCGCTCCACCCCGGCGCTGGTGCAGCTGCTGCTCTTCTTCAACATCGGCGCGCTCTACCCGACCCTCGGCCTGGGCATCCCGTTCGGCCCGGAGTTCGTCACCGTCAGGACCGTCAACCTCGTCGGCCCCACCCTGACCGCCGTCATCGGCCTCACCCTGCTGGAGGCCGCGTACGCCGCCGAGGTGGTGCGCGGCGGCATCCTCTCCGTCGACCGCGGCCAGCTGGAGGCCGCCTCCGCGCTCGGGCTGGGCCGCTGGCGGGTGCTGCGCCGGATCGTCGTCCCGCAGGCGATGCGCTCGATCGTGCCGACCGCGGGCAACATGCTGATCAGCGCACTCAAGGGCACCAGCATCGTCAGCGTGCTGGCCGTCTCCGACCTGCTCTACTCGGTCCAGCTGGTCTACCTGCAGTCGTACCAGGTCATCCCGATGCTGATGGTCGCCACCATCTGGTACATCGTGATCACCACGATCCTGTCGATCGGGCAGTACTACGTCGAACGGCACTACGCCAAGGGCGCCACCCGCGAGGGCCTGCCGCCCACCCCGCTGCAGAAGGCCCGGGCGGCCTGCCGCCGGCTGCGCGCCGCCGCCGACGCCCCCGCGGTGAAGGCGTGACCAGCCTGGTGATCGTCGGCGCCGGACCGCGCGGCACCGGGCTGCTGGAGCGGATCGCCGCCAACGTGCCCGAACTCCTTCCCGGCGAGCGGCCGTTGGCGATCCACCTGGTCGACCCGTACCCGCCCGGCGCGGGCCGGATCTGGCGCCACGAGCAGTCCCCCCTGCTGCGGATGAACTCGATGGCCGAGGACGTCACGATGTTCACCGACGAGCGGTCCACCATCGAGGGGCCGGTCCGCCCCGGCCCCTCGCTGGCCGAATGGGCCGCCCACAGCGAGGAGTTCGCCCCCTACCGGGAGCCGCCCGACCCGGCCGTCCGGGCGGAGCTGCGCGCCCTCGCGCCCACCGACTTCCCCACCCGCCGGGCCCAGAGCGCCTACCTGGACTGGGTGTTCCGCCGCGCCGTCGCCGACCTGCCACCGCACGTCACCGTCACCGTGCACCGGGACACCGCCCGCCGGATCGAGGGCCCGGCCGACGGCCCGCAGCGCGTCCACCTCGGCGGCGGCGTCCTCACCGCCGACCACGTCGCCCTCACCCTCGGCCACCTCGACTCCGACCCCCACCCCCGGTACGCCGCCGACGCCGGGTTCGCCGCCCGGCACGGCCTCTTCCACCTGCCGCCCGCCTTCTCCGCCGACGCCGACCTCTCCGGCATCGCCCCCGGCGAGCAGGTCGTCCTGCGCGGATTCGGCCTCGCCTTCGTCGACCTGCTGGCGCTGCTCACCGAGGGCCGCGGCGGCCGCTTCGAGGAGACGCCCGCCGGCCTGGCCTACCGGCCGTCCGGCCGCGAGCCGGTGATCCACGTCGGCTCCCGGCGCGGGGTGCCGTACCACTCCAAGACCGGCTACCGGCTCCAGGGGCCGCCCGCCCCGCTCCCCCGCTACTTCGACGCGGCCGCCGTCGACGCCGTCCTCGGACAACCCGGACCGCTCGAACTGCGCCGGGAATTCTGGCCGTTGATGGCCAAGGACATCGGCTTCGGGTACTACCACGAGCTGTTCCACGCCCACCCCGGGCGCACCACGCTGCCCTGGGAGGAGTTCCTGGCCGGCTACGACGCGTACGACTGGCACTCCCCCGGACTCGCCCGGCTGGTCGCCCTGGCCGTCCCCGACCCGGCCGACCGGCTGGACCTCGAACGGCTCGACGTCCCGCTGGCCGGCGTCGAACTCGGCTCCGAGGACGAACTCCAGCGCCACCTGCGCGACTACATCACCGGGGACGCCGACCGCCGCGCCGACCCCGCCCACAGCGCCGACCTCGGCGCCTTCCTCGCCCTGCTCTCGCTCTTCGCCCAACTGCCCCGCGTCCTCGCCTCCGGCCGGCTCTCCGCCCGCTCGGCCGGCGAGGACGTCGACGAGTGGTTCTTCGGCTACTTCAGCCACCTCGCCTCCGGCCCGCCCGGCTTCCGGCTGCGCCAACTGGTCGCGCTCTCCGAGGCCGGCGTGGTCCGCTTCCTCGGCGCCGGCATCCGGGTCGAACGGGACGAGGCCGGCGGCACCTGGCGGGCGTCCGGCACCACCGTGCCCGGGCACAGCGTCACCGCCACCGCACTGGTCGAGGCGTACCTGCCCAAGCACGCGCCGGCCCGCACCCGCGACCCGCTGCTGCGCGAACTGCACCGCGCCGGGCGGATCGTGGAGGAGGTGGTCACCGACGCCGACCACACCCACCGGACCGGGCTGGTCGCCGTCCGCCCCACCGACAGCCGCGTGCTGGATCCGGCCCTGGGCGGCGGGGCGCACCCGCGCCGCACCGCTCTCGGCCCGCACACAAGCCTCCGCGCGGCGGCGGCCTTCGCCCGGCCGCGTACCGACTCCCCCGGGTTCCGGCAGAACGACGCCGCCGCCCGCGCACTGCTGCGCGCGCTGGCCGGCGTGCCGGCGGAACCGGCGGTGAGCGGCTGCCGCTGACCGCGCGGGGCGCTACGGACCGAAGAGCTCCTCCACCAGGTCCTCGGCCGTGACGTGATCCGGAGCGGACAGGATCCAGTCCCCCACCCCCTTGATGCCCGTCCCGCGCTCCAGCGCGTTCAGGCAGGCGTTGGCCTCCTGGTCCGAGGCGAAGTCCCAGGCCAGGAGGCGCCGGATCAGCACCACGGCCTCGAGCGGGCTGATCTTCATCCGCCGCGAGGCGCGGGGGCGGCGGGCCGGCTGCGCCAGCCGCTGCTGGTAGCCCGCGAGGTCGTGCCAGGCCTGGACGGTGGTCGGGTGCTGCTCGCCGAGTCCCCGGGCGAGGTCCGGCAGCAGCGTGCGCAGCTGGAGCACGGCGCCTTCCAGGTCGCCCCGGTTGGCCGCGTACACCGCCAGGTCGTGCCGGGCCTTCAGGACGCGGGTGTCGTGGCCGCCCCAGATGGCGTGCATGTCCGGCAGCAGCTCGGAGAGCCGGCGGATCGCGGTGACCGTCTCACCGCTCTCGCCGATGCACCAGCTCAGGTGGTAGCGGGCGGCCAGGGTGTCCGGATCGGTCTGGCCCAGCGCGAGCCGCATGTCCTCGACCACGGTGGAGAGCAGCCGGATCGCCCCGTCGAGGTCGCCGGCCCGGCTCAGGTACCAGGTGAAGTCCCGCCAGGCGCAGAGCGTGTCCCGGTCGGTGGCGCCGAGCGCGACGACGGACTCCCGGGCCACCGCCTGGAGCTGGATGGCGGACTCCCCGGCGGTGGCCGCCCGGAAGGCCGCACTCCGGCGCTCGCGCAGCGCGGCCCGGACGGTGTCGTTCGCCGCGGCGGGCGGGGCGGTGACCGGCGGCGTGGTGAGCGGCGGCAGCACGGGCGGCACCTCGGCCCGCGGCTGCGCGACGGGCGGGGCGGGAGGCGGCGCCACGGGCGGAGCGAGAGGCAGCGCCACGGGCGGGAGGGGAGGCGACGCTACCGGCGGAGCGGGAAGCGTCGACGGCGTCGACGGCGGGGGCGGCATCGACGGCGGGGGCGGCGCCGGACGGTCCAGCACCGTCGCGGTAGGGGCCGGCGACGCGGCCGCCCCCTCCGCCGTGCGCCGCTGTGCCAGGGCCGCGAGCCGCCGCTCCACCGACCGGGCATCGGCCGGGCGGTCCGCCGGGTCCTTGGCCAGCAGTTCGGTGACCAGCGCGGCCACCTCGCCCGGCAGCCCGAACTGCGCCGGATCCAGCGCCGGCGGCGGCTCGTTGAGGTGCTGGTACATCAGCACCGGCGTCGAGTCGCCACTGAACGGCCTTACCCCGGTGCAGAGTTCGACCAGCACGCAGCCGAACGCGTAGAGGTCCGCCCGTCCGTCCACCCGGCCGCCGGTCCAGCGCTCCGGCGCCATGTACGCCGGGCTGCCGATGACCGTCCCGGTGGTGGTCAGCCCGCCCGCACCGACGTCCAGTTGGGCGATCCCGAAGTCCAGCACCTTCAGCGTGCCGGCCTCGGTGACCATGATGTTGTCGGGCTTGATGTCCCGGTGCACCATGCCGGCGTCGTGGGCGGCGGCCAGCGCGGAGCAGATCTGCCGCCCCCAGCGCAGGCTCTGCACCGGATCGGGCAGGCCGGCCCGGAGCACGGCGGTCAGGGTGCGGCCGGTGAGCAGCTCCATCACGAGGTAGGTCACCTGCCGGCCGCCGAGCTCGCCCTCCCCGAGGTCGTGGACGGTGACGATGTGCGGGTGCGAGAGGTTCCCGGCCGCGCAGGCCTCCCGGACGAACCGCAGCGCGGCCTTCTGCTGGTCCTCTCCGTGGTGGCCGATGACCTTGACCGCCACCTGCCGCCGCATCCGGGTGTCGAAGGCCCGCCACACCACGCCGAAGCCGCCCTGGCCGAGCCGTTCCAGCAGCTCGTACCGGCCGTCGAGGACATCCCCGACCGTCACCCGCCCCACCCCCGCCTCTCGAAGCCGTCACACTCTACCGACGCCGCCGGGCCCGTCCGGGGGCCCTGCCCCCGCCCCGCTCCAGGTGGAAGGATGGGGGCAGGCGGCCGCAACGACGCGGCGGCCGGACGAGCAAGAGCCGAGGAGCGCAGTCATGGCCAAGCAGGCCCCGCAGAGCGACCCGGCGCAGGACGCCCCCCGGGTGTCGGCGCCCCAGCACGCGGCCGCCGGGCTGCCCGCGGTCGGCCACAGCCTCCGGATGGCCACCGAGCAGATGGGCGCCCGCCGCACCCTGGCCACCCTGCGCAAGGTGAACCAGCCCGACGGCTTCGACTGCCCCGGCTGCGCCTGGCCCGAGCCGGGCAGGACGCACACCGCCGAGTTCTGCGAGAACGGCGCCAAGGCCGTCGCCGAGGAGGCCACCGAGCGCCGGATCCTCGCCGAGTTCTTCGCCGCCCACCCGGTGGCCGAGCTCGCCGAACGGTCCGGCTACTGGCTCGGCCAGCAGGGCCGCCTCACCCAGCCGATGCTGCTGGACGAGGGCGCCACCCACTACACGCCGATCGGCTGGGACGAGGCCTTCGCGCTGATCGCCGAGGAGCTCCGGGCGCTGGACACCCCGGACGGCGCCGCGTTCTACACCTCCGGCCGGACCAGCAACGAGGCCGCCTTCGCCTACCAGCTGTTCGCCCGCCGGCTGGGCACCAACAACCTGCCGGACTGCTCCAACATGTGCCACGAGTCGTCCGGTTCGGCGCTCACCGAGACGCTGGGCGTCGGCAAGGGCAGCGTCAGCCTGAAGGACCTCTACCAGGCGGACCTGATCATCGTGGCCGGCCAGAACCCGGGCACCAACCACCCGCGGATGCTCTCCGCCCTGGAGCGGGCCAAGCGCGCCGGCGCCACCATCGTCAGCGTGAACCCGCTGCCGGAGGCCGGCCTGGAGCGGTTCAAGAACCCGCAGAACGCGCGCGGCCTGGTCGGCCACGGCACCAAGCTGACCGACCTCTTCCTGCAGATCCGGCTCGGCGGCGACCTCGCCCTGTTCCGCGCGCTCAACCAGATCGTCCTGGACGCCGACGGCGGCGTCGACGAGGCCTTCGTCGCGGAGCACTGCCACGGCTTCGAGGAGTTCGCCGCCGAGGCCCGGCAGACCCGCCGCGAGGAGGTGCTGGCCGCCACCGGTCTGCCCTGGGAGCAGATCGAGGAGCTGGCCCGGCTGGTGCTCGGCTCGCGCAAGGTGATCGTCTGCTGGGCGATGGGCCTCACCCAGCACAAGCACGCCGTGCCGACCATCCGCGAGGTGGTCAACTTCCTGCTGCTGCGCGGCAACGTGGGGCGCCCGGGCGCCGGCGTCTGCCCGGTGCGCGGGCACAGCAACGTCCAGGGCGACCGGACGATGGGCATCTTCGAGCGCCCGTCCGACGCCTTCCTGGACGCGCTGGGCGGCGAGTTCGGCTTCGAGCCGCCGCGTGCGCACGGCTACGACTCGGTGGACACCATCCGCGCGATGCGCGACGGCAAGGTCAGGGTGTTCTTCGCGATGGGCGGCAACTTCGTCGCGGCCACCCCGGACACCGACGTCACCGAGGCGGCCGTGCGCCGCTGCCGGCTGACCGTGCACGTCTCCACCAAGCTCAACCGCTCGCACGTGGTGACCGGCGCCCGCGCGCTGATCCTGCCGACCCTGGGCCGCACCGACCGGGACGTCACCGCCAAGGGTGCCCAGTTCGTCTCCGTCGAGGACTCGATGGGGCAGGTGCACTCCTCGCGCGGCGGCCTGCGCCCGCCCGCACCGGGGCTGCTCTCCGAGGTGGCGATCGTCTGCCGGCTGGCCCGCGCCGCGCTCGGCCCGCAGGACAACGTGCCGTGGGAGGAGTTCGCCGCCGACTACGACACCCTGCGGGAGCGGATCGCCCGGGTGGTGCCGGGCTTCGAGGACTTCAACGAGAAGGTCCGCCGGCCCGGCGGCTTCACCCTGCCGCACGGCCCGCGCGACTCCCGGACCTTCCCCACGGCGACCGGCAAGGCCAACTTCACGGTCAACCCGCTCACCGCGCCCGAGGTGCCGGCCGGCCGCCTGCTGCTGCAGACGCTCCGCTCGCACGACCAGTACAACACCACGATCTACGGCCTGGACGACCGCTACCGCGGCATCACCGGCGGCCGCCGGGTCGTCCTGGTCAACCCGGCCGACGCCGCCGAACTGGGCCTGGCCGAGGGGGCGTACGTCGACCTGGTGAGCGAGTGGAAGGACGGCGTGAAGCGCCGCGCCCCGCACTTCCGGGTGGTGCACTACCCGGTGGCGCGCGGCGGCGCGGCCGCGTACTACCCGGAGACCAACGTGCTGGTGCCGCTGGACTCCACCGCCGACATCAGCAACACCCCGACCTCCAAGGCCGTGGTGGTCCGTTTCGAGCCGGACAGCGGCGCGAGCTGAGCCCCGGAACGGCCGAGGGGGCCTGCGGACCGCTGCGGTCCGCAGGCCCCCTCGGGCGTTCGCGTCAGTTCTGTCGGGCCGGCAGCGGCGTCGCGGAGGTCGTACCCGGGGCGGAGGCGCTGGCCGAGCCGGTCCCGGTGGCCGAGGCGGACGAGGTCGGCGTGCCCGTCGGCGTCCCGGTGGGGGTACCGGTGGGCGTGCCGGCGGGGGTGCCGGTGGGCGTACCGGTCGGCGTCCCCGTGGGGATGCCGGTGGGCGTACCCGTCGGCGTCCCCGTGGGAGTACCGGTCGGCGTCCCCGTGGGGGTGCCGGTGGGCGTCCCCGTGGGAGTACCGGTCGGAGTGCCCGTGGGAGTCCCCGTCGGCGTGGTGGACGGTGTCTCCGGTGCGGGCGTGCCCGGGGCCGGCGTGCCCGGCGCAGGCGTGCCCGGCGCAGGCGTCTCCGGCACCTGGTTGGCCGGGCTCGGCGCGATCGGGGTGACGGTGTCCCAGCCGGCCGGGAGGTCCGGCACCTTCCAGGCGCCGCCGGCCTCGTCCGAGGCGGTCTCCGGGTCGGGCCGGACTGCGCCGAGGATCGGCATCGAGCCGATCGGCGACACCTTGATCACGGCGCCCGGCCGGGGCGCCTGGACGACCAGCCCGCCGCCGATGTAGAGCGCGACGTGCGTGGCGCCCTCGAAGTAGATGACGAGGTCGCCGGGGCGCAGCTGGTTCAGCGCGACGTGCTGGAGCTGGGCCCACTGCTCCTGGCTGGTGCGCGGGATCGGCTTGCCGGCGTGCAGCCAGGCCTGCGAGGTGAGGCCGGAGCAGTCGAAGGAGCCCGGACCGGCGCCGCCCCACAGGTACGGCTTGCCGAGCTGCGCCAGCGCGTACGCGACGGCGGCGCGGCCGGCCAGCGAGGGGGTGCGCTCGCCCTTGCCGAGCGCGCCGGAGGCGAGGAAGGCGAGCTGGGCCTCGTCGGCCTTGACCTTCTCCAGCTTCTCCAGCTCGGTGCGCTGGGCGCCGGTGAGCGAGGAGACCGTCTGCTCGACGGAGGCCAGGTCGGTGGCGACCTTGGCCTTGGCGGCGTCCTGCTGGGCGACCAGCGCCTGCGAGCCCTTCAGCGCCTCCTCGTTCTGCTTCTGCAGCCCGCCGAGCGCCTCGCGGTCGGTCTTCAGCCGGTCCAGGAACTCGGACTGCGAGCGGCTGGCGGCGGCGAGCAGCTCGGCGACGGTGACCGCCTCGTACGGGTCCTTGGAGAGCAGCAGTTCGGCGTAGGCGGAGGCGGCGCCGTTGCGGTACTGGGCGGCGGCGAGCTGGGCGGCGATGTCGGTGCCGGCGTCGACCAGCTTCTGCTGGCGCTCCAGCCGGTCCTTGAGGTCGGCGAGCGTGGCCTGCTGCTCCGTCACCTTGGCGACGGCGGCGTTGTACTGCTCGGTGGCGGCCTCGGCACCCTTGTACAGCTCGTGCAGCTGGTCGAGCAGCGGGCCGAGGGTGGCCTTGGCGTCGGCGAGCGGGTCGGCACCGCGGGCGGCGGCCGGGGCGGTGACGCCGGGGCCGGGGTCGGGCGCGGCGTACGCGGCCTGGGTGGCCAGTGGCAGTGCGAGCGCGGCGGCCGCGAGCACGGCTCCGCAGCGCAGGGCGGCCCGCACCCACGGTCGCAGTCCGGCCGTTTCCGTCCGCTGTGCAGCCCCGCCCATGGGTGTGTCCTCCCCGACCCGACGGCTCCGGGGTCTCCGGGAGCCACGCCGATCCTGCCATGGGTTACTCGCCAGAAACAGACCGCACCAGCACGGGTCGGTGAATTCTCCGCTCCAGCTGTGAGGCGGGTCTCAGCAAACCGGACCGAACCGGGATGATCTGCGCCAATGCCCAGCTCAGCACGGCCGTGGACACCTTGGGGAAAGGTGCCGGACACCCGTCCGCCACCAGCGGAACCACGAATCCCGGCTCAGTTCACCTTCCGTTCACCGAACATCCCTACCGTCGCGAGCGACACCAACGTCAGTGCGACAACTACGACGATTGTTTGGGTATGGAACACATCTCGTTCCTGGTGGCCGTTGTGATCATCACGGCGCTCGCCTTCGATTTCACCAACGGGTTCCACGACACCGCCAACGCGATGGCCACCTCCATCGCCACGGGAGCCCTTCGGCCCAAGGTCGCGGTCACCATCGCGGCCGTCCTCAACTTCGCGGGCGCGTTCCTGTCCGTGAAGGTCGCCACCACCATCTCCGGCGGCATCGTCAACGAGAAGACCGGCATCCACCCGGAGATCATCTTCGCCGCACTGGTCGGCGCGATCCTGTGGAACCTGCTCACCTGGCTGAGAGGCCTGCCGTCGAGCTCCTCGCACGCGCTCTACGGCGGCCTGATCGGCGCCACCGTGGTCGGCGTCGGCGTCAACGGTGTCAACTTCGACACCGTCGTCACCAAGATCCTGATCCCCGCGATCGCCTCCCCGCTGGTCGCCGGCCTCGCCTCGTGGGGCGCCACCAAGCTGGCGTACGCGATCACCCGCAAGGGCAACGGCGAGACCGTCACCAAGGGCTTCAAGACCGGCCAGGTGTTCTCCTCCTCGCTGATCTCGCTGGCCCACGGCACCAACGACGCCCAGAAGACGATGGGCATCATCACCCTGACCCTGGTCTCGGTCGGCGCCCTGCCGAAGGGCGCGCTGCCCCCCACCTGGGTGATCGTCTCGGCCGGTGCGGCGATCGCGCTCGGCACCTACATGGGCGGCTGGCGGATCATCCGCTCGATGGGCAAGGGCCTGGCGGACATCCAGGCGCCGCAGGGCTTCGCCTCCGAGTCGGCCGCCGCCACCGTCATCCTGACCTCCTCGCACATGGGCTTCGGCCTCTCCACCACCCAGGTCTGCTCCGGCGGCATCATGGGCGCCGGCCTCGGCGGCCCGAAGGGCGAGCTGCGCTGGAGCCTGGTCCGCCGCATGGTCTACACCTGGGGCCTGACCCTGCCCGCCGCCGCCGTGGTCTCCGGCGCCGCGGCCTTCCTGGCCGAGCAGGGCGGCTGGGGCGTGGCCCTGGTCGGCGCCGCCCTGGTGGCCGGCTCCGGCGCGATGTGGGTCCTCTCCCGCCGCCAGCCGGTCGGGGCGGACAACGTCAACGACGTCGCCCCGGTCGAGACCGTCACCCCGGTGGAGGTGGGCCCGGCCGGTACCCCGGTGACCCCCACCCCCGCCTCGACCACGGTCGCGGCCTGAGCGCCGCCGGCTGAGGAGCACACACCATGCACATCAAGTGGACCGCCCTGGCCCAGACCGCCGGCTTCAGCTTCGGCATCACCGTCGCCGTGGTCGCCGTCTTCGCGCTCGGCATCCTGGCCCTCTCCCGCCGCGAGGCCGCACTGACCGCGCAGCGCTCGGCGGCCGGCACCGGCGCCGCGACCGCCGGCCGGCTGGCCCTGGCCGGCGCGTACGCCTGCTTCGCGGTCTGCGGCGCGGCCGTCCTCTACGGCCTGTCGCTGATCGCCGGGCACTAGTTCAGCGGGCCGCGCTGATCCTGCGAGGATCCTGATCGCCCCGGCCGTCATGGCCGGGGCGATCATTGCCACACGGTGGAACGTCAGTTCTCGATCAGGACGACAGCGAAGCCGGACAGTGCGGTGTTGACCTCTGCCAGGTCGAAGGCCGCAGGGTCGAACCGGCCGGCGGTGTCCAGGCCCGAGCCACTCGAGGCGTTCGTGTTCCTCGTGGCCGGGGTCGACGAGGAACCCGATGCGGTCCTCGTATCGCCGCAGCCCGCCGTGGCCACCGCGCCGGACCGGGGGCAGGTCGAGCCCTTGCGAACCGTGCCGGCCGGCACCCCGACCGCCGCCCACTCCGCCACACCCGGGCGGGTCGGGGCGCCGCGATCGGCCGTCCGGGCCAACGGCATCCCCCGCTGCGCCGACACCGCGAGCGCGGACAGTGGACAACACGTCCCGGCCGGTCACTAGTGGAGGGACCCCACCCGAAGGAGCACCCATGCGGCACCCCTCCCTGGCGGCCACCGCGGCCACCGTCGCGCTGCTCGCCGCCGTCTGCAGCGGCTGCTCGAGCAGCACGAGCTCGACGAGCACCAGCTCCGCCCCGGCGACCGCGTCCGCCTCGCCGAGTGCATCCGCCAGCGCTTCCGCCTCGGCCAGCGCCACCGCGGGCGCAGCCACCGTGAAGGTCGTCGCCACCGGCGGCAACCTGGGCTCCATCCTGGTCGACGGGCAGGGCAGGACGCTCTACCTCTTCGAGGCCGACACCTCGTCGCAGTCCACCTGCTCCGGCGCCTGCGCGGCCGCCTGGCCGCCGTTCACCACGACCGGGGCAGCGACCGCCGTCGACGGTGCCACGGCCGGCCTGCTGGGCACCACCAAGCGCGCGGACGGCGCCACCCAGGTCACCTACAACGGCCACCCGCTCTACTACTACGCAGGCGACGCCAAGCCCGGTGACACCACGGGCCAGGACCTCACCCAGTTCGGCGCGGGCTGGTACGTGCTCAACGCGGCCGGCGAAAAGGTCGAGCCCAGCTGACCCCGACCCGCCGAACACGAAGGACACCTCGATGCACCCCGCCGAGCGGCCCAGCCGGCGGCCGCCCCAAGCCCTCTGGGCCCTGCTCCCGATCGCGGTCACGGCCGGCCTGTACTGGTTCGGCCGTGCCCACTCCCCCGACTACACCAGTGGCCTGTTCGGGCAGTACGGCGACAGCGCCAACCGGTTGAAGGCCCAGCTGGGCAGCGCCCTGGAGGGCCTGGCGCTGGTGCAGGTGGCGCTCGCCCTGTGGATGTACCGCCGTCTGCCGGGTGCGGGTGCCGCCCCCCGCCCGGTGCGCACCGTCCACCGGGCCGTCGGGCTGGCCGCCTTCCTGCTCTCGCTGCCCATCGCCTACCACTGCATCACCGCCTACGGCGTCGAGTTGTCCGACAGCCGGGTCGCGGTGCACTCGGTCACGGGCTGCGTCCTGTACGGCGCCTTCGCGGCGAAGGTCATCGTGGTCCGCCACCGCCGGCTGCCGGGCTGGGCCCTGCCGGTCGCGGGCGCGTTGCTCGTCTGCGCGATCACGCTGACCTGGTACACGGCCGCGCTCTGGTACCTGGACGGCCGCCACGCCCCCGGGCTGTGACACCGTGGTGGCCCGTCCGGCTGCGGGGGCTCCTCAGCCGGTGAAGCCGACGTCCTCCCGACCATGCGCGAGGCAGTGCCGGAGCAGGCGGACGCCCCGGGCGAGCCGGGCCGGGACCTCCTGGCGTGCCGCCCCGAGCCCCGCTGGAACGGGCACCGGGCACTGTCGCACACCTCGACGGCCGGGGAGCATCGATGCTCCCCGGCCGTCGGCGTTCCCGCGAGGTGTTCCTGCGAGGCGTTCCCGCGAGGTGCTCCGTCAGCCCTGCTGGGTGGTGCGCAGCGCGGTCTCGCGGATGAACAGCACCGTGATGAAGGCCAGCAGCGCGAACGGCGCCGCCATCAGGAAGACCACACCCACGCCGTGCCCGAAGGCGTCCGTCACCAGCGGGACGACCGGGGCGGGCAGCTTGTGCAGGTCCGGGATGCCGCCGCCGGCCGCGGCGCCGGTGGCCGGGATGTGCGCGGCGGCCAGGTTCTCCGCCAGGTAGTGGCCGACCTTGTTGCTCATGAGGGCGCCGAGCGCGGAGACGCCCATCGCGCCGCCCATGGTGCGGAAGAAGGTGACGACCGAGCTGGCCGCGCCGAGCTCGCTCCGCGGCACCGTGTTCTGCACCGCGAGGACGAGGTTCTGCATGGTCAGGCCGAGGCCGATGCCGGTGATCGCCATGTAGACGCAGAGCAGCCCGTAGTCGGTGTCGGCCCGGGCGGTGCCGAGCAGGCCGAAGCCGATCGCCAGCATCAGGGTGCCGGAGACCAGGTACACCTTCCACTTGCCGTACTTGGTGATCAGCTTGCCGGCCACGGTGGAGGAGACGGCCAGGCCGAGGATCATCGGGAGGGTCATCAGGCCGGCGATGGTCGGGGACTTCTCCCGGGCCAGCTGGAAGTACTGGCTGAGGAAGGTGGTCGCGCCGTACATCCCGATGCCGACCAGGACGCTGGCGAGCGCGGCGAGGGTGACGGTGCGGTGGCGGAAGAGCGCCGGCGGGATGATCGGCTCGGCGGCGCGCTTCTCGACCACGACGGCGAGGGCGCCGAGCAGCAGCCCGCCGCCGACCATGGCCACGGTCTGCCAGGAGAACCAGGCGTAGTTCTTGCCGGCCAGGGTGATCCAGATCATCAGCAGGCTGACGGCGCCGGTGATGACCAGCGCGCCCAGGTAGTCGATCTTCACCTTGCGCTTGACCACCGGCAGCTTGAGCGTGCGCTGCAGCACCGCGATCGCGGCCAGCGCGAACGGGATGCCGACGTAGAAGCACCAGCGCCAGCCGAGCCACGAGGTGTCGACGATGACGCCGCCGATCAGCGGACCGCCGATGGTGGCCAGGGCGAAGACGGCGCCGAAGTACCCGCTGTACCGGCCGCGCTCACGCGGCGGGACCATCGCGGCCAGGCAGATCTGGGCGAGCGCGGTGACACCGCCCGCGCCGATGCCCTGGAGGGCGCGGCAGGCGATCAGCTGGCCGGTGTTCTGGGAGAGGCCGGCCAGCGCCGAGGAGGCGATGTAGATGACCAGGGCTATCTGCAGCAGCAGCTTCTTGCTGGCGAGGTCGGAGAGCTTGCCCCAGATCGGGGTGGAGGCGGTGAGGGTGAGCAGGGTCGCGGTGATCACCCAGGTGTAGGCGGACTGGCCGCCGTGCAGGTCGGTGAGGATGCGGGGCAGCGCGTTGGAGACGACCGTCGACGAGAGCACGGCCACGAAGAGGCCGAGCAGCAGTCCGGACAGCGCCTCCATCACCTGCCGGTGCGTCATGGGCTGGTCGTCGGCGGTGGCGGCTCCGGTCGCGGCTGGGTTGGTGACGGTCATCTGGGTCCTTCGGCGGGGTGCGGAGGCGGAAGCGGGAGACGGCAGACGAAGGCCAGGAGATCGTTGCCTTAAGCAACCATAGGACGATTGGTTGACTAGGGCAACTTTCTTCAAGCCGAAGTAAAATCCGCTCCCGGCCCGCTCCGGGCCTTGCGCCTCAGACCCCCATGCCCTCCCCGACCACGTCGTTGAAGCGGTGCAGCAGCTCGGCGAAGCGGACCACGTCCTCCTCGGGCCAGTCGGCCATCAGCGCGCGCACCCGCTCCATCCGGGCGTCCCGCGCCCCCAGGAAGCGCCGGCGGCCGTCCTCGGTCAGCGAGACCAGGGCCGCCCGGCGGTCCAGCGGGTCCGCCTCCCGGTCCACCAGGCCCAGCTCCTCCAGGGCCCGGATCTGCCGGCTCACCGTGGCCTTGCCCACCGCGAAGTGCACGCCGACGTCGGTCACCCGCACCCGCCCGGCCTGCTCGATGTAGGCGAGCATGCTGTACGCCATGCCCTCCAGCTGGGGATGCACCCGGCGGGACATCTCCGCCACCCGGGCCCGGCCGCGCCGGAAGAGCAGCGAGACCTCGCGCTCCACCGCCATCACGGACTCGTCGTCTCTCGCCGCACTCACGGCGCCAGTATCCCGCAGCCCGCCGGGCCGGAACGCGGCGCGGGAGGGACCCCGGGCCGACTAGTTGATGGTATGAAGTATCCGTTTGTCCTCTATCGGCCGATACCCAAGGAGATGTGCATGACCGCCCCAGGGAAGGTCCCGAGCCAAGGACTCGTCGCCGAACTGAAGGAAGCGGTCACCCCGCGCACGGCGCTGATGGTGATCGCCGTCCTCCTCCTCCAGCTCGGCTTCATCACCTCCTACGTCGGCGCCCTCCACCACCCGACCCCGCACGAGCTGTCGATCGCGGTGGTCGCCCCGCCGCAGGTCTCCCCCAAGCTGGTCGGGGCGCTGGAGTCGGTGCCGGACGACGCCGTGAAGGCCGTCACCGCGCCGGACGCGGCGACCGCCGCCGCCCGGATCAAGGACCAGAAGATCTACGCCGCGCTGGTCCACGACCCGGCCGGCACCGAGGACACCCTGCTGGTCGGCGGTGCCCGCGGCCCGTCCGCCGCCAGGGCCGCCGAGACCATCGTCACCGGGCTGGAGAAGTCCCAGGGCCGGACGGTGAGGACCGAGGACGTCGTGCCGCTGGCCAAGGGCGACCCCAACGGCCTCACCTCGTTCTACCTGGTGATCGGCTGGTGCGTCGGCGGCTACCTGGTCGCCTCGATCCTCGGCGTCAGCGCCGGCGCCAGGCCCGCCAACACCAACCGGGCGGTGATCCGGCTCGGCACGCTGGCGCTGTACTCGGTCGCGGCCGGCATCGGCGGCGCGGTGATCGCCGGCCCGGCCCTGGACGCGCTGCCCGGCTCGTTCTGGGGTCTTTCGGGCGTCGGCGCCCTGGTGGTCTTCGCGGTCGGCGCCTTCACCATGGCCCTGCAAAGCTTGTTCGACGTCGTCGGCATCGGCCTCGCGGTGCTGATCTTCGTGGTGCTCGGCAACCCGAGCGCGGGCGGGGTCTTCCCGCCACCGCTGATGCCGCCGTTCTGGCGGGCGATCGGCGCCTGGATCCCCAACGGCGCCGGGACGGAGGCGACCCGCTCGATCGCCTACTTCGGCGCCACCAACCTCGGCATGCCGCTGCTGGTGCTGATGGTCTGGGCGCTGGTCGGGGTGGCGGTCACCTTCGCCGCCGTCATGCGCGGGCCGCGCGGCGGCCGCGAACTGGTCCGCCCGTAGGTCAGCCCTCCAGCCGGCCCGGGTCGGCGATGATCGCCCGGACCACGCCGACCGCGGCTCCGAGCAGCGGGCCGCGGCGGCCCAGCCGGGAGACCGTCAGCCGCTCGTCCGACCATGGGCGGACGGTGACCCGGGCCGCCAGCTCGGCCCGCATCGCCGGCATCAGCCAGGGCGCCAGCTGGGCGTAGCCGCCGCCCAGCACCACCTCGGCCGGGTCGAGCAGGTTGACCGCCCCGGCCGAGGCGATGCCCAGCGCCGAGCCGGCCCCGGCCAGCGCGGTACGGACCTCCTCGTCGCCGGCCTGGGCCCGCTCGGCGAGCAGCGCCACCCAGTCGCCGCGGATCCCCTCCAGGCCGGCGGCCCGCAGCACGGCCGTCTCCCCCGCGTACTGCTCCAGGCAGCCGTGCGACCCGCACGCGCAGAGCGGCCCGTCCGGGTGGACCGGCACGTGGCCCAGCTCGCCGGCGTAGCCGCGGGCCCCGCGCAGCAGCCGGCCGCCGACCACGATCGCCCCGCCCACCCCGGCCTCGGCGGAGACGTGCAGGAAGTGGTCGGGCGCGCCGCCCAGCCAGAGTTCGGCGAGCCCGCCCAGGTTGGCCTCGTTGTCGGCGTCGATCGGCAGCTCGGCGAGCTGCTCGGCGCCGGCCGCGCGCAGTGCGTGCCGCAGTTCGGCGGCGACCGGCACGTCCTGCCAGCCCAGGTTGGCGGCCCGCTGGAGCACCCCGCCGCCGTCGCCGACCAGCCCCGGCACGGCCAGCGCCAGCCCGGCCGGGCGCAGCCCCGCCTCCACGGTGGCTGCGCGCAGCAGCTCGGCCAGGTCGGCCAGGACGGCGGCGGGCCGCCGGTCCCGGTTGCGGATCTCCTGGCGGCGCCAGGCGCGGACCTCACCGCGCAGGTCGACCACGCAGGCGCCGAGGTGTTCCACCCCGATCTCGGCGCCGAGGCCGCCCGGCCCCCGGGGGTTGAGGCCCAGCGCGGTGCCGGGCCGGCCGACCTTGCCGCTGGGTGCGGCCGGGCCCTCCTCGACCACCAGCCCCGCGGTGATCAGCTCCTCGGCGAGCGAGGAGACGGCCGCCCTGGTCAGCCCGGTGTCGGCGGCCACCTCGGCCCGGGAGCGCGGGGCGCGCGCGATCACGCCGAGCACCAGCGCCAGGTTGGCCCGGCGCATGCCCTGCTGGCTGGCGGGTCCGGCCCGGAGGCCGTCCGTCTCGCGCATCGCCCTCACCCCGCTCGGCTGCCGGACACCCGCTTCGGGGCCGGACGTTTGCAGCGTAACCGCGTTCGGCCGCCCGCTCCCGGCGGGCCGGAGGCGGGCGGCCGGACACGTGGGAGCGACCGGCTACGAGATGCGCTGCGGCTGCTCCACCGGGGTGGCGGCCGGTTCGGCGAGGCGGGTGAAGACCCAGCGCTGTATGGCCCAGTAGCGGAACAGCATCGCGACGAAGGTGCCCACGACCATCCCGCTGACGAAGTCGGCCACCCCCTCGGCGAAGGCCGTCACCCGGGGCTCGCGCAGGTCCAGCAGGTAGCGCGAGACGATCAGCGGGAGGACGTTGACGCCGATCGCCACCGCGCTGACCAGCAGGAACAACAGCACCTCGCGGCGGCGGCCGACGGCCCGGAAGGACCACTGGCGGTTGAGCACGTACGAGACCGCGGTGCCGACCACGGTCGCGACGGTGAGCGCCACCACCGGCTTGTGCTCCAGCACGGTGAACTTGAGCGCGAGGTTGAGCACCGTGGTCAGGCCGAAGCAGGCACTGCCGACCAGCAGGAACTTCACCAGCCGGCGGTGCCTGATCAGGAACGGGCGCAGCCCGGCCGGCACTCTGGCCAGGACACGCTGCGTGGGGGACGGCATCTTCGCAGTCTGACCACGGCAGCCGTGGGCCGCTACTCGTCGGCGGTGATCCGCAGCACCCCGGTGGTGGTGTCCTGGTGGACCACGCCGCCCGGAGGCGGTCGAGCCGGCCGTCCTGGGCGAGCCGACGAGGAAGCCGGCGCCGGCGTACCGGGTGCGCACCACGGCGCCGGTGCGCGGACCGGTCTTGGCGCAGTGGATCTCCGCCCGGTAGGAGGGGCAGGGGTCCGGCACCGACGTGGCCGCACAGACCCTGACGGGGTGTGGGCCCGCAGGCTCCCACACCCCGTCAGCCGGCCGCCCGTCAGGCGGCGACCAGCACCCCGGCCGGCTCCAGGGCCAGCTTCAGCACCTCCCGGACGTCCGCGACCGGGTGGACGGTGAGCCGCTCCAGCACCTCGGCCGGGACGTCGTCCAGGTCGGCCTCGTTCCGCTTGGGGATGATCACCGTGGTGACGCCGGCCCGGTCGGCGGCGAGCAGCTTCTGCTTCACCCCGCCGATCGGCAGCACCCGCCCGGTCAGCGACACCTCACCCGTCATCGCCACGTCGGTGCGCACCTTGCGGCCGGAGAGCAGCGAGGCCAGCGCGGTCGTCATGGTGATGCCGGCGCTCGGCCCGTCCTTGGGGACGGCCCCGGCGGGGACGTGCAGGTGCACGCCGCGGTCCCGCAGCGAGGTGACCGGCAGCTCCAGCTCGGCGCCGCGCGAGCGGAGGAAGGAGAGCGCGATGTGCGCGGACTCCTTCATCACGTCGCCCAGCTGCCCCGTCAGGGTGAGCCCGGTGCCGCCGGTCTCGGCGTCGGCGAGCGAGGCCTCGATGTAGAGGACGTCGCCGCCGGCGCCCGTCACCGCGAGGCCCGTCGCCACACCGGGGACGGCGGTGCGCCGCTCGGCCGGCTCCTGGGCCGCCTCGGGGACGTGGTGCGGCCGGCCGATCAGGGCGCGCAGATCGTCGGCGCCGATCGCGGCGGGCAGCTCGCGCTCGCCCAGCTCGCTCTGCGCGGCGACCTTGCGCAGCACCCGCGCGATCGAGCGCTCCAGGTTCCGGACGCCCGCCTCACGGGTGTACTCGCCGGCCAGCCGGCGCAGCGCCTCCTCGTCGACCGCGACCTCCTCGCCCTTCAGGCCGGCCTTCTCCAGCTGGCGCGGGAGCAGGTGGTCGCGGGCGATGACGACCTTCTCGTCCTCGGTGTAGCCGTCCAGGCGGACCAGCTCCATCCGGTCGAGCAGCGGCTCGGGGATGGCCTCCAGCACGTTGGCGGTGGCGAGGAAGACCACGTCGGAGAGGTCCAGCTCGACCTCCAGGTAGTGGTCGCGGAAGGTGTGGTTCTGGGCCGGGTCCAGCACCTCCAGCAGGGCGGCCGCCGGGTCGCCCCGGTAGTCGGAGCCGACCTTGTCGATCTCGTCCAGCAGGACGACCGGGTTCATCGAGCCGGCCTCCTTGACGGCCCGGACCAGCCGACCGGGGAGCGCGCCGACGTAGGTGCGCCGGTGGCCGCGGATCTCCGCTTCGTCCCGGACGCCGCCGAGCGCCACCCGGACGAACTTGCGGCCCATGGCGCGGGCCACCGACTCGCCGAGCGAGGTCTTGCCGACGCCGGGCGGGCCGACCAGCGCCAGCACCGCGCCTCCGCGCCGGCCTCCCACCAGGCCGAGCCCCTGCTCGGCCCGGCGCTTGCGCACGGCGAGGTACTCGACGATGCGGTCCTTGACGTCGGCCAGGCCGGAGTGGTCGGCGTCCAGGACGGCACGGGCGCCGGCGATGTCGTAGGCGTCCTCGGTCCGCTCGTTCCAGGGCAGCTCCAGGACGGTGTCCAGCCACGTCCGGATCCAGGAGCCCTCGGGCGACTGGTCGGACGCCCGCTCCAGCTTGTCGACCTCCTTGAGGGCCGCCTCGCGGACCTTCTCGGGGAGGTCGGCCGCCTCGACCCGGGCGCGGTAGTCGCCCTCCTCGTCGGCCGGGTCGCCGTTCAGCTCGGCCAGTTCCTTGCGGACGGCCTCCAGCTGCCGCCTGAGCAGGAACTCCTTCTGCTGCTTGGCCACGCCCTCCTCGACGTCCTTGCGGATGGTGTCGTTGACCTCCTCCTCGGCGAGGTGGTCGCGCAGCAGCGTCAGCGCGTACTCCAGGCGGGCCACCTGGTCGGCCTCCAGCAGCACCTTGAGCTTCTGCTCGGCGGTGGCGAAGGACGCGTAGCCGATGTTGTCGGCCAGCTCGCCGACGCCCTCGGTCTGGGCCACCCGGTCGACGATCTGCCAGGCGCCGCGCCTGCGCAGCCACTGGGTGGAGAGCGACTTGTACTCCTTGACCAGCTCGGCGGCGCGCCCGGCCACCGGGGTGCCGACCGAGGACTCCCGGAACGGCGTGGTCTCCACCCAGAGGGCGGCGCCGGGCCCGGTGGTGCCGACGCCGATCCGGACCCGGCGCACGGCGCGCACCAGCGCCGCCGGCCCCCCGACGGAGTCGGGGCCGTCGGCCAGCCGGCCGACCTGCTCGACGGTGGCGAGGGTGCCGACCGCCGCGTACGAGCCGTCCACCCGCGGGACCAGGAGGACCTGGGGCTTGCCGGTGCCGGTGGCCGCGGCCCGCGCGGCCTCGACCGCGGCCCGCACCTCGGTGTCCTTGAGGTCCAACGGGACGACCATGCCCGGGAGCACGACCTCGTCGTCGAGCGGCAGCACGGGCAGGGTGAGCGGTGTGGACGTCGATGCCATGATCTCTCCCCAGTCAGCGAAGTTGAGTTGACCTGACTAAGGTTTGGCGAGCGCCGGATGTTCCCGGCCCGTCGTTCGCCATGAGCGAACAAGGGCGCCGGTCCGGAGCGGCGGGAAGGCATCGGGCGGGCCTGTCAAAAACGCCCGGGAGACGTCACATCCGGTCGAGCAGGGCGGCCCCGCGGGAGGGCGGGGCGGACGCCGGGGCCGGCCCGGCCGGCTCGGGGCGGCGCGAGCGGCGGTCAGGAGTGCGTCGCAGCAGACGCCAGAGCGCCACCCCGGCCAGCAGCGCCGCCGGGTGGCCGACCCCGGTCACCAGGTCCCGGTCACCGGCGATCTGCTCGGCGATCAGCGCACCCGCCACCCCGAGCGCCAGCAGCCGCCCGCGCGGCGACAGCAGCCCGGCCAGCGCGCCGAGGCTGGCCAGCACGCCGTAGCTGACGCCGATGTCCAGGCTGTCCAGCGCCCCGGACTCCAGCCGCCCGGCGGCCACGGCGGCGATCACCACCGACTGGGAGAGCAGCGTGGCGGCGATGTGCCCGACGGCGAAGACGGCCGCCGCCCGGCCCGGCCCGACCCGCCGTTCCAGCGGCGCGACGGTGAAGGCGAAGGCCCAGAGGTACGGCATCCAGATCGTCCCGGCCACCCAGAAACCGCTGAACAGCAGCGCACGCAGCGGGTGGTGCATCAGGTTGTGGCCGTCCGAGCTGGACGCCTCCTGCAGCCGCAGCACGAGGTCCGGGTCGGCGACCTTGGCGAAGGTGGTGGTGGCTCCGACCACCGCGAGATAGCCGAGCGCGAAGGGGTTGCGCCGGGGCGTCGGCACCCGGGCCAGCAGCCAGCCGGCAACTCCGGCCCGCAACCCGTACCGCAGCATCCCGTAGGGCGGTCCGGCCCGTCCGGCACCCTCCCGCAGCCCCGCCATGCCGCCTCCGCTCCGACCCGCAGCAACCGGCCCCGTCGGTGCCCAACGTACCGGCGCGCGCCGGAAATCCCACCCCCGTGAATCTTGTCGTGACCACGGTACGTCGCGGTTCTGGGAGTCCGCTGGGAAAACCCCGTGAAGACCGGGGAACGGCCGGATGGCCGGAACCCGGGACTTTGGTCCAGACCTTCCCTCTGTTTACGCACGAGTAGCGGCTCTGACCGGCGGCTCGGCGTCAACAAGTGTGCATACGTACCGTCACAGAGTGAAAAATCGCCGGGTAAGGTATCGGCCCGTGCCCACTCCCGAGTGGGTCCGAGGGCGGCCCGACAGCCGCTCCACGGGCCGGAAATGTCCGGTCCACCTGCCGGAAACCACCCGCGGTCCGTACGCTGCGAAGTGTGCGGAAACGGTGGGCAGTCCACACCTGCCCTCCGGTCCCCGCACGCACGAACGGGACGGCGGACCCGGCACAGTCCACGACGGAACAAGACTACGAGCGGAGCCCCGCCATCCCCACAGGTGGCCGGCCCGCAGCCCTGGGGGCGGTGGCGTGACCGTGACAGAAATTCAGCAGGACAACCAGAACAGCGGCGGCACGGTGAGCAGCCAGCGCAGAGTGCTGGTGGTGGAGGACGAGCCCACGATCGCCGAGTCGATCGCGGCCCGGCTGGGCGCGGAGGGCTTCAAGGTCGCCGTGGCCCACGACGGCCCCGGTGCCGTCGACGGGTTCCACACCTGGCAGCCCGACCTGGTCGTGCTCGACATCATGCTGCCCGGATTCGACGGCCTCGAGGTGTGCCGCCGGATCCAGGCCCAACGCCCGGTACCGGTCCTGATGCTGACCGCGCGCGACGACGAGACGGACCTCCTGGTCGGCCTCGGCGTCGGTGCCGACGACTACATGACCAAGCCCTTCTCCATGCGCGAGCTGGCGGCCCGGGTCAACGTGCTGCTGCGCCGCGTCGAGCGCGCCCAGCAGGCGGCCCGCACACCGGCGCTCGGCTCGCTGCGCTTCGGCGAGCTGGAGATCGACCACGTGCAGCGCCGGGTCCGGCTGGCCTCGGGCGACGTCCACCTGACGCCGACCGAGTTCGACCTGCTCGCCTGCCTGGCCGCCCAGCCGCGCGCGGTCCTCACCCGCGAGCAGCTGCTGGCCGAGGTGTGGGACTGGACGGACGCGTCCGGCACCCGCACCGTCGACAGCCATGTCAAGGCGCTGCGCCGGAAGATCGGCGCCAGCTGGATCCGCACCGTCCACGGCGTCGGATACGCGCTGGAAGCTCCGCTCTCGTAGCGGCGCCTCGGGCGACGGGCCTCCGGGGGGCCCGTGTCCCGAACCGCCCTGCGGCCACCTGAGGGATCACAGCACGCGGGGGATCACAGGGGACCAATGACCTTTCCACAGCAACGCAACGGGGACACCGACGGCACCCGGCGGCCCACACTGGCCGCCCGCGCCGCCCACCGGGTCTGGGCCGACATCCGGCCGCTCGACCCGGTCCGCTCGATCAAGGGCAAACTCGCCCTCCTGGTGATCGTCTCGGTCTTCCTGGCCACCGGCATGGTGGTCGTGGCGATCCGCTCCGAGACGCAGATCCGGATCATCATGATCTTCTCGATGATCGCGTCACTGCTCTTCATGCAGTTCCTCGCACACGGGTTGACCGCCCCGCTGCGCGACATGACCGCCGCCGCCCGCGCGATGGCCTCCGGCGACTACAGCCGCCGGGTCGAGGTGAACTCGCGCGACGAGATCGGCGAGCTGGCGGCCACCTTCAACCACATGGCGGCCGATCTGGAGGCCGCCGACCGCCACCGCCGCGAGCTGGTCGCCAACGTCTCCCACGAGCTGCGCACGCCCATCGCCGCGCTGCGCGCCGTCCTGGAGAACGTGGTCGACGGCGTGGTCCAGCCGAACCCGGCGACCCTGGGTGCCGCACTGGAGCAGACCGAACGGCTCGGCCGGCTGGTCACCCACCTGCTCGACCTCTCCAAGATCGACGACGGCGTGGTCGACCTGGACGCCCGGCCCTTCGAGGTGCGCGAGTTCCTGGACGGCGTGCTGCGCGGGGTCACCGTGGACGGCGCGACGGCCGGCGGGGCGTTCTCCCGGCGCGGGGACGTCCGCCTGGCGCTGGAGGTCAGCCCGGCCGGCCTGACCGGCGTGGCGGACCCCGAACGGCTCCACCAGGTGGTCGCCAACCTGGTCGACAACGCCTGCAAGCACTCCCCGCCCGGCGGCACCGTCACGGTCCGCGCCCGGCCCGGGGAGGGGCCCGGCGGGCTCCTGCTGGAGGTCGAGGACGAAGGTCCCGGCATCCCGCCGGCCGACCGCAACCGGGTCTTCGAGCGGTTCAGCCGCAGCGGCACCGCCACCGCCCAGGGGCCCGGCTCCGACGGCGGCACCGGCCTGGGGCTGGCCATCGCCCGCTGGGCGGTGGATCTGCACGGCGGGCGGATCGAGGTGGCCGAGGCCGCCCGGGGCTGCCGGATCGAGGTACGGCTGCCCGGCCCGCGCTGAGCGTGCTCCGGACCGTCATGTCACAGAAGCGACACAGACGTATACGGATCTTGGGAAGCGATTATGTCCGTATTTGCCCCGAAATGGGGGCCGATCGGGCGTGATCGCTTCCCATCCCAACCGGCTTTCTAACGCACATTTTCAGCCAAACTGCAGGTCAGGACTGTGATCTGGGCGACGCCTGAGCCCTGGGGACTGCGCGATCACTGGTCAGGGGCGTAGCCTTAATCCCCGCTGTCCAAACATCCCAAAAGGAAGCGGAAGAGGGCGGTTGCCGCCGTGTCGCCACAGTCCCAAGAAACCCCCAACAGCTCGGCAAGCTCCACAGGCTTCGGCCCCAATGAGTGGCTCGTCGACGAGATCTACCAGCAGTACCTCCAGGACCCGAACTCGGTCGACCGAGCCTGGTGGGACTTTTTCGCCGACTACAAGCCCGGTACCGAGGTGACCCCAGTGACCCAGGCCGCGACCCAGGTCGGCCCCACGCCGACCACCGTTGCCGCCCCCGCGCCCGCCGCTGCCGCTCCGGCCGCGCCCGCCCCCGCCGCACCGGCCGCGCCAGCGGCTCCCGCGGCCCCGGCAGCCGCGCCGCTCGCCGCAGCCCCCGCCGCGCCCCCGGCGCCCAAGGCCGCCGCGGCGCCTGCCGCGCCCGCCGACGGGACCGGCCCCGAGCTGATCCAGCTCCGCGGCCCGGCCAAGGCCGTCGCCACCAACATGGACGCCTCGCTGGAGGTGCCGACCGCGACGTCCGTCCGCGCGGTGCCCGCCAAGCTGCTGATCGACAACCGCATTGTCATCAACAACCACCTGCAGCGCGCCCGCGGTGGCAAGGTCTCCTTCACGCACCTGATCGGGTACGCCCTGGTCCAGGCCATCAAGGCCGCGCCGGGCATGAACCACAGCTACCAGGTGAAGGACGGCAAGTCCTACCTGGTCAAGCCCGAGCACGTGAACCTGGGCCTGGCCATCGACCTGGTGAAGCCCAACGGCGACCGCCAGCTCGTCGTCGCGGCCATCAAGAAGGCCGAGACGCTCGACTTCTTCGGCTTCTGGCAGGCCTACGAGGACATCGTCCGCCGGGCCCGCGCCAACAAGCTGACCATGGACGACTTCACCGGCGTCACGGTCTCGCTGACCAACCCCGGCGGCATCGGCACCGTGCACTCCGTGCCGCGCCTGATGCAGAACCAGGGCACCATCGTCGGCGTCGGCGCCATGGAGTACCCGGCCGAGTTCCAGGGCTCCGCCCCGGAGACCCTCTCCCGCCTGGGCGTCTCCAAGATCATGACGCTGACCTCGACCTACGACCACCGCGTCATCCAGGGCGCGGCGTCCGGCGAGTTCCTGCGCGAGATCCACCGTCTGCTGCTCGGCGAGAACGGCTTCTACGACGAGATCTTCGAGTCGCTGCGGATCCCGTACGAGCCGGTCCGCTGGGCCACCGACGTCGCCACCACCCACGACGACGAGGTCAACAAGACCGCGCGCGTCATGGAGCTGATCCACTCCTACCGGGTCCGCGGCCACCTCATGGCCGACACCGACCCGCTGGAGTACAAGCAGCGCAAGCACCCCGACCTGGACGTCACCACGCACGGCCTCACCCTGTGGGACCTGGAGCGCGAGTTCGCGGTCGGCGGCTTCGGCGGCCAGAAGATGATGAAGCTCCGCGACATCCTCGGCCTGCTGCGCAACACGTACTGCCGCACCGTCGGCATCGAGTACATGCACATCCAGGACCCGACGCAGCGCAAGTGGCTGCAGGAGCGCCTGGAGAAGCCGTACACCAAGCCGGAGCGCGAGGAGCAGCTGCGCATCCTGCGCCGGCTGAACTCGGCCGAGGCCTTCGAGACCTTCCTGCAGACCAAGTACGTCGGGCAGAAGCGCTTCTCGCTGGAGGGCGGCGAGTCCCTCATCCCGCTGCTGGACGCCACCATCGACTCGGCGGCCGAGCACCGCCTGGACGAGGCCGTCATCGGCATGGCCCACCGCGGCCGCCTCAACGTGCTGGCCAACATCGTCGGCAAGCCGTACGGCAAGATCTTCGGCGAGTTCGAGGGCAACCTCGACCCGAAGTCGATGCACGGCTCCGGCGACGTGAAGTACCACCTCGGCTCCGAGGGCACCTTCACCGGCCTGGACGGCGAGACCATCAAGGTCTCGCTCGCCGCGAACCCCTCCCACCTGGAGGCCGTGGACCCGGTCGTCGAGGGCATCGCCCGCGCCAAGCAGGACATCCTGGACCAGGGCGGCACGACCTTCCCGGTGCTGCCGATCCAGATCCACGGTGACGCGGCCTTCGCCGGCCAGGGCGTCGTCGCGGAGACCCTGAACATGTCGCAGCTGCGCGGCTACCGCACCGGCGGCACCGTGCACGTCGTGGTGAACAACCAGGTCGGCTTCACCGCCGCCCCGGCGTCCTCGCGCTCCTCGATGTACTGCACCGACGTCGCCCGGATGATCGAGGCCCCGATCTTCCACGTGAACGGCGACGACCCGGAGGCCGTGGTCCGCGTCGCGCGGCTCGCCTTCGAGTTCCGCCAGGCGTTCCACAAGGACGTCGTGATCGACCTCATCTGCTACCGCCGCCGCGGTCACAACGAGGCCGACAACCCGTCGTTCACCCAGCCGCTGATGTACGACCTGATCGACAAGAAGCGCTCGGTGCGCAAGCTGTACACCGAGGGCCTGATCGGTCGCGGCGACATCACCATGGAAGAGGCGGAGCAGGCGCTCCAGGACTTCCAGGGCCAGCTGGAGAAGGTCTTCGCCGAGGTCCGCGACGCCGCCCAGACCCCGGCCCCGGCCGCCAACGGCAAGCCGCAGGCCGACTTCCCGGTCAACATCCAGACCGGCATCTCCCAGGAGATGGTCAAGCGGATCGCCGCCTCGCAGGTCAACCTGCCGGACTGGCTGACCGTCCACCCGCGACTGCTGCCACAGCTGCAGCGCCGCGCGGCCTCGGTCGAGGACAACACCATCGACTGGGCCATGGGCGAGACCCTCGCCATCGGCTCGCTGCTGATGGAGGGCCACCCCGTCCGCCTGGCCGGCCAGGACAGCCGCCGCGGCACCTTCGGCCAGCGGCACGCGGTGCTGATCGACCGCAACAGCGGCGAGGACTACACCCCGCTGCTGTACCTGACCGAGGACCAGGCCCGCTACACCGTGTACGACAGCCTGCTGTCCGAGTACGCGGCGATGGGCTTCGAGTACGGCTACTCGCTGACCCGCCCGAACGCGCTGGTCATGTGGGAGGCGCAGTTCGGCGACTTCGTCAACGGCGCGCAGACCATGGTGGACGAGTACATCGCCTCCGCCGAGCAGAAGTGGGGCCAGCACTCCGGCGTCACCCTGCTGCTGCCGCACGGCTACGAGGGCCAGGGCCCGGACCACTCGTCCGCCCGCCCGGAGCGCTTCCTGCAGATGTGCGCGCAGGACAACATGACGGTCGCGATGCCGACCCTGCCGTCGAACTACTTCCACCTGCTGCGCTGGCAGGCGCACAACCCGCACCACAAGCCGCTGATCGTCTTCACCCCGAAGTCGATGCTGCGTCTGAAGGCCGCGGCGAGTGCGACCGAGGAGTTCCTGTCCGGCTCGTTCCGCCCGGTCATCGGTGACACCACCGTCGACCCGGCGAACGTCCGCAAGGTCGTCATCACCGCCGGCAAGTTCTACTACGACGTGGAGGCGGCCCGCACCGAGCGCGGCGTCACCGACACCGCGATCGTCCGGGTCGAGCGGCTCTACCCGCTGCCGGTGGCCGAGCTCCAGGAGGAGCTGGCCAAGTACGGCGACAACGTCCAGTTCGTCTGGGCGCAGGAGGAGCCGGCCAACCAGGGTGCCTGGCCGTTCATCGCGATGAACCTGGTCGACCACCTGCAGGTCGTCATCGGCCGCAGTGCCAACGGCTCGCGGCTGCGCCGCGTCGCCCGCACGGCCTCCTCGGCCCCGGCGGTCGGCTCGGCCAAGCGGCACGCCGCCGAGCAGCAGGCGCTGCTGGAGGAGATCTTCACGATCTGACGCCCCGGCGTCCTGGTCACGGCCCCGGCCCCCGCGCACACCGCGCGGGGGCCGGGGCCGTTCCGCTGCCGTCACGAGCTCCACGATGCCGCCATGCCAAGGTCGCAGCTCTGCAACCAAACCGGCACGGAAATGCGCGTCCGGCTGACGGCTCGATAGGTTATGCCTCGCCAGACCGCCGCCCGGGCGCCCGTCATCGCACTCGCGGCCGGCCGATGACCTCACCGCTCTCCCAGGGGGATCACCACATGACCGCCGACGCACCACGGGACGCCACCGCTGCACCGCTCCCGCCGGTCTTCCAGCCGCTCCACCCGGACGACCCGCGGGAGGTCGGCGGCTACCGGCTGTTCGCCCGGCTCGGCGCCGGCGGCATGGGCCGGGTCTACCTCTCGTACACGCCGGGCGGCCGCCCGGTGGCGCTCAAGGTCGTCCGCCCGGAGTTCGCCGAGGACGGCGAGTTCCGCCGCCGGTTCGCCCAGGAGGTCAGCAACGCCCAGCGGATCCACGGGCTCTACACCGCGCAGGTGATCGACTCCGGCGGCCTGGACTCGGACGCCCCCTGGCTGGTCACCGCGTACGTGCCGGGCCCGTCCCTCCAGCAGGTGGTGCGGGAGAACGGCGCGCTGCCGGTCCGCACCGTGCTGCTTCTGATGGGCGGCATCGCCGAGGCGCTCCAGGCGATCCACAGCGTCGAGGTGGTGCACCGCGACCTCAAGCCGGCCAACGTGCTGGTGGCCGGCGACGGCCCGCGCGTGATCGACTTCGGCATTGCCCGGGCCGCCGACGCCACCGCGCTGACCGGCACCGGCTACCGGATCGGCTCGCCCGCCTTCATGTCCCCCGAGCAGGCGCAGGGCCGCCCGGTCACCCCGGCCACCGACGTCTTCGCGCTCGGCGCGCTGGCGGCGTACGTGGCCGGCGGCACGGCTCCGTTCGGCGACGGCCCGGACACCGCCGTCCTGTACCGGGTGGTGCACGAGCAGCCCGAGCTGGACGCCGTCCCCGCCGACCTGCGCGAGCTGGTGCTGCGCTGCCTGGCCAAGTCCCCCGAGGACCGGCCCAAGCCCGCCGAGATCATCGAGATCGCCCGCAACCACCCGTCGGTCGGCGGACAGCTGCGGTTCACCGAGGACTGGCTGCCCAAGCAGGTCAACACCGAGATCACCCGCCGCTCGGACCTGCCGAAGACCCCGCCCACCCCGCTGCCGGCGGCCCCGCCCACCGTGCCCACCGCTCCCCCGGTCCCGGCCGGCCCGCCCACCGCTCCCACCGCTCCCACCGCTCCCCCGCAGCCGACCCACCCGGCGACCGCCCTCTCGTACAACACCCCGCCGCCGGCCGGCCCGCCGGCCGGGTTCACCCCGCCGCCGCTCGGCGCGTACGGCGCCCCGCAGCCCGCCACCGAGGCGCCGACCGGGCCGCTGCTGCCCTCGCCGCCGACCGTGCAGCTGCGCCAGGAGCCGCCGTCCTACGACACCCCGCCGCCCGGCCCGGTGGTGACGGACACCCCGGCGCCCGCGCCGGAGCCGAAGCGCAAGGGCGTCTCCTGGAAGGTGCTGCTGACCGTCGCCCTGGTGATGGCGGTCGGCGGCACCGCCGGCGGCGTGGTGCTGATGAAGCAGATGGACAAGAACGACAACAAGGGCAGCTCCGGCAACACCGCCCAGCAGACCCCGGGCAACCAGCCCCAGCCCGCGCCCTCCCAGAGCACGGACCCGGGGACCGGTGACACGCCCAGCCCGTCGCCGAGCAAGTCCACCGGGAAGGTGACGGCCGCACCGTCGGCCTCGGCCAGCAACGGCGTGACCGCGCCGGCCCGCCCCGTCGGGTACTCCCCGCTGCTCGACAAGAAGCCGCTGGCCATCCCCGGCACCGACGCCTACTACGACTCCTACCGGATCGACCTGGACGGCGGGACGGTCGTGCCGCGCGGCAACGACCTCAAGTGGGGTCTGGGGCTGAACGCCACCGGCAGCAGCAGCAAGGCCAACTCGTTCGTCACCGCGGGGGACGACAAGTCGGACTTCGCGGTGATCACCGAGTCGAGCGTGACTCCGGACCAGTGCGCCGTCGCCATCGACTCGCGGCCCGACACCGACCTGTCCTTCAACCGGGTCTCGCCCGGGCGCCTGCTCTGCATCCGCGACCGGATCACCCGCAACATCGCCATCGCGGTGGTCGAGGTCGCCGACGGCACCACCGGCGCCGTCAAGCTGACCGTGAGCACCTGGCGCGCCAGCTGACCGGGCCCCGCCCCGGACTATCCTGACCAGGTCGAATCCCCACCGGACCGGAGCGAACCGTGTACTTCACCGACCGCGGCATCGAGGAGCTGCAGAACCGGCGCGGCGAAGAGGAGGTCACCTTCGAGTGGCTGGCCGAGCGCCTGCGCGAGTTCGTCGACCTCAACCCCGACTTCGAGGTCCCCGTCGAGCGGCTGGCCACCTGGCTGGCCCGGCTCGACGACGAGGACGACGAGTGACGCGGTAGAGCACCACCGAAGGGCCCGGGAGGCAGCCGCCTCCCGGGCCCTTCGCGTGCTCCCCGTAGGGGGCGGGTCAGGGGCGGCTCCGGGTCCGCCTCCGGGTAGGACGCCCTTGACTTCGCCGTCACGCGATATATCGTCTTCAGGAGAGAACGCGATACATCGCGAGTCACTACGGGAGGCGGCAGAGATGAGCCAGTGGACGGTCGAGGGGCCCGACAGGATCACCATCGACGAGGAGGTCCGGACGCTCCAGGTACGGATCATCGACGGCACGGTGAACGTCGTCGCCGCCGAGGGCCCGGCCCGCCTGGAGGTCACCGAGCTGAAGGGCGAGCCGCTCCACGTCACCCTGGTCGACGGCGTGCTGACGGTCACCTACCAGGACCTCAGCAGCTGGAGCGACTTCGGCGACGTGCTCAAGTCGGTCGACTCGGTGAAGGGCTTCTTCTCCTCGTTCAAGCGCAAGCGGGTCGCCGCGGTCACCCTGACCGTGCCGGCCGCCACCGAGGTCAAGGTCGGGACCGTCTCGGCCGACACCACCATCTCCGGCTTCGCCGAGCACGTCTCGGCGCAGACGGCCAACGGCGACGTCACCCTGGTCGGCCTCGCCGGCCGGACGTCCGCCAACACCGTCACCGGCGACGTGGACGCCCAGTCGGTGGCCGGGCAGCTCAAGCTGAACACCGTCTCCGGCCGGCTCACCGTGGTCGCCGGCACCGCCGACAGGGTGCAGGCCAACGCCGTCACCGGCGCGGTCACCCTGGACCTCGACGTGGCCACCCCGACCGACATCAAGGTCACCACGGTCAGCGGCGCGGTCGGCGTCCGGATCCCCTCGCTGGCCGACACCAAGGTCCAGGCCGGCACCAACAGCGGCGACATCTCCAGCACCTTCGAGCAGCTCAAGGTCGGCGGCACCTGGGGCGCCAAGCGGCTCTCCGGCCAGCTCGGCGAGGGCAAGGGCAGCCTCGCGGTGACCACCGTCTCCGGCGCCGTCACCGTGCTGCGCCGCCCCGACGCCGAGGACGACGGCCCGGTCGTCGTCAAGGAACTTCCGGCCGGCCTGGACCTCGGCAAGGGCCCGGAGCAGGGGCCGGACCAGGGCAACGGCCCCGACCTCACCAAGGAGGCCTGACATGACCCCCGTCTTCGGCCACGGCCGGCTCCGTCTCTACCTGCTGAAGCTTCTCGACGAGGCCCCGCGGCACGGCTACGAGGTCATCCGCCTCCTGGAGGAGCGGTTCCAGGGCCTGTACGCGCCCTCGGCCGGCACCGTCTACCCGCGCCTCGCCAAGCTGGAGCAGGAGGGCCTCGTCACGCACAGCACCGAGGGCGGCCGCAAGGTCTACCGGCTCACCGACGCCGGCCGCGCCGAGCTGGAGGCCCGCCGGGGCGAGCTGGACGAGCTGGAGCTGGAGATCCACGACTCGGTGGCCCAGCTCGCCGGGGCGATCCGCGAGGACGTCCGGGACAGCGCCAAGGACCTCCGCGAGGAGCTCTGGGGCGCGGCGAAGCAGGCTCCCCGGCCCGGGACCGCCGAGAGCGGGGACCCCTGGGCCGGCCCGTGGGGGGACAAGGAGGCCTGGCAGCGCGCCAAGGAGGAGTTCACCCAGTTCAAGAAGCACGCCAAGGAGCAGGCCAAGCGCGCCAAGGAGCAGGAGAAGGCGGCCAAGGCCAAGGCGAAGGCCGCCGAGGAGGAGGCCCGCCGGCTGCGCGAGCAGTCCCGGGCGGCGCGGACGGCGGCCCAGCAGGAGGCGCTGCGGATCAAGCGCCGGGTCGAGCAGCAGGTGCGCGAGCACGCCGCCCGCGGGGACTGGCCCACCGGGCTGGCCGAGGGGCTCTCCGAGCTGACCAGGGGCCTGTCCGGGCTGGCCGACTCGGCCCGCTGGGGCCACTCGGCGGAGGACGCCCCGCCGCCCGCCGAGAAGGTCACCGTCACCCGGATCGACCTGGACAAGGACGAGCCGGCCGGCGCAGCCCCGGCCGACCTGCAGTCGTGGACGGCCACCGACCCGGCCGGCGACCCGGCGCGGGAGCTGGAGCGGCTGCTCGACCGCTTCCGCGACCAGGTCCGCGACGCGGCCCGGGACGGCGGGGTGACGGCCGGCCGGCTGGCCGAGGCCCGCTCGGTGCTGGGCACGGCCGGCGAGCGGCTGAAGCGCCTGCTGGGCTGAGCCCGCCGCGCGGCCACGGGCCCGGCACTCCTCCGGGGGGAGGGAGTGCCGGGCCCCGCGCGTGCACGGCGCGGAACCGCGGACCGCGGTCTCAGGGCGTGAGGACGATCTTCCCGAAGACGTCGCCCTTGGCGAGCCGGGCGAAGCCCTCCCGGGCCTCGGCCAGCGGCAGCACCGAGTCGATCACCGGACGGACCCCGGTGGTGGCGCAGAGCGAGAGCAGCCCCGCCAGCTCCTCCTTGCTGCCCATGGTCGAGCCGACCACCTTGAGCTCCAGGAAGAAGATCCGGTTCAGCTCGGCGGCCTTCGGGCTGGGGCCCGAGGTGGCCCCGGAGATGACGATGGTGCCGCCGGGGCGCAGCGACTTCACCGAGTGCGACCAGGTGGCGGCGCCGACCGTCTCCATGACCGAGTCCACCCGCTCGGGCAGCCGGGCACCGCTCTCGAAGGCGGCGTCGGCGCCGAGTTCGAGGGCCCGGGCGCGCTTGGCCTCGTCCCGGCCGGTGACCCAGACCCGCAGGCCGGCGGCCTTGCCGAGGACGATCAGCGCCGTCGCCACACCACCGCCGGCGCCCTGCACCAGGACGGTGTCACCCGGCTTCACCCCGGCGTTGGTGAACAGCATCCGGTACGCCGTCAGCCAGGCGGTGGGCAGGCAGGCGGCCTGCTCGAAGGAGAGTCCGGCCGGCTTGGGCAGCAGGTTCCAGGTGGGGACGGCCACCCGCTGGGCGAAGGTGCCCTGGTAACGCTCGGTCAGGATCGAGCGCGGCTCGGCCGGCCCGACGCCGTGTCCGGTCTGGCCGATCACCGAGTGGACGACCACCTCGTTGCCGTCCTCGTCGATGCCCGCGGCGTCGCAGCCGAGGATCATCGGCAGCCTCTCGGCGGGCAGGCCGACCCCGCGCAGCGACCAGAGGTCGTGGTGGTTGAGGCTGGCGGCCTTGACCGTGACCACGCTCCACCCGGGGCGCGCCTGCGGTTCGGGGAGTTCGCCCAACTCCAGCCCGCTCAGCGGGTCGTCGGCGTCGATTCGTGCGGCGTAGGCAGCAAACATGGTCCGGACGATAGCCGCGACAGCCGGAGCCCGGAACCACACGTCGGTGTGACGCGCGTCCCGGGCTCCGGCTCGGCTGTGCGATCTGCGGTCCGAACCGCTGCCGCTGGGTCCTAGCGGCGCGCCACGCCCTCGGCGCGGGCGGCCTCGGCGACGGCCTTGGTGACCGCCGGGGCGACCCGCTCGTCGAACGGCGAGGGGATCACCTTCTGCGGCGTCAGCTCGTCGGCGACCACGCCGGCCAGCGCCTTGGCGGCGGCCAGCTTCATGCCCTCGGTGATCCGGGTGGCCCGGACCTGCAGGGCGCCGGCGAAGATGCCGGGGAAGGCCAGCACGTTGTTGATCTGGTTCGGGAAGTCGCTGCGCCCGGTGGCGACGACCGCCGCGTACTTGTGCGCGACCTCCGGGTGGATCTCCGGGTTCGGGTTCGCCATCGCGAAGATGAACGCGCCCTCGGCCATGGTCGCCACGACCTCCTCCGGCACGGTGCCGCCGGAGACGCCGATGAAGACGTCGGCGCCGGCCAGCGCGTCGGCCAGCGAGCCCTTGATGCCGGTCCGGTTGGTCTGCGCGGCGATCTCGGCCTTGACGTCGGTGAGGTCGCCGCGGCCCTCGTGGACCACGCCGCGACGGTCACAGACCGAGACGTCGCCGATGCCGGCGGCCACCAGCATCTTGGCGATGGCGATGCCGGCCGCGCCGGCGCCGGAGATGACGGCACGCAGCGTGCCGATCTCGCGGCCGGTCACCCGGGCGGCGTTCCAGAGCGCCGCGGTGGTGACGATCGCGGTGCCGTGCTGGTCGTCGTGGAAGATCGGGATGTCCAGGGCGTCCTGGAGCCGGCGCTCGATCTCGAAGCAGCGCGGGGCGGAGATGTCCTCCAGGTTGACGCCGCCGAAGGAGGGCGCCAGCCGGACGACGGTCTCGACGATCTCGTCCACCTCGGTGCAGGCGAGCGCGATCGGGACGGCGTCGACCCCGCCGAACTGCTTGAACAGGATGGCCTTGCCCTCCATCACGGGCAGCGAGGCCTCCGGGCCGATGTCCCCGAGGCCCAGCACGGCGGTGCCGTCGGTGACGACGGCCACCGTGTTGGACTTCCAGGTGTAGTCGTTCACCAGCTCGGGCTGCTCGGCGATGGCCGTGCAGACCCGGGCGACACCGGGGGTGTAGGCGAGGGACAGGTCGTCCGCGTCGCGCACCGGCACGGTCGCCCGGATCTCCATCTTGCCGCCGCGGTGGAGCGCGAAAACGGCGTCGACCGGATCGTCGGTGTCCTGAGTGCTGCTGTGGATGATCTCCGCTGCCACGATGACCTCTTCGTCATTGATGAGCGAGGACGAGGCCGACGGGCGGACGACCCGGCGGAAACTCGAAACCGGGTACGCCGAAGCGAACCCGGGGAGAGCGGGGTCGGGGCGCTGCCGTCGGGGCCGCGCCCTCGGGATGAGGGATTTTTCTTTCCAGTTGTCTGCGTCGTGCTTCCAGGCTGAGCGTAGGTCGGACGACGACATCGCACCTATGCCGTTTCGTCCAACGTCATGTGCTTTTTTTCATTCGCTGTGTCGCCCCTTGACGGCACCCGGCGTCGGAAGCACCCGGTCCCGGTGGCGGCAGTCGCGTACGCACACACACCCGCAGGAGTGAACGCAGACACAGAGGGGAGCCGGTGCTTCGGATACGGAGTCCGCGTCGTGGACTTCCGTTCCTGCGCACCCCGAGCCTGTCTCGACTCGGCGGTCTGGGTTCGATCGTCGGGGGTCACCCGGTAGCAGATTCTGACACACCCGCTGCCGGGCCCGGCAGGGAGGGATGGGAGGATCCCCTGGCCCGCCGTCTCGCGTACACCTCCGCGACACTGCGGCGCCACCTCGTCCCTCCCACAGGAGCACGCTCATGCACCACCGTCTCCACCCCCGACGACCGGCGATCGCCGCCCTCACCCTGGCCACAGCCGGAGCCCTGCTGCTGACCGGCTGCGGCGGCGACAACGAGCAGGCCACGAAGGACCCGGTGCAGGTGGTCCGCGGCATGGTCCCGAAGGCCCAGCGATCCGCCGGTGTGCTCCGGGTCGGCTCGGACCTCAACTACGCGCCGGTGGACTTCCGGGGCGCCGACGGCAAGCCGGACGGCCTCGACCCGGACATCGCCAACGCCCTCGGCAAGATCCTCGACCTGCGGATCGAGATCGTCGACACCCCGTTCGACAAACTGATACCGAACCTGCACGCCAAGCAGTTCGACGTGGCGATGTCCGCGCTCAGCGACATCCGCCAGCGCCGCGAGGGCATCGACGACGGGGGCAACCAGACCAACCCGGGCGTCGACTTCGTGGACTATTTCATCGCCGGCTCCTCGATCACCGTCCCGAAGGGCAACCCCAAGGGCATCCACACCCTGGACGACCTCTGCGGCCGTACCGTCTCGGTGCAGCAGGGCACCACCCAGGACGAGATCGTGGCCCGTCAGGTGACGGCCTGCACCCGGGCCGGCAAGCCGCTCACCGTGCACAAGTTCGAAAGCGACGCCAAGGCGCTGGCCGAGGTGGCCTCCGGCGCGGCCGCGGCCGGCCTGAACGACTTCCCGGTGGCGGCCTACGCGGCGAAGACCACCGACGGCGGCAACCGCTTCGAGGTCACCGGCGCGCAGTCCAAGTCCAACCCGTACGGCATCGCGCTGCGCAAGACCGACACCGAGCTGCGCGACGCCATCTCCAAGGCGGTGGACCAGCTGATCCGCAGCGGCGACTACGACAAGATCCTCGCCAAGTGGAACGTGAGCGCGGGCGCGGCCCAGAACGCCGTGGTGAACGGCGGGATCTGAGCCCCGCACAACCGGGCGGGCCGGTCGGATCCGGGCGGGATCCGGCCGGCCCGCGCGGGCGGCCCAAATCGCCCCGGCCCTCGGGCGGGCCTCCGGGCAGAGTGCAGGGAGATCTGCATACTTATACGCAGGGTGACAGGGGCACGGTATTCGTCCGAATAGCGGACAGCGTGACCCCTCGTTATCCGATTTTGATCTGAATGAGGGCCACCCGACCGTCATCAGATGGCAGGATTCCCCCCATCTCGGATCGAGCCGGCCACTGGTCGAGGCGGTTCGATCGGCGTCCACCTCGGCGGAGGGTGGCGGAAGCAGTACACGCACCACCCTGCGCGCCCCCTGCCCAGGCCATGCACGACCGGCTCTGCCCGTACGACGTACAGCGAAACTCCACCCGTACAGCGCCGTACGGCCCGCTGTCCCGGTGTGCCGCTCCCCTGCGGCGCGCTCCGCCCGACCTCTCCCTCAGGAGGAGATCCCCCTCATGACCGCCCGTACCCAGCGCACCCGCCTCCTCGCGGCCGGCGCGGTAGTCGCGTCCGTCTCCCTCGTCCTGACCGGCTGCGGCAGCAGCAAGTCCTCGTCCGGCTCCTCCGGCAGCGGCGCCGCGTCCGTCTCCGTGCCCCCGGTCACCGCCGACCCGTCGCTCGCCGCGCTGGTGCCGGCCGACGCCAAGTCCGCCGGCAAGCTGGTCGTCGCCGCCGACGCCTCGTACGCGCCCAACGAGTTCCAGGACGCCTCGGGCAAGATCATCGGCATGGACGTGGACCTGGCCAACGCCATCGGCCAGAAGCTGGGCCTGGGCGTCGACGTCCAGAACTCGCCGTTCACCGCGATCATCCCCGGTATCGCGGCCAACAAGTTCCAGCTGGGCATGAGCTCCTTCACCGACACCAAGGAGCGCGAGGCCACCGTCGACATGGTGACCTACTTCCTCGCGGGCACCAGCGCGGCGGTCAAGAAGGGCAACCCGGACAAGATCGACATCAACAACCTGTGCGGCAAGAAGATCGCCGTCCAGACCGGCACCACCCAGGCCGACTCCATCAAGGACACCATCAACCCGGCCTGCGTCGCGGCCGGCAAGCCCCCGGTGCCGAACGACGGCGACAAGTTCGACCTGCAGACCGACGTGACCCAGGCCGTGGTCTCCGGCCGCGACCAGGTCATGCTGGCCGACTCCCCGGTCATCGACTACGCGATCAAGCAGACCAACGGCCAGCTGGAGCAGCTCGGCTCGGTCGAGGGCAAGGCCCCCTACGGCATCGTGCTGGCCAAGGGTGCCGCGCTCACCCCGGCCGTCCAGGGCGCCGTCCAGTCGCTGATGGACGACGGCACCTACAAGAAGATCCTGGAGAAGTGGGGCGTCCAGGCCGGCGCGATCGACAAGTCGGTCATCAACGGCGCCACCAGCTGACCCCTCGCCAGTTCCCCACCCCCCTGAGGCCACTGTGAACACTTCCGATCAGGGGAAGGCGGGTCCGGGACGGCCCGAGTCCTTCAAGGCCGTCCCGGTCCGCCACCCCGGCCGGTGGGCGGGAGCCGTCGTCGTCGCGATCGTCGCGGCGATGCTGCTCCACGCCCTGATCTTCAATCCCGCCTTCCAGTGGGATGTCGTCAACACCTACCTCTTCGATTCCAGCATCCTGCACGGCCTCGGCGTCACCCTGGAGCTCACCGCGCTCTCGATGGTGATGGGTGTGGCCGGCGGCATCATCCTCGCGGTGATGCGGCTGTCGCCGAACCCGCTGCTGTCCGGCACCGCGTGGTTCTACATCTGGGTCTTCCGCGGCACTCCCGTGCTGGTCCAGCTGGTGTTCTGGAACTTCCTGGGCGCGCTCTGGCCGACGCTGTCGATCGGCATCCCGTTCGGGCCCGAGTTCTGGTCCGAGTCGACCAACAAGCTGATCCCCGTCTTCACCGCGGCCCTGCTCGGCCTCGGCCTCAACGAGGCCGCCTACATGGCCGAGATCGTCCGCGGCGGCATCCAGTCGGTGGACGAGGGGCAGTCCGAGGCGGCCCACGCGCTCGGGATGAGCCGCTTCTCGACCATGCGCCGGATCGTCCTGCCACAGGCCATGCGGGTGATCATCCCGCCCACCGGCAACGAGACCATCTCGATGCTGAAGACCACCTCGCTGGTCAGCGTCATCGCCCTGGAGGAGCTCTTCCGGGCCGGGCAGAACATCTACTCCCGGACCTTCCAGACCATCCCGCTGCTGATCACCGTCAGCCTCTGGTACCTCTTCCTGACCTCCGTACTGACCATCGGCCAGTACTACGTCGAGCGGCACTACGCTCGTGGTACCACCCGGACGCTGCCGCCGACTCCGATCGAGCGACTGCGCCGGCTGTTCGCGGGCAAGCCCGTCCCCAAGGCCAAGAACGACGTGGTCCCGGGCGTCGAGGGAGGCAGCCACCAATGACCGACCTGAGCAAGCCCCCGGTCTCCGGGCACCCGATGGTGCACGCCGAGGGCGTTCGCAAGTCGTACGGCCTCGTCGAGGTGCTCAAGGGCATCGACCTGGAGGTCAAGCAGAACGAGGTGTTCGTCCTCGTCGGGCCCTCCGGCTCCGGCAAGTCGACCTTCCTGCGGTGCATCAACCACCTGGAGAAGATCAACGGCGGACTGCTGTCCGTCGACGGCGAGCTGGTCGGCTACCGGCGCAAGGGCGACAAGCTCTACGAGCTCAAGGACAGCGAGGTCGCCCTCAAGCGCCGCGACATCGGCATGGTCTTCCAGCGCTTCAACCTGTTCCCGCACATGACCGCCATAGAGAACATCACCGAGGCGCCGGTGCAGGTCAAGGGCGAGAGCCGGGCGGACGCCCGGGAGCGCGGCATGGCCCTGCTGGAGCGGGTGGGCCTCGCCGAGAAGGCGAAGAGCTACCCGTCCCAGCTCTCCGGCGGCCAGCAGCAGCGCGTCGCGATCGCCCGCGCGCTGGCCATGAAGCCCAAGCTGATGCTCTTCGACGAGCCCACCTCGGCGCTCGACCCGGAGCTGGTCGGCGAGGTGCTGGACGTCATGCGCGGCCTCGCCGAGGACGGTATGACGATGATCGTGGTCACCCACGAGATGGGCTTCGCCCGCGAGGTCGGCGACGCGCTGGTGTTCATGGACGGCGGTGTCGTGGTCGAGTCCGGCAACCCGCGCGAGGTCCTCACCAACCCGCAGCACGAGCGCACCCGCGCTTTCCTCTCCAAGGTGCTCTGAGCGCACCTTCCCGCGGCGCCCGGCAGGCCGGTCCTGCCGGGCGCCGACGTTTTCCCCGCCCGGGTAATAGGCTGGACGCAATCAGCCCGTTACCGACTTCTGGAAGGACCACCGTGGAGCTCGCCTCGTACGCCGATCTGGCCGTCCGGCTGGTGAACACCGAGGAGCCCGAGCGCGGCACCGACTCGCTGACCTCGGTGGACGCGGTGCGCGCGCTGTTCTCGGAGTCGTCGCGGGCCGCCGCGCTCGCCGACGAGTCGGACCTGCCGCGGCTGCGGGCCGTCCGTACCCGGCTGCGCGGGGTGTTCGAGGCCGCCGCCGAGGGGGACGAGGTCCGCGGCGTCGACCTGCTGAACAGCCTGCTGATGGAGTACCCGGTCAGCCCGCTGGTCTCCGGCCACGACTACCTGGACGACGCCGGGCGGCCGCGCTGGCACCTGCACCTCGCCGACAACTCGCCGACCGCCACCTCGCACTTCAGCGCCGTCGCCTGCATGGGGCTGGCGGTCCACCTGACCGAGCTGGGCGCCGACCGGCTCGGCATCTGCCAGGCCGCGCCCTGCCGCAACGCCTACCTGGACACCTCCACCAACCGCTCCCGCCGGTACTGCTCCGACCGGTGCGCCACCCGCGCCAACGTCGCCGCGTACCGGGCCCGCAAGCGGCAGGAGGCCCAGGAGGCGGCGACGCTCGCCGGCCAGGGCTAGAGGGTCTCCGGGTCGGCCCAGACGCCGAGCCGGCGGGCCAGCCCCGGCACCCGGGCCAGCGGGCCGGTGAGCAGCAGGCGCTCCAGCCGGCGGCCCGGGGCCAGCCAGGCCGGGCGCGGACGCAGCCGCAGCAGCACCCGGCCGAGCACCAGCTCGTCCGGGACGGCGCCGTAGCTGCGGCTGTCGCTGTCGACCGGCCGGTTGTCGGAGAGCAGCCACCAGCCCTTCGGGCGCCGCTCGGCGGCCCGCTTCACCACCAGCAGGTCCTGCTGGAAGGGGTGGCGGAAGACCACCACCGCCCCCGGCCGGATCCGCGCGCCGTAGCGGACCAGCAGCTGGTCGCCCTCGCGCAGGGTCGGCACCATCGAGGGCCCGGCCACGTCGATCAGCCCGAACGGGGCGCCACCCCCCGGGGTACCGCCCTCCGGTTCCGCCATCCGCGCCACGACTCCTCCTCCCGGCCCGCCGGGTCCCAGTCTGCCGTACGGGCCGTCACCCGCCGATGTCCGGATTGGCCCGGTTCCGGCTCCACCTTTTGCCCTAGGCCCACCGCCCGATCGCGAAACCCGGTGGCCGGAAGGGTAATCTCAGCCGCGGGAAGACGATCTAAGGAAGGACTCCCATGTTCTCTCGTCTGTTTGCACCGCGCGCCACCGCCCACGCCCACTGCGACCTGCCCTGCGGCGTGTACGACCCCGCGCAGGCCCGGATCGAGGCCGAGTCGGTGAAGGGCACCCAGGAGAAGTACCAGGCCAACGAGGACCCGGCATTCCGCACCCGCGCCCTGATCATCAAGGAGCAGCGTGCCGAGGCCGTCAAGCACCACATCTCGGTGCTGTGGAGCGACTACTTCAAGGCCCCGCACTTCGAGAAGTACCCGCAGCTGCACCAGCTGATCAACGACACCCTGAAGGCCGCCTCGGCCGCCAAGGCGTCGACGGACCCGGCCACCGGCCAGGCCCTGCTCGACCTGATCGCCGAGGTCGACAAGATCTTCTGGGAGACCAAGCAGGCCTGACCCGGGGTCAGCCGCCGCCGAACCGCCCCCGTCCGCATCACCGGACGGGGGCGGTCGCGTCTCCCGGCCCGCCATCACCCTGTAAGGGTTGCCTGGCCTTACTGCCTGTTATGCTGCCAGGGCGTCCCGCGGGGGAAGCCGGTGCGACTCCGGCGCTGACCCGCAACGGTGGGCGGAGCCCTGTGCCCGCGAGCCCGATCGCCCCGGGGCGCTGACCTCCCGACAACTCGCCGCGGACTGCGAGGGGATGGCGCCCCCGGCTCTCCCCGCGGCCCGGGCGCGCCGCCCCTGTGCCCGCCCGCGGCCCGAGGCGAAGGCGCCCTCCGTGAGCCAGCGAACCATCGAGCGGTGCTCGTGGGCGAAGGCCCCCGCCGTGCGACGTGAGGCGGGCGCATGAGCACCGCACCGGCTGCCGCGCCGGCCCGTCGAATACCCGCCGCCCCGCTGGCCGCAGGCCTGGCCGCGGCACTGCTGCTCTCGCTGGTCTGCGGGGTCGCCCTGGGCTCCTCCGGCCTCGGCTGGTCGCAGGTACTGCGGCTGCTCGGCGCCGGGCTGACGGGCGGTCGGCTGGAGGCCGGGGAGGCCGCCGCCTACGCGATCGTCTGGGAGATCCGGCTGCCGCGCACCGTGCTGGCCGCCGTGGTCGGCGCCGGGCTCGCGGCCACCGGGGTCGCGGTGCAGGCGATGGTCCGCAACGCCCTGGCCGACCCGTTCGTCCTCGGCATCTCCTCCGGCGCGGCCGTCGGCGCCAACGCGGTGCTGTTGCTCGGCGCCTTCGCCTCGCTCGGGGTCTGGGCGATCTCGGTCTCCGCGTTCGGCGCGGCACTGCTGGCCATGGTGCTGGTGTACGCCACCGCCCGCACGGCCTTCGGGCTCACCCCGCTGCGGCTGGTGCTCACCGGCACCGCGATGTCCTACGGCTTCTCGGCGGTGACGGCGCTTATGGTGTTCGGCGCCGCCCGCGGCGAGGCGGCCCGCAGCGCCATGATGTGGCTGCTCGGCAGCCTCGGCGGGGCCACCTGGGGCTCGGTGCCGATCGCCGCCGCCACCGTGCTGGCCGGCCTGGCGTACCTGGCCTGCGCCGCCGGGCGGCTGGACGCGCTCGCCATGGGCGACGAGACGGCGGCCTCGCTCGGGGTGGACGGCGACCGGCTGCGCCGCGAGCTGTTCGTGGTGACGGCGGCCGTCACCGGCACCGTGGTCGCGGTCAGCGGCGCGATCGGCTTCGTCGGGCTGATGGTGCCGCACCTGACCCGGATGCTGGTCGGCGCCGGGCACCGCCGGGTGCTGCTGGTCGCCCCGCTCACCGGCGCGCTGCTGCTGGTCTGGGTGGACATCGTCTCGCGCACCCTGCTGGCCCCGGCCGAACTGCCGGTCGGGGTGGTCACCGCGGTGCTCGGGGTGCCCTGCTTCCTGCTGCTGATGCGCCGTCGCGGCTACACCTTCGGAGGCCGCTGATGGACCTCGCCCTCGACGGCGTCTCGGTCGACCTGGCCGGCACCCGGCTGGTCCACGACATCACGCTGCGCGCCGCCGCGGGGCAGGTGGTGGGCCTGGTCGGACCGAACGGCAGCGGCAAGTCCACCCTGCTGCGCTGCGTCTACCGGGCGCTGCGGCCGGCCGCCGGCGCCGTCCGGCTGGACGGCGCCGACCTGCACGCGCTGACCCCGCGGGAGGCCGCCCGGCGGGTGGCGGCGCTGCCGCAGGAGCACTCCGCCGAGTTCGACTTCACGGTGGCCGAGGTGGTCGGGATGGGCCGGCTGCCGCACCGCGGCGGCTTCGCCCGCCCGGCCGACGGCGACGAGGAGCGGTGCCGTGACGCGCTGCACCGGGTGGGCGCCGGGCACCTGGCCGGGCGCGGCTTCCTGAGCCTGTCCGGCGGCGAGAAGCAGCGGGTGCTGATCGCCCGCGCGCTGGTCCAGGAGCCCCGCGTGCTGGTGCTGGACGAGCCCACCAACCACCTCGACATCGCGCACCAGCTGGAGGTGCTGGCGCTGGTCCGGGAGGCCGGGCCGACGGTGCTCACGGCCCTGCACGACCTCAACCTGGCGGCCGGCCACTGCGACCTGCTCTACGTCATCGCGGCCGGCCGGATCGTCACCTCCGGACCGCCGGCCGAGGTGCTGCGGCCGGCCCTGCTGGCCGAGGTGTTCGGCGTGCGCGCGACCCCGGTGGCACACCCGGACACCGGCGCCGTCCAGCTGCTCTTCGACCGACTCCCCCGATCCTAGGAATCCCCGTGCGTACCAAGGCCGTTGCCTCCGCCGCCCTGCTCACCCTCGGGCTGACCGCGTGCGGCGCCGAGATCGCCCCCGCCGGTGACGCCGCCACCGGCTCCGCCCACTACCCGGTGACCGTCGACAACTGCGGCGCCGAGGTCACCTACCGGACGAAGCCCGCCCGGACGGTGAGCAACGACGTCGGCATCACCGAGCTGTTGCTGGCCCTCGGCCTCGCCGACCGGATGGCCGGCTACGTGATGCCCGACGACAAGGGCCAGGTCGACAAGGTGGCCTGGAAGGACGGCTACCAGCGGACCACGTGGCTCTCCAAGCAGCAGATCACCAAGGAGATCGTGCTGGAGGCCAAGGCCGACCTGGTCTTCGCCGGCTGGCACTACGGCTTCAGCGAGGCCGACGGCTTCACCCCGCAGGCGCTGGCCGGCCTCGGCATCGGCTCCTACGTGCTCACCGAGTCCTGCCGCAGCGGCAAGGGCCAGGAACGCGGCGTGATGTCCCCGCTGGACGCGCTCTACACCGACCTGGCCAACCTGGGGGAGATCTTCGACGTCCGCGACCGGGCCGACGAGCTGATCGCCGAGTTCAAGGCGCAGGTCGCCGCCGTGCCGCAGCCCGAGCGCCGGCCGCGGGTCTTCCTCTACGACAGCGGCGAGGACAAGCCCTACACCTCGGGGAAGTTCGCGGCGCCGGAGGAGATCATCACCAAGGCCGGCGGCCGGAACGTGATGGGCGACGTCGCCGACTCCTGGACCACCGTCGGCTGGGAGAGCGTGGTCCGGCGCGACCCCGAGGTGATCGTCATCAACAACTACGGCTCCCCCGACGCCGAGGCCAAGCGGAAGTTCCTGAAGACCTTCCCGCCGCTCGCGGGCGTCTCCGCCGTCCGCAACGACCGGATCTTCGTCCTGGACTACGCCGACCTGGTGGAGAGCCCGCGCAACCCGGCCGCGATCACCGCCCTGGCGGCGTACCTGCGCAGCGTGACGACCGGCTGAGCCGGACCGCGGGGGCGGCCGGAGGGCGCGGCCGGGCGGCGGGGGCGGCCGGAGGGCGCGGCCGGGCGGCGGCACGGCGGGCGTACGCTCGAAGGTACGAGCCGACGGAACCGACCGGAGGAGCGAGAACATGACCACCTTGGCCGCGTCGTCCGCCTTCGACACCGCGGCGCTGCGCGAGGGCATCGAGCGCGCCGACGCCGACGCCCTGCTGGCGCTGTACGCGGACGACGCCGAACTGCGCATGGTCGACCGCAAGACGCAGCCCAGCCACCCCCTGGTGATGCACGGCCGGGACGAGATCGGCGCGATGCTGGACGACGTCTACGGCCGGGAGATGACCCACCGGCTGGAGCAGGTGGTGCTCCAGGACGACCGCGTGGCCTTCCTGGAGTCCTGCCAGTACCCCGACGGTGTCCGGGTACTGGTCAGCTCGGTGGCCGGCCTGCGGGACGGCCGGATCGTCGACCAGACCTCGATCCAGGCCTGGGACGAGAACGAGCGGTCCCAGTAGGCTCGTCGCATGATCCGCACAGCCGTAGTCACCGATGTCCCGGTCATTCACTCCATGATCCGCGAACTCGCGGAGTACGAGAAGGCTCCGCACGAGGCGGTGGCCACCGAGGAGCAGCTGCGCGACGCGCTGTTCGGCGCCAACCCGGCGCTGTTCGGCCTGATCGCCGAGGACGACACCACCGGCGAGCCGGTCGGCTTCGCGGTCTGGTTCCTCAACTTCTCGACCTGGCGCGGGACTCACGGCGTCTACCTGGAGGACCTCTACGTCCGCCCGCAGGCCCGCGGCGGCGGCCACGGCAAGGCGCTGCTGCTGGAGCTGGCGCGGATCGCCGTCGAGCGCGGCTACTCGCGGATGGAGTGGTCGGTGCTGGACTGGAACGAGCCCTCGATCAACTTCTACAAGTCGCTCGGCGCGGTGCCGATGGACGGCTGGAGCGTCTACCGCCTCACCGGCGAGGCGCTCACCGCCGTCGGCACCCGCTGACCGTCCGGGAGCACGTCCTGGGGTCCGCCCGTGACTTCCTCGGCGAATTCCGAGCGGCGTCGTCCGACCCCTGACACCCTGTGTCGCGAGGGCTTACCATGAGTGACTCCCGTACCGGGGACAAAAGCGGTAACGTCTCGTGCGGATGCGCGGCGTCCGGCCACCCTCGGAGGGGTATGACCGGTACGTACCGCACCACCCCTCTGGACAGTTGGGGCGAAGCAGTTGAGCCAAGCAACAGACAGTGCCGCGGCCACCGGCCCGGAAGCACAGCGCGTCACCCAGGAGGTGAGGGTGTCCCAGATCGACGGCGAGCCCGGAGTGCAGGACTTCGTGGAGGTCCGGCTGCCCGCGGCGGGGGCCTACCTCTCGGTCCTGCGAACAGCGACGGCTGGGCTGGCGGCCCGGCTGGACTTCACGCTGGACGAGATCGAGGACCTCCGGATCGCGGTGGACGAGGCCTGCGCCATCCTGCTCCAGCAGGCGGTGCCCGGCTCGGTCCTCTCCTGCGAGTTCCGGCTGGTGGGCGACTCGCTGAAGGTCATCGTCTCCGCCCCGACCACGGACGGCCGGGCCCCGGAGCGGGACACCTTCGCCTGGACGGTGCTCTCCGCACTGGCCGGCGAGGTGGAGTCCTCCGTCGGCGAGGACAACACCGTGTCGATCAGCCTGCACAAGAAGCGCGGCGGGTCCGCCGCCCATTAGAGCCGCCACAGCAGCAACCGAACAAGGGCCGTCCGCCCGGCACCCCACCCGGGCCGGCGGGCGGCTCCCGGTACCGCCCTACACGCGGTACGACCGACATGACGGATCCGGGACCGCCCCACGGTCCCGGTGCTCCCGGAACGGAACGGGGGAATGGCCGTGAGTGATCTGGACCGTACCGGCCTCGCAACGGCGGGCCCTGCCGTACCGACCCAGGCGAGCGTTCCCGGCCTCGCCTCCAACGACGAAGCGCACCCGAAGGACGCCCACCGGATGAGCCAGCCGACCGAGCCGACGTCCGACCCGTCGCAGACGCCCTCGCCCCCGCCGTCCGCCGAGGACCCGGCGGCGGCCGAGGCGCTGCGCGGTGCGGTGCCGGCCCAGCAGGCCCCGCACCGCTCGGGTGCGCCGGACCGGGAGGCGGCCCGGGCACTGTTCGTCCGGCTGTCCGCGCTGCCCGAGGGCTCCCCGGAGCGCGTCGAGCTGCGCAACCAGCTGGTGCGCATGCACATCCCGCTGGTCGAGCACCTCGCCCGGCGGTTCCGCAACCGCGGCGAGCCGCTCGACGACCTGACCCAGGTCGCCACCATCGGGCTGATCAAGTCGGTGGACCGGTTCGACCACGAGCGCGGGGTCGAGTTCTCCACCTACGCGACGCCGACCATCGTCGGCGAGATCAAGCGGCACTTCCGCGACAAGGGCTGGGCGGTGCGGGTGCCGCGCCGGCTCCAGGAGCTGCGGCTGTCGCTGACCACGGCGACCAGCGAGCTCTCCCAGCGGCACGGCCGCTCCCCCACGGTGCACGAGCTGGCGGAGCACCTGGGGATCTCCGAGGAGGACGTGCTGGAGGGCCTGGAGTCCGCCAACGCGTACTCCACGCTGTCGCTGGACGTACCGGACAGCGACGACGAGTCGCCGGCCGTCGCGGACACCCTGGGCGCCACCGACGAGGCGCTGGAGGGCGTCGAGTACCGCGAGTCCCTCAAGCCGCTGCTGGCCCAACTGCCGCCCCGGGAGCAGAAGATCCTGGTGCTGCGATTCTTCCGGAACATGACGCAGTCGCAGATCGCCGCCGAGGTGGGCATCTCGCAGATGCACGTCTCCCGGCTGCTCGCCCGCACGCTGGCCCAGCTGCGGGAGAAGCTCCTGGTGGAGGAGTAGAACCGACGGCCGCCCGGCGCGGCCGGTGCGGCCCGCGGCCCTCTGTGCTCAGCCCTCGTGCGGAGCGTAGAGGGCCGCGGTCGACTTCGGGCTCAGCAGCGCGCCGATGCCGGCCAGGCCGAACAGGCCGACGGCGACCCCCACGGGGGCCATCGCGCCGCCGCTCTGCCACATGTAGTACGCCACCGGCAGGCAGATCGAGTTGGTCAGCACCGCCGGGCTGCGGCCCCAGCGCCGGCCCCGGAGCAGCGCCCGGGCGGCCAGCAGCGGCAGCACGCCGAGCAGCACGATCACCAGGCCGCCGAACTCGTTCAGGGCGAGCTGCTTGGACTGGCCGGACAGCGCGGCCACCATGTCCCAGACGCCGACGACGGCCAGCGCGGCGCCCGCCAGGGCGGTGATGACGGCGCCCACGGTCAGGGACGCCGGCCGGTCGGAGCCGTGCGCGGGTACGGGTGCGGAGGATTCTGCGGTCACTCCAGCAGGGTAGCCGCCGGATGGTCCGTACCGACCCGTAGGCTGAGCACATGCGCGCTCTCCTGGTCGTCAACCCGAAAGCGACCACCACCAGTGGCCGCACCAGGGATGTGCTGATCCACGCCCTGCGCAGCGACCTCAAGCTGGAGGTGGCGCAGACGGAGTACCGGGGCCATGCGCGTGACCTGGCCCGCGAGGCGGCGGAGGACGGCACGGTCGACCTGGTGGTGGCCCTGGGCGGCGACGGCACGGTCAACGAGGTCGTGAACGGACTGCTGGCGCACGGCCCGGCCGAGAAGCTCCCCCGGCTCGCCGTGGTGCCCGGCGGCTCGACCAATGTGTTCGCCCGTGCGCTGGGCCTGCCGAACGACCCCGTGGAGGCCACCGGGGCCCTGCTGGATGCCATGGAGCACCGCCGGGATCGGCCGATCAGCCTGGGCAAGGCGATGACCGAGGGGCTGCCGGACCGCTGGTTCACCTTCACGGCCGGCCTGGGCTTCGACGCCGGCGTGGTCGGCCGGGTGGAGGAGCAGCGCAGAGCGGGTCGCAGGTCCACCCACGCGCTCTACGTCGGGCAGGCGCTCCGGCACTACATCACCCAGCGTGAGCAGCGCCGATCGGGCCCGGTCACCCTGCAACTGCCGGGCCACGAGCCCGTGCCGGGCCTGGTGATGGCCATAGTCAGCAACACGTCCCCGTGGACGTTCCTGGGCAACCGCCCGGTCTACCCCTCGCCGCTCGCCTCCTTCGACACGGACCTCGATGTCTTCGGCATCACCCGGATGACGGCGTTCGGTACCGCTCGAACGGTCCGTCAGATCCTGCGGTCGCACAGCCCTTCGAGCGATGGCGCGACGTCTGTCGGCCCGTCCGGAAAGCACGTCGTCTCCTACCACGACGCCCGGCACTTCACCTTGGTTTCACAGGAACCGACCCCATTCCAGGTGGACGGGGACCACCTTGGAGACAGGAGTCGCGTCAGTTTCACAGGCGTACGGCGGGCACTGCGTGTGATTGTGTGACCGGAAGTGGGGTTCGCCCTTCTTCTCGAACGCACAAGCCCCCTTCACTCCATAGAAGTACTGGCTGTGAGCTAGGCGACACCGAAGAATCAAAAATTCCTCCCTGAAGGGGGTTGTATCCGGGCCCGAGGTTTGCGAACCTCTACATGGCGATCGGGACACATCGCAGCGACGGCAACCTCAGACCCTGGCGGGTGCCGACCGCGGAGTGTCCCTCGAATCGCCGAATCCCTCCCCAGCACAGACCACCCGGGCCCGACGGGCCTTTGGTCTCTTTTGCTGTTGCGGGATTCGTGAAAGCGTTCACATTCACAAGCCATCGATTGTGCCGACCGGGCAACCCCCGCGGCAGGAGGAGTTGGACGACCATGGACTGGCGCCACCGCGCTGTCTGCCGCGAAGAGGACCCGGAGCTGTTCTTCCCGATCGGGAACACCGGTCCTGCTCTGCTGCAGATCGAGGAAGCCAAGGCCGTGTGCCGCCGCTGTCCGGTCATGGAGCAGTGCCTGCAGTGGGCGCTCGAGACCGGCCAGGACGCCGGCGTCTGGGGCGGTATGAGCGAGGACGAGCGTCGCGCGATGAAGCGCCGTGCTGCCCGCAACCGCGCCCGCACCGCCTGATCACACGCCGTAGTACCAGCAGTGACCGTCACACCAGCAGTGACTGCAGTACCGATCAACACATGATCAAGGGCTTCCCTGCACTTCCTGGTGAAGCCTTCCGTACAAAGGACCTTGCTCGACACGGTCCCGCGACACCGAGCCGCCCAGGCACTTGATACTGTTCACTGAGAGCAATATCGTGGAGCTGAGGCGCTCACCGTGTGCAACGCACCGATGAGGTGTCGCACCACCCAGAGCCCCCGTTCCGGCCGACTCCCCCCGACGGCCGGAACGGGTTGAGAGGCCCTGTCGACCCACCCCCCCCGGTCGACAGGGCCTCGTTTCTGTTTCCCGGCCCGTTCATGACGGTCGTGCGAGGGTGCGGGACCGGCGCTTCCACCGGACGCACGCCCCCCGCGCACCTCGACGCACCTCAGCGGACCGGGATCTCCAGGACCACCTTGGTGCCGCCGTCCGGTCCCGCCACCATGTCGAAGGTGCCGCCCAGCTCGCCGGTGGCGAGCGTCCGGACGATCTGCAGCCCGAGGTTGCCCGCCTGCTGCGGGTCGAAGCCCTCCGGCATGCCCTTCCCGTCGTCCTGCACGGTGATCAGCAGGTACTCCTCGGGCCTGGCCCCGCCGTTCCAGCTGTCCGACCAGCCCATGCCGGTGGCCGGCGCCCGGCCGCGCAGCGCGGAGACCTCCAGGTTCCCGGAGGCGGACGGGCCGAAGGCGTGCTCCAGGGCGTTCTGCAGCAGCTCGGTCAGCACCATCGCCAGCGGGGTGGCCACCTCGGCGGAGAGGATGCCGAAGCTTCCGGTGCGGCGGGTCGCCACCCGGCCGTCCTGGGACAGCTCCATCACCATCGCCAGCACCCGGTCGGCGATCTCGTCGAAGGTGACCTTCTCGTCGAGCGCCTGCGAGAGCGTCTCGTGCACGATCGCGATCGAACCGACCCGGCGGACCGCCTCGTCCAGCGCGGCGCGGCCGGCGTCCGAGTCCATCCGGCGGGACTGCAGCCGCAGCAGCGCGGCCACCGTCTGCAGGTTGTTCTTCACCCGGTGGTGGATCTCCCGGATGGTGGCGTCCTTGGTCATCAGCTCGCGGTCGCGCCGGCGCAGCTCGGTGACGTCCCGGCAGAGCACCAGGGAGCCGGTCAGCGTGCCCTTGGGCTTGAGCGGGATGGCCCGCAGGGTCACCACCCCGCCCTGCACCTCGACCTCGGTCTGCCGGGGTGCCCAGCCGCTCGCCAGCTTCACCAGCGCCTCGTGCACGGCCGCGCGCGAGGGCGGGACGAGCTCGGCGGTGGCGCGGCCGAGGTGGCTGCCGACCAGGTCGGTGGTGAGGCCGAGGCGGTGGTAGGCGGAGAGCGCGTTGGGGCTGGCGTAGGTGACGATGCCGTCGGCGTCCACCCGGATCAGGCCGTCGCCGACCCGGGGTGCGGCGTCCATGTCGGTCTGCTCGACGCCGGGGTACGGGAAGGTGCCGGCGGCGATCATCTGGGCCAGGTCGGAGGCGCTCTGCAGGTAGGTGAGTTCGAGCCGGCTGGGGGTGCGGACGGTCAGCAGGTTGGTGTTGCGGGCGATCACGCCGAGCACCTTGCCCTCGCGGCGCACCGGGATCGACTCGACCCTGACCGGCACCTCCTCGCGCCACTCCGGGTCGCCCTCGCGCACGATCCGGCCCTCGTCGAAGGCGGCGTCCAGCAGGGGGCGGCGCCCGCGCGGGACGAGGTGGCCGACCATGTCGTCCTGGTAGGAGGTGGGGCCGGTGTTGGGCCGCATCTGGGCCACCGAGACGTACCGGATGCCGTCCCAGGTGGGGATCCAGAGGACCAGGTCGGCGAAGGAGAGGTCGGAGAGCAGCTGCCACTCCGAGACCAGCATGTGGAGCCACTCCACATCGGCACCGGTCAGGGTGGTGTGGCGGCGGACGAGTTCGTTCAGCGAGGGCACATGGCGAGGGTAGCTCCAGGCCCGGTGCCCGGGCCTGCCGCACCCGCCGGGCCGCCCGCCGGCACCGGCCGTCCGGACCGCCCCCGCGTGCCGGCTGCGCCTCCCACCCAAGTTGTCCAGACCAATTTTCGGAGTCCTCTGGACAACCCAGATTGGTCTAGTCCACAATGAAAGGGCACCAAGGAGAGGCCCCCCGCGCAACTGCCCTGACCCGCGCGAGGCCGCTCCTCGGTCGGACGCCGCCGAGCGAGGACCCCGCACAGTTCTCGCTCGTCCACGGCGCCCGACGACAGCTCCGGGCTGCGGTGCCGCATGGGTTGAGGGTCCCGTGTCGGCGCCGTGGCCCGTAGTGCTTTCCGGCCCCGGACGCAGGACGCCGCCGGATGCCGGTGCACCGGGACCCTTCTCCGCCGCTCACAACGCCGAACCCCCCGTCCACAGCCTGTGGACGGGGGGTTCGGCGTCGTACGGGCGGCGTCGGCGGGCCGACCGCGGCCGTCAGTGGGTCTCGGTGACCTTCGCCAGGGCGCGCGGGGCGTCGGGGTCCTGGCCGCGGGCGATGGTGACCTCGTAGGCCAGCTGCTGCAGCGGCAGGATCTCCAGAATGGTCTGGACCTCCTCGGGTACGCCGGCCGGCAGCGCGAAGCCCGCCGAGGCGGCGTCCACCTGCGCCTGCTGGCCGATGACCACCAGGTCCGCACCGCGGCCGCGCAGGCGGTCCAGCACCGGCTGCAGGGCCTCGCCGCCCTTGCCCTCCGGGACGATCGCGATGACCGGGGAGACGTTGTCCACCATGGCCAGCGGGCCGTGCAGGAGGTCGGCGCCGGAGAACGGGGAGGCCGGGATGTAGGTGGTCTCCATGAGCTTCAGCGCCGCCTCGCGGGCGGTCGGGTAGCCGTAGCCCCGCGAGGTGATGACCAGGCGCTGGGCGAAGCGGTAACGCTCGGCCAGGGCCTTCACCTCGGCCTGGCGGGCCAGGATGCCGGCGGCCAGCGACGGCAGCTCCTTGGCGGCCGCGCCGTCGCCCCCGCGCAGACCCTCCACCAGCAGGTAGAGCGCCAGCAGCTCGGCGGTGTACGTCTTGGTGGCGGGCAGCGCCTTCTCCGGGCCGGCCAGCACGTCGATGTGGAACTCGGAGACCTCGGCCAGCGGCGAGGCGGCGTTGTTGGTGACCGCCAGGGTGATCGCACCGGCCTCGCGGGCGGCCTTGGTGGAGGCCACGAGGTCCGGCGAGCCGCCGGACTGGCTGACGGTGATCACCAGCACGTCGGTGAGGTCCGGCTTGGCGCCGTACGCGGTGGTGGTCGACATCGAGGTCAGGCCGGCCGGCTTGCCGAGCAGGATCTCGATCAGGTACTTGGCGTAGAGCGCCGCGTTGTCGGACGTACCGCGCGCGGTGAGCAGGACGAAGCGCGGGTTGCGGGCGGCGATCCCGGCCGCGATCTCGAAGATCTTCGGGGCACCCTCGTCGAGGATGCGCTGGAGGACGGCCGGCTGCTCGGCCATCTCCGCCGCCATGATCCGGCCGGGGACGGGGACAGTCTGCGTGTCGGACATCTGGATGTGCCTCCGATGAGATGGTTCCACCCCACGCGGGCGGGGATGCCCGGCGGGGACCTCTACGGCGGCGAGTCCGCACACTCGCTGCGGTGATTCCTGCGGCAATCCTACGGGGCCATCCCCGTGGAGCACATTCGAGAGCCCCTCCCGCCGCGGCGGTTTCAGGCCCTCGCCGGCCGGCGGACCGGCCGGCCCCGGATCAGCCCTGCTTGTTGATCAGCTGGTCGATCGCGGCGTCCGCCTCCTTGGCGGCCTGGTCCACGGGCTTGTTGTTCTTGAGGATCGCGGTGAGCATGTCCGGCAGGATCTTCTGCTTCTCGATCGCGCCCCAGCCCGGCGCCAGCGGGGTGAACCAGGCGTCCGGCACCGCGTTGGCCGCGGCGGCCGTGGCCGGCTTGCCCTTCAGCGGGTTCAGCTGGGTCAGGTTGTTCGGCAGGATGTCCTTGTCGGCCAGCGCCTGCTCGGACTTGCCACTGGTGAACATCCGGATCCAGTCGGCGGCCAGCGGGGCCACCTGCGACTTGGCGGTGACGGCGAGGTCCGAGCCGCCGATGAAGGTCGGCAGCGGCTTGCCGCCCGGGCCGGGCATGGTGGCGACCTTGACGGCGTCCTTGAGGTTCGGGTCGCCGGTGACCGGTGCGGTCACGCTGGCCGCCTCGTAGCCGTTGCCGTAGAAGGCGCCCGCGTGCCCGCGGGCCATCGCCTCGTACTGGTTCAGCTCGTTCACCGCGAGGTCGCCCTTGTTGTACTTGCGCACCAGGTCGACGAAGTGGTTGAGCCCCTGCACGGACTTGGGGTCGCTGAGCGTGCCGTGCCAGTTGCCGCTGCTGTCGAAGCGGGCGATGGCGCCGCCGTACGCGGAGACGTAGCTCATCGCGGCGTACCAGAACGGGCCGGGCAGGTAGAGCGCCGAGTACGTCCGGTCGGACTTGTTCCTGTCTGCCAGCTTGTCCAGCGCCGCCCGCAGCTCGTCCTCGGTCCTGGGGAAGTCCGCGCTGCCGGTGGCCGTCTGGAACGCCGCCGAGTTGTAGATGGCGACCCGGGCGCCCGCGTAGTACGGCACGCACCAGAGCTTGTCCTGGTAGGTGCAGGTGTTGGCGAGCGCCTTGATCCAGGCGTCGGAGTTCTCGAAGCTGCTCCGCTCCACCGGGGCGAGCGCGCCGGACAGCACGTACTTCATGGTCTCGGTGTTGCCGAGCTCCACCACGTCCGGGGCGGTGCCCTCGGCGATCGCCTTGTCCAGCTTGGTGACCTTGTCGGCCCAGCCCTGGTAGGCGAGCCTCAGGGTGACGTTCGGGTACTTGGCGGCGAACTCGTCGTTGACCCGCTGGACGAGGTCCGGCCAGTTCTTCTGGGCGTCCTCCATCAGCCAGACCGTGACCGTCCCGGTCGCCGACTTCGGGTCCGCCGTGCCGCTCCTGGCGTCCCCCGACGGCGAGCCGCCCGAAGAACAGGCCGTCAATCCGACGGCCAACGCCATGATCCCGAACGTCGCGATGAACTGACGCTGCTTCACGCCATCCTCCGAGGGTGTTAGAGCCTGAGTGCCCGCCGGCAGCGCTGGCACCCGTCGGAGAGCGGTCTCCGGGGAGGGGCGGCGATGTGCTTCGGGAAGGGCCGATACCACATCCGGTGAGGCTGAAGTTCGAACCGGATGGGTGGAGCCTGGCCTAGACCACTGGCGGTGTCAACGCCAAATGGCCGGGCCGCAAAGGACGTTGCAGACCCGTTGTACCGCGTGGCGATCAGTCGTAGCCCCATCACCCTCAGTGGAACTTAAGGCTGGCTTAAGACCGATTTGAGGGAACACCGACACCCGACGAATCCGCAGGTCAACGCGGGAAAAACGGAGCGGGCCCGTCATGCGACATGCGCATGACGGGCCCGCTCGGGGATGCCTTCCCGGCACCCTGGGTCACGGTCCGACAGAACGTCAGCCGATCGCTCCCGACTGCCCGGTGAGCACCTCCACGGCCGCCAGACCGCAGACGCGGGCGGCACCGTGGGTGGCGATGTGCAGCGCGCCGACCGGCTCGGACTGCGGCAGGCCCATCTCGACCACCGCGGCGTCCGGCCGGGCCGCCACCAGGCGGGACAGCGCGGCGGCCATCCACGCGTGCCGGTGCGCGTCCCGGACCACCAGCACCAGCCGGCGGCCCTCGGCGTCGGCCAGCACCCCGGCGACCATCGCGTCCAGCTGCTCCGGGCCGGCGTCCTGCGGGCCCACCTCGCGGGTGCGGGTGCCGGGGAAACGGTCGGCCAGCATGCCGGCCACGCCCCACGGGGTCACGTCGCCGACGGCGATGTTGGGCTCGTCGGAGAACGAGGCCACGTACGGGCGCTCGGTCACCGGCAGCACCTCGCGGCCCGGCGCCCGGACCACCCGCAGCGCGCGGCGGGCGGCCCGCAGGCCGACCGCGAGGTCCGGCTCCAGCCGCTCGCCCTGGGCCGCGATCCTGCCCCAGCTGCCCAGCGCGCGGACCCGGCCGGCGGCGTCGGCCAGCCGCTCCTCGGGCAGCCTGCCGGACCGCACGCCCGCCACGATGGCGTCGCGCAGCATCAGCACGGTCTCCTCGTCGGCCAGGCCGCCGCCGACGCAGATCGCGTCCGCGCCGGCCGCCAGGGCCAGCACGGTGCCCTCGCCCATGCCGAAGGTGTCGGCGATGGCGCCCATCTCGATCGCGTCGCTGACGATCAGGCCCTGGTAGCCGAGGCCGCCGTCGGCCGGGGCGGCGCGCAGCAGGTCCCGCAGCACCCGGGGGCTGAGCGTGGCCGGCAGCTTGGGGTCGAGTGCCGGGATCATGATGTGGGCCGTCATCACGGCCTTGGTCCCGGCGGCGATCGCGGCCTCGAACGGGATGAGGTCACGGGCGCGCAGCACGTCCAGGTCGACGTCGATCACCGGCAGGCCGTGGTGCGAGTCGACGGCCGTGTCGCCGTGCCCGGGGAAGTGCTTGGAGCAGGCGGCCACGCCCGCCGACTGCAGGCCCTCCACCCAGGCGGCGGTGTGCCGGGCGCAGAGCTCCGGGTCGGCGCCGAACGAGCGGACGCCGATCACCGGGTTGCGGGGGTTGGAGTTGACGTCCGCGGTGGGCGCCCAGTTGTAGTTGACGCCGGCCGCGGCCAGCGCCCGGCCCAGCTCACGGGCGACGTCGCGGGTCAGCTCCGGGTCGTCGATCGCGCCGAGCGCGAAGTTGCCCGGCCAGGACGAGCCGGAGCCGGCCTCCAGGCGGGTGACGTCGCCGCTCTCCTCGTCGATCGCGATCAGGAGGTCCGGGTTCTCCTCGCGCAGCGCCTTGGTGAGCGCGGAGAGCTGGTCCAGGTCGGTGACGTTGCGGTCGAACAGCGCGACCGAGCCGAGCCCGGCCGCCAGGTGGCGGCGGACCCACTCCGGCGGCTCGGTGCCGACGAAGCCGGGCTGGAGGACGGTCAGCGCGTCGCGGTGCAGCTGGTCACTGGCGGGCAGAGTGGGGATGAGGATGCTCACGTGGGATCAGCCCTTCACTGCACCGTCGGTCAAGCCGCCGACGGCCTTGCGCTGGAGGAAGACGAACAGGACCAGGATCGGGACCGCGAAGAGGGTGGACGCGGCCATGGTGGCGCCCCAGTCGGTGCCGAAGTTGGTCTGGAAGGAGGAGAGCCAGAGCGGGAGAGTCTGGAACTCCTCCTTCTTGTTCAGGATGTTCACCAGCGGGAACTCGTTCCACGCGGTGATGAAGCCGAACAGCGAGGTCGACATCAGGCCGGGCGCGAGCAGCGGGAAGATCACCTTCAGGAAGGCCTGGGTGCGGGTGCAGCCGTCCACCATCGCGGACTCCTCCAGTTCCTTCGGCACGGCGGCGATGAAGCCGCGCAGCGTCCAGATCGTGAAGGGCAGCACCATCATCATGTAGAGCGCGGTCAGCGGCACGAGGCTGTTCAGCATGTCGTTGTCGCGGACGAGGAGGTAGGCCGAGATGATCATGACCTCCCACGGCGCCATCTGCGCGGCCATGACGACCAGCACGAAGCTCTTGCGGCCGCGGAAGCGCATGCGCGCGATCGCGAAGGAGGCCAGGGTGGCGATCACCAGCGAGGCGAGCACCGCGCCGACCGTCACGATCAGGCTGTTGCCGACGTACGTCCAGAAGTTGGGGGCGTGGACGGCCTTGTCGAAGTGTTCGAGGGTCGCGTTCAGCGGCAGGAAGACCGGCGTCCGGCTGATGATGTCGTTGTTCTGCTTGAAGGCGGTGACGATCATCCAGTAGACGGGGAAGATGAAGAAGACGAAGAGGACGACCGCGATCACGTTCGGCCAGGTGCGTCCGATGAGCGAGCGCCTCACAGCTCGTCCTCCTGCTTCAGAATGATGCGGAAGTAGTACGCCATCAGCGCACCCAGCATCAGGATGGTGAGTACCGCGATGGCGGAGCCGACGCCGAATCGCTGGGATCCGAAGCCTTCGAGGAAGGCGTGGACCGGGAGGGTCCGGGTGAGTCCGTCCGGGCCGCCCTTGTTGATCAGGTAGACCTGGGTGAAGGCCTTGAAGACCCAGATGACCTCGAGGAAGGTCGTGGCCAGGAAGAACGGCTTCATGATCGGGAAGGTCACGGAGCCGAAGATCTTGAAGGCCGCGGCGCCGTCCATCCGGGCGGCCTCGTAGAGCTCCTTGGGAATGGTGGTCAGGCCCGCGTACATGTTGAAGGCCACGAACGGGACCGACTGCCAGACGATCAGCAGGATGATCACGAAGAAGGTCGAGTACTGGCCGCTGGTCCAGTTGAAGTGGGCCATCGAGTGCCAGCCCAGCTTGTCCAGGAACCAGTTGACGACACCGAAGTTCTGGTCGAACAGCCACTGGTAGACCGTGGTCGCGGCGACCACCGGCATCGCCCAGGCCAGGATGAGCGCGATCGACAGCGCCAGCCGCATCTTCTTGCCGAGGCGGTCGAGCAGCAGGCCGACCAGGGTGCCGCACACCATGATCAGGACCACGTTGACGACGGTGAAGATCACCGTGCGGCCGGTGATCGACCAGAACTCCGAGTTGGTGAGCTGGTCGGTGTAGTTCTCGAAGCCGTTCCATTCGGTCAGGTGCTGGATCAGCTGACGCCTGTTGAGGTTCTGGAACGACACCACCACCGTCTTGAGCAACGGCCAGCCCAGCAGGACCAGAGTCGCCGCGATGGCCGGCAGCAGCAGCAGGTACGGCGTGAGGGCGGCCTTGTCCAGCGCCTTCGCCGGTCTGCCGCTCTTCTTCGGGGCGCTCCCGGCACCGCGGCCGGCGATCTCCTCGGTAATGGCCACGGCGGCCTTCCCTGACTCCGGGGACTGTGTCTGCACCCGCTCCGAATGCACAGCCATCGTTCTCTCTTCCTGACAACCTGACCGACGACGGATAGGCGTCGCCCACCGGCTCCCCGCCGGGAGTCGGTGAGCGACGCCGCTCGACTGCCTACTGCTTCTGGTTGAGACGCTTCGCGATCTCGTCGTCGGCCTTCTTGGCAGCGGCCGCGTAGTCACCCGACAGGGCTCCGGTCAGGAACTCCTTGATCGGGTTCGGCTCGTTCTCCACGTTGGCCCAGGTCGGCGTGTTCGGGGTGATCGCGCCGACGGCGGCGGCCGGCTGGGCGGCCTTGGCGAAGTCGCCGGCGACCTGGCCGTTCAGCGAGGCCTTGTTCGGGATGTTGCCCGCGGCGGCGACCAGGCCCTCGTTCTTGTCGTTGAGGGCGATCTTCAGGAAGTCCTTGGCCATGTCGGAGTTCTTGCTGGCCTGGGCGATGGCCAGGTTGGAACCGCCGAGGAAGACGCCGGACGGCTTGTCGGCGGTCTTGCCCGGGAGCGGGAAGAAGCCGATCTTGTCCTTGGCCATGGTCTTCTCGTCCGGCAGCTCCCAGCCGAGGCCGATCATGGTGCCGACGTCACCCTTGCCGAAGACGTCCTTCTGCTGCGGGGTGGCCTCGTCCTTGTCCTTCGGACCGGTGGCGGAGTAGCCCTGCAGCTTCTTGTAGGTGTCGAAGGCCTTCTGCGCCTCGGGGGAGGACAGGCCGCCGGCCCACTTGTCGCCGTCCTTCTTGGCGATCTTGCCGCCCTCGCTGGTCAGCAGACCGAAGTAGACGTACCACTCCTGGCCGGGCATGTAGATCGGGTCGGTGACGCCCGCGGTCGCCTTCAGCTTGTCCAGGTCGGCGTAGAACTCGTCCAGGGTCTTCGGCGCGGCGCTCAGGCCGGCCTTCGCCCAGAGGTCCTTGTTGTAGGCGACGACGCGGTTGCTGACCCACCACGGGGCGGCGTACTGCTTGCCGTCCAGGATCGCGGCCTCGTTCTGGTTGGCGGCCCAGTCGGCACCGCCCAGGGCGGCCTTGTCCTTGGTGATGTCGAGCAGACCACCGGTGGCCGCGTAGCCCGCGGTCTGGGTGTTGCCGACCTCGAGGACGTCGACCGAGCCCTCGGACAGCGCGGTGGTGACCTTCGCGCCGATGCCGTTCCACTTCTGGATCTGGAAGTCGACCTTGGAGCCCGGGTAGGCGGTCTCGAAGTCGGCCTTGACCGAGTCCGTCCAGCCCTTCGGGGCGGAGCCGTCCATCAGCCACACGGTCAGGGTCTTGCCGCCGTAGTTCTTGGCGGCGGACGAGGACGAACCGCCCTTGCCCTCGTCGCTCGACTTGGCGTCCGAACCACAAGCCGCCACACCGACGACCATTGCTGCGACGCCGACCGCCGCGATGACCTGACGCTTCACGCCATCCTCCTGAGGGATGCCTGGGTTACCCCCGTCGGGTGACAGCGACAGACCCACGTAAAGCGGGAGGAATGGTGCCGCGGACCCCATCGGACGGGTGGGGGGATTCATAGTGACCGGCCTAGTGGTGTAGACCAGATGCCTGGAGCTTGGCCTAGACCAATGGGCCTGTCAACGGCTGTTCAGGCGATCGGGACCACCCGTTATCAAGCCGACACCGCACATCGTTCATCGCGTGATGAGGTATTCGTTCCGTAGCCATACATGCAACGATGTGAGCTGTTAACGATGTGGCGCGACCCTCAAGGGCCGCGCGAGAAGCGGGAGACAGGTCCGATGAGCAGCGACGGGGGCAGCACGGCCCAGGTCAACGACCCCCAGGTGAAGAACCTCCCGACGCAGGCCGGCGCAGACCCGACCGCGCGGGTGCCCAAGTACTACGGCCTCAAGCGCCACCTGCTGCAGCTCACCGAGACCCAGCCCGCCGGGACGCCCGTCCCGCCCGAGAGGGCACTCGCCGCCCAGTTCGACACCTCGCGCACCACCGTCCGCCAGGCGCTCCAGGAGCTGGTGGTCGAGGGGCGGCTGGAGCGCATCCAGGGCAAGGGCACCTTCGTCGCCAAGCCCAAGGTCGCCCAGGCGCTCCAGCTGACCTCCTACACCGAGGACATGCGCGCCCAGGGCCTGGAGCCCACCTCCCGGCTGATCGAGATCGGCTACATCACCGCCGACGACCGGCTCGCCCCGCTGCTGGACATCAAGCCCGGCGGCCGGGTGCTGCGGATCGAGCGCCTCCGGCTGGCCAACGGCGACCCGATGGCCATCGAGGTCGCCCACCTCTCCGCCAAGCGCTTCCCCGCGCTGCGCCGCAACCTGGCCAAGCACAACTCCCTGTACACGGCCCTGCGCGAGGTCTACGGCGTCACGGTGGCCGAGGCCGAGGAGACCATCGAGACCACCCTCGCGACCCCGCGCGAGGCCGGCCTGCTGGGCTCCGACCTCGGGCTGCCGATGCTCCAGCTCGCCCGGCACTCCTTCGACGCCGACGGCAACCCGGTCGAGTGGGTCCGGTCCATCTACCGTGGCGACCGCTACAAGTTCATCACCCGGCTCAAGCGCCCCGAGTAGGGCGGCCACTCCCCTGCCGGCATCCGGGCACCGGCGTACGCACGTGCGTACGCCGGTGCCCGTTGCGTTGGGCGGCCGCGGGCGGTGCAGCGTGCACCGGCGCGCGGACTGTCAAGGCGGCGCGCAGGCCGTGTACGGCGCTCCGGCGTACGCGCGGGCGCGCGCAAAGCGTCCGGATAGCGGAAAGTTCGGTCGTTCCTGGTGACACAGATCACGCCATGCTCTAGATTTCGCAGCCGTATTGACTGCCGATCACCAGTGGTGCTGCTCGGCGGGCCTCGGGGGGATCGTGCGGCCTCGTGGGGCTGCGGCGCCGACCGGGTGACCCTCCTCCGGAGCGGAGCCGAACCATGTCGTCAGACCTCGACGCCACCGAACCTGTCATGCCCGAGCCACCGGATCCCGGGGCCGTTCCGGCCGTGACGCCGGAGCGGGTGCTGGCCGGGCTCGCCCTGCTCGTGCCGATCGTCGCGATGCTCTGGGTGTCCTCCTACGACAAGACCGGCCCCGAGGCCGGCGGGGTGCCGTTCTTCTACTGGTACCAGCTGCTCTGGGTGCCGGTCTCGGCCGTCTTCACGGTGGCCGCGTACCTGCTGATCAACCGGGACGAGAAGGCCCGCAAGGCCGTCCGGAAGGCGGGTGGCGCGCGATGAACGGCGTCAACGTGCCGGCCCTGGCGGTGTTCGTGCTCTTCTTCGTCCTGGTCACCGTGATGGGCTTCCTCGCCTCGCGGTGGCGCCGGGCCGACGACGCCCAGCACCTGGACGAGTGGGGCCTCGGCGGCCGCAGCTTCGGGACCTGGATCACCTGGTTCCTGCTCGGCGGCGACCTCTACACGGCGTACACCTTCGTGGCCGTCCCGGCCGCCGTGTACGCGACCGGCGCGGCCGGGTTCTTCGCGGTGCCGTACACGATCATCGCGTACCCGCTGGTCTTCCTCTTCCTGCCCCGGCTCTGGTCGGTCTCCCGGGTGCACGGGTACGTCACCCCGGCCGACTTCGTGCGCGGGCGGTACGGCTCCAAGCCGCTCGCGCTGGTGGTCGCGCTGACCGGCATCCTGGCCACCATGCCGTACATCGCGCTGCAGCTGGTCGGCATCCAGGCGGTGCTGGACGTGCTGGGCGTCGGCGGCGGCGAGAACGCCAACTGGTTCGTCAAGGACCTGCCGCTGTTCATCGCCTTCGGCGTGCTGGCCGCGTACACGTACTCGTCCGGCCTGCGGGCCCCGGCGCTGATCGCGTTCGTCAAGGACACCCTGATCTACATCGTGATCATCGTCGCGGTGATCTACATCCCGATGCGGCTCGGCGGCTACGGGCACATCTTCGACGCGGTCGGCGAGAAGTTCAGCGCGCCCAAGGCGGCCGGCTCGCTGACCGTGCCGGAGAACAAGCAGTGGACGTACGCCACGCTGGCGCTCGGCTCGGCGATGGCGCTGTTCATGTACCCGCATTCGGTGACCGGCGTGCTGGCCTCGAAGTCCCGCAACACGGTGCGCCGCAACATGGCGATCATGCCCGCGTACTCGCTGATGCTGGGCCTGCTGGCACTGCTCGGCTTCATGGCGATCGCGGCCGGCATCGGCAAGGGCGACAGCAAGTTCAACACCCAGCTCTCGGTGCCGCAGCTGTTCGAGAACATGTTCCCGGACTGGTTCACCGGCGTGGCCTTCGCGGCGATCGGGATCGGCGCGCTGGTGCCGGCCGCCATCATGTCGATCGCGGCGGCCAACCTGTTCACCCGCAACGTCTACAAGGAGTTCCTGAAGCCGTCCGCCACCCCGGCGGACGAGACCAGGGTCGCCAAGCTCGCCTCGCTGCTGGTGAAGGTCGGCGCCCTGGTCTTCGTGCTCACCATGGACAAGCAGGCGGCGATCAACCTCCAGCTGCTCGGCGGCCTCTGGATCCTGCAGACCTTCGTCTCCATCGTCGGCGGCCTGTTCACCCGCTGGTTCCACCACTGGGCGCTGTTCGCCGGCTGGGCGGTCGGCATGATCTACGGCACCTGGGAGGCGTACGACATCCCCAGCAAGGCCACCAAGCACTTCGGCGGCAACGCGGCCGAGATCCCTGGCATCGGCGAGCTGGGCTACATCGGCCTGACCGCCTTCGTGCTCAACCTGGTGGTCTCGGTGGTGCTCACGCTCGCGCTGAAGGCGATCAAGGCGCCGGAGAGCCCGGACGAGACCCGGCCCGGCGACTACAGCGCCGAAACCGGCGACGAAGAGCTGAAGAACGCGCCGGAGCCCGTGGCAGCGCACTGATTGCCCCGTCGCGCGCCCTGTGATCGCGCCGTCTCCTCCGTGAACACTGGAGGAGGCGGCGCGATCATATGTATGAACGGCCGCACGTGCAGGGAACCACCGGACCGGACCGGCAGCCGGCCGGCACCGACCGACCCACGGATCGACCCACGGGGAGCAGTCGCGATGGCAGAACTCGGCACCACACTCAACGGCCAGCACCAGTCCGTCCACGCGCCCGGCACGGCGCTCGGCGCCCCGCCCACGACCGCACCGCCCACGACCGCAGCGCCGGCCACCCGGCTGCCGTCCGTACTGATCGCCACCCGGCACGGCGAGTCCACCGCCAACGTGGAGTTCCAGCTGGCCGAGGCGGCCGGTGCGCTGAGCGTTCCGATCAGCTGCCGGGACGCCGACATCCCGCTCTCGATGCACGGCCAGCAGCAGGCCCAGACCCTCGGCCGCTGGTGGGCCGGCCTGCCCAGCACCGACCGGCCGCGCAGCGTCTGGTGCTCGCCCTACGTGCGCACCGCCGAGACCGCCCGGATCGCGCTCGCCCAGGCCGCCGGACTCGGCGCCGTACCGGTCTCGCTGGCCGTCCGGTACGACGAACGGCTGCGCGACCGCGAACTGGGCGTCCTGGAGATGCTGCCCCGGGCCGCGATCGAGGCCAAACACCCGGAGGAGGCCGCCAGACGGCGCAAGATGGGCGAGCTGTACTACCGCCCGCCCGGTGGCGAGTCCTGGGCGGACGTGGCGCTGCGGGTGCGCAGCCTGCTCCGCGACCTCTGCGCCGACGAGGCCGGCCGGCCCGTCCTGGTCGTCGCGCACGACTGCACGGTGCTGATGCTCCGCTACGCGCTGGACCGGCTCACCGAGGCGCAGCTGACCGCGCTGGAGCCGGTGCGCAACTGCTCCACCAGCCTCTGGCGCGCCGAGGGCGGGCGGCTGCGCCCGGCGCACTGGAACGAGACCGGGCACCTGACCACCGGCTGACGACCGGGCGCCCGCCGCCCGTCAGCTCGCGAGCGGCTCGGCGAAGCAGCGGCGGTAGGCCATCGGGGTCGTCCCCAGCCGGCGGCCGAAGTGGTGCCGCAGCGTCGCCGCGTTGCCGAAGCCGCAGCGGGCGGCGATCGCGTCCACCGGCTCGGTGGTGGACTCCAGCAGCCGCTGGGCGAGCAGCAGCCGCTGCCCGACCAGCCAGCGGTGCGGCGTCGTGCCGGTCTCCTGCTGGAACCGGCGGGCGAAGGTGCGCGGCGACATGTGGGCCCGGGCCGCCAACTGCTCGACGGTGGACTCCTGGTCCAGGTGGTGGCGCATCCAGTCCAGCAGCGGGGCGAGCGACTCTCCGTCCCCCTCCGGCAGCGGGCGGGCGACGAACTGCGCCTGCCCGCCCTCCCGGTGCGGGGCCACCACCATCCGGCGGGCGATCCCCCGGGCCGCCTCCACGCCCTGCACCTTGCGCACCAGGTGCAGGCAGGCGTCGATGCCGGCCGCCGTGCCGGCCGAGGTGATCACCGGGTCGTCGTCCACGTAGAGCACGTCCGGCTCGACGGTGGTCCGCGGGAAGCGCGCGGCCAGCTCGTCGGTGTAGCGCCAGTGCGTGGTGGAGCGGCGGCCGTCCAGCAGCCCGGCGGCGCCGAGCACGAAGGCGCCGCTGCAGATGGAGAGCGCCCGGGCGCCGCCGTCCACGGCCGCCCGCACCGCGTCCAGCAGCGGCGCCGGGTAGTCCTGGTGCACCCCGACGGCCGTGACCAGCACCAGGTCGGCCTCGGCGAGGCGCTCCGGGCCGTACGGGACGTCGACGGTGAAGCCGGCGTGCGTGCGGTGCGGGCCGGGGCGGGCACCGGCGAGGGCGAAGTCGTAGCCGGGCAGGCCGTCTGCGGTCCGGTCCAGGCCGAACACCTCGCAGGCCACCCCGAGTTCGAAGGGATGGACCTCCTCCAGCACCACCGCGACCACGTTCTTGAGCATGCCGACCAGGATGCCCCCGCGAGCGGCCCGGAGGGAAGGCCCGCGGTGGCAGTATTTCGATGCAATCGGGCATTGCTGCCACTCGTGGCCGCCCGGCGGCGCGGCGAGAGTGGAGCCATGGACTCCGACACTCTCGCAAGCGCACTCGCCCTGGCCGGGGCCGTCGGCGGCTTCGGACTGCTCGGCACCCTGATCGGGCGCGACGTGGCCCGGGGTGCCGCCAACGGCCGCGACAACTGGCACCGGCCCGGCGGCTACCCCGTCGACCCCGCCCTGCCCGACCGGCTCCACGGCACCATGCCGGCCGCCTCGCTCCGGCCGTCCGCCGACCCGGCCACGGCCGCACCGGCCACGGCCCCCACCTCGGCCCCCGCCCCGGCCGCCGACACCGCCTGCGGCACACTGACCGCATGGACATCGTCATCCGCCGGGCCGTCGAGGCCGACCTCACCGCAGTCGGAGCCGTCACCCACGAGGCCTTCGTCGGCGACGGCCACAGCCCCGCCGACGGCCCCTACGCGGCCCAACTCCTCGACGCCCGCCCCCGTTTCGAGCAGGCCGAACTCCTCGTCGCGGTCGACCCGGCCGGTGGGGAGCTGCTCGGCTGCGTGACCTTCGCGGTCGGCGGCACGGCCTACGCCGACATAGCGCGGCCGCACGAGGGCGAGATCCGGATGCTCGCGGTCGGCGGCGCGGCCCGGGGCCGGGGCGTGGGCGAGGCGCTGGTCCGGGCCTCGATCGCGCGCAGCCGGGAGCTGGGCCTGGACGGGATGGCGTTCTCCACCCGGCCGTCGATGACCTCCGCCCACCGGCTCTACGAACGGCTGGGCTTCCGGCGGACGCCGGAGCGCGACTGGGAGGTGCGCCCCGGTGTCCCGCTGCTGGTCTACGCGATGACGTTCTGACGGCGGGCCCCCGGCGGCGGATCACCGCCGGGGCCGGTCACTTCTTGTCGTAGCCCGGCGCCACGTAGATGGTGTACCGGCCGTGCTCGCCGCTCTTGACCACGGTGGCCACGCGGTACCCGGCGCTCTTGAGCGTCGGCTGGATCGCCCTGTCGGTGGCGCCGGTCTGGGTGAAGTCCAGCACCACCACCTTCCACTCGTGCGCCTCGATGCCGGCCTGGATGGCGGGCACCCCGACCTGCTGCTTGCCGGTGTCCGGGTCCCGGCGGTAGACCGCCACCAGGTCGTGCCACTGCTGCCAGTTGCTCGACTCGCGCAGGTAGTACGCGGGCACGTTGTAGTTCTCGACCAGGTACCGGTCGTCGCCCTTGACGACGTACGGCCTCAGCGCGGCCACGAAGTCCTCGGTGTCGGACCACTCGCCGAACATCTCCCGGCCCTGGGCCGCCCCCACCCAGCCGAGCGGGCCGACCACCAGGGCGGCGACCACCACCCCGGCCGTGACGTGCACCCGGTCCTTCAGCGCGACGACGACCCGGGCCAGCAGGGCGCCCACCACGATGCAGGCGAACCAGGCACCGAAGTCGACGTGCTTCTGCAGGGAGAGCCAGGTGTGGATGCGGATCTGGTTCGCCGGCGCGAGCATCCCCGCGACCAGCAGCACGGCGGCGAGGCAGGCCTCGGACCACGCGCTCCCGCCGCGCCTGCGCGCCGCCACCAGCTGCACCACCACGCCCACCAGGGCCAGCAGCAGCAGGGCACCCACCCACTTGGCGGCCTCCTCGGCCACGTAGGAGTAGGCGTCGTGCCCGGGGGCGCGCTTGAGGGTGGTGTGGTTGAAGCCGTCGATGTAGCGCTTCCCCGCCACCAGCGCCGCCACGGCCACCGCCGCCACGAAGGCGAGGAGGAGCTGCAGCCCGCGCTTCCACCGCACCCACGCGCCGGGGGCGCCGCCGGAGCCGGCGAAGACCGCGACGCCGCAGACGACCGGGACCCAGAGCAGCGCGGCGTACTTGGTGCAGCCGGCCAGCGCCAGCAGCAGGGCGGCCAGGAGCATGCTCGGGTAGCCGCCGCCGGTGGTCAGCCGCACCGCGAGGTAGCCGGCCCAGGCGAGCAGCGCCAACGCCATCGAGTCGTAGGTGGCCAGCCCGCCCAGGAACTGGGTCGGTCCGAGCGCGGCGAAGGCCGCCGCCGCACAGAACGCCGCGAGCGAGCCGTGCAGCCGCCGGGTGGCCAGGTGGACGGCCACGGTGGCGGAGAGCATGAAGGCCATGCTCAGCAGCCGCGCGGTGGTCAGGCCGCCGAGCATGTCGGCCACCGCCACGACCACCGGGTAGATCAGCGGGGAGCCGGAGAAGAAGGTCTCGTACGTCGCGACCGGGGTGCCGTGCGCCAGGTTGGCGATCTCCTGGTAGCCCGCGTAGATGTAGGTGCCCTCGTCCACGAAGGCCGTGTTGCTCAGGAGGAGGTGGAACGAGAGCGCGCCCTGGACCAGCAGGACGGCGAACAGCGGCAGCAGGTCCGTCCGGAGCCCGGGCCGGGGCATCCGGGCCACCGGCTCCGCCGTACGTCTCCGGCGCCCGCGCGACGACGGCCCGTCCTGGGAGCCCGCCGGGGGTTCACCGGGACCGGCCGTGCCGACGCCACCGGGCGGGACGGCACCGGCGGGCTTGAGTACGGGCCGCCGGGTGGATTCGGGCCGGATCCAACGGCCGTCCGCGCTCATCAGGTACTGCTCCTCAGCTTCGGGACATCGCGCCCGGTACGGCAGGTACCGGGGCTCGGTGCGCCAGAGGGCGCCGGGGCGGTGCTGCGCCCCGGCGCCGTGGGTGTCTTACGACGGGCGGCCTGCCCGTACGGTCCGGCTCAGCCGGTGAGCCAGGCGGCCGTGGGCGGGATCGCCGGCGGCGAGCTGGGGCCGGCGACGATCTTCACGATGTCGGCCTCCGGCAGCACCTGGTCCCAGGCCTGGATGTCGGCGACGGCCCCGTGCCAGGGGTCGCTCCACTGCGAGTTCGAGCTCAGCCGGCCCAGCTGGAACGCGTTGGTGCCGCTGCTCTGCACGCCGGCCGCCTGGGCCGACGCCTGCGCCGCGCCGTTGACGTAGAGCGTGATCTGCTTGCTCGCCGCGTCGTAGACACCGGTCAGCAGGGCCCACTGGTTGACCGTCGCGTCGCCCTTGGAGTAGACCACCACGGAACCGCCGCCGGGGAGCTGGACCTTGAAGTACCAGAGGTTGTGGCCGTTGTTGGTCGCCCGTCCGAGCGCGTAGGAGTAGTAGGCGCCGTCACCCTGGCTGACCGCGGCCCGGACACCCGCCGGCACGTCGACGAACACCCGGACGGACACGGTGAAGCTCTTGTTCGTGTCGACGATCGGCTCGGCGCTCTGGGCGAAGGAGTTCTGCCCGCTGGGCAGCTTGAGGACCTGTCCGGCGAAGCCGGCCACCGAGCCCGTCTTCGCGTCGGAGCCCAGGCCCAGCGCGGCCGTTCCCTTGCTCGCCGGCAGCGAGCCGACGGTCGGCGGGCCCGCGATGGCCTTCGGCGGACCGCTCGGCGTCCCACTGGCCGTCCCGGCCGGCGACCCGCTCGACGACGCGCCCGGGGTCTTGGGCGCCTCGGCCGTCGGGCTGCCGTCGGCGACCGGCGTCTTGTCGGACTGACGCATCACCACGACGCCCGCGACGGCGGCGCCGACGACCACGACGGCCACGGCGGCACCGATCAGCCGCAGACGGCGCTTCTTCTTGGCCTGCTCCTCGTTCCTGGCCGCCAGCGCCTCCCAGTCGGGCGTGCTGGAGCCCTGCGCCGGGAAGCCGCCGCCCTGCTGCCACTGCTGGGCGGGCGTCATGGGGACGGTGGACGCCAGGGGCGCGGCGGGCGTCATGGGGACGGTGGTCGCGGTGGGCGAGGTCGGCGCAGTCGGCATGGCGGGCACGGTGGGTGGAACCGGTGCGGCCGGTGCGGCGGGCGGCGGGCCGAACGCGCCGACCGGCGGCTGCTGCTGCTGTGGTGGCACACCGGCCCCCGGGGGCACCGGGCCGGGCGGAGGCACCTGCCCCGGAGGCACCGGGCCGGGCGGAGGCACCTGCCCCGGAGGCACCGGGCCGGGCGGAGGCACCTGCCCCGGAGGTATGGGGCCGGCGGGGGGCTGCGCGGAGACCGGCGGCTGCGCGGGGCCCGGGGCCGCGGGCGGCGGGCCGAACGCGCCGATCGGCGGCTGCTGCGGGGACCACCCCGGGTTCTGGTCCGGCTCGCCAGTCGGTACCGGTCGATCACTCATGTGTCGGAATGGTAAGGCATGGTCCGCCCAACGCCCATGGAGGGTGCTTCGGCTGACGGATCCACCCCCGGGGCCGCTCCTACGGCAGTCCGTTGTACGGGAGCTTCCACCGCTGTGAGACCCCGCCCGAGCAGGGCTTGAGGTTCACCGCCGTCCCGTCCGCGAGGGAGCCCCCGGCGGTGCCGAGGCAGAGGCCGGACTCCAGGTGCACCAGGCTCTGCCCGGCTCCGGCGGCCCAGCGCTGCGCGGCTCCTCCGGTACAGCGGGCCAGCGCCACGGTGGTGCCGTCCCCGGAGAGCGCGAGGCACGCAGCGCCGCCCCGCAGCGAGCCGTCGTTGCCCACCGTCCAGCTCGTCGACACGGCCTGGTCGCCGCAGGAGCCGACCGTCACCGGTGTGCCGGCGAGGCCTCCGCCGCCGTGCCGCAGGCAGATCCCGGGGGCGCCGGCCGGCACCTCGCCGGCCGGCAGGCCGACCCGGTTGTGGAAGGCGAACGACCAGCTCTGCAGGCCCGTCCCGCCGCTCCAGATCTCGAAGCCCGCCTGTACCCGGCACAGGTACGACCCCGGCGGGACGTAACCGCGCATCAGGGCGTCGGCGGTGAACAGCCGCAGGTTCAGGCCGTGGGCGCTGTGGGTCGACGCCTTCCGCACGTAGCTGATCACGCTGTGCGGGCCGGTGATGGGCGCCTGGAAGACGTCGTACGTGGTGTCGCCCATGGTCTGGGCGTCCGTCACCTTCTTCCCGGCCGGCCGGACGCTGTCGGTGGCGTCCAGCCAGATCATCACCTCCGCACTCTCCCCCGGGGCGCAGTTGTCGGGGCTGGGCCCGTACCAGAGGTCGTAGGAGAGGTTGTAGGAGCCGGTCGCCCGGGCCGAGGCGTCCCAGTCGCTGGTCGCGTCGCCCAGGGCACTGACCGGGACGGGCAGTCCGCTCGCGCCGGGGGCCGTGGAGATGTTGGGGTAGGCGCCCGGGGCGAGCGGGGTCTTGGCGACGAAGTCGCGCAGCTCCGTCACCGTGAAGCCGGTGTCCCCCGGGGCATCCAGGCAGACCGTGCCGGCGGTGTTCCACGGGTTCGGCTCGATGATCTTGGTGCCGCCGTCGACCGGCTTCTTGGGGAAGGGAACCTCCGCCGTCGAGCAGAGCCTGCCGGAGGCGCCGGCCGCCGGACCGGCGGACGACGTCCCGTCCGGCCGCACGGGGGCCGCGCCGGGCTCGCTCGTGCAGCCGATGAGCAGCACGGCCACGGTGCCGTGGGCGACCAGCGCCCGCACCCCCCGCGCCAACCGTGCGGCAGTGCCCTTCACGACGACCCTCCCTCTCCCATGAACCGGCCCGACGGCCGCCGGCAGCCCTGCCGGCCCGGCCTGCGGATGCGGCGAGCGCCCACCGTATACGCCTGCCTCCACATCACGATCGGAACTCAATCCCGGTTCCGGGCAGCCCGGCAGACGGGGGGGCAGGATTTCCCCGGAGCCCTTCCCGTACGATCCTGACGTCCCTGCGGCCGGGCTCAGCGCGGCCGCAGTCGTCTTTGGTCCACTTCGATACGGTTTCTGGGGGAGAGAGCCACGTGACTGTCACCGAGAGTACGCAGCTCACGGGCGGCAGGAGAGCAGCCACCTCACGCCGGAAAACCCGACAGGACGCCAGCTCCCGCGTACAGCGCGGCCTGCTCCCGCAGCCGCCCGACAACGTCGAGAAGTACTCCTACACGCGCAGCCACCTCTGGGTGCTGACCTGCTTCTCGCTCGCCAGCTTCGGCTGCATGGTGGCCAGCGAGGTGGGCCTGCTCAGCGCGACGCCGTGGTTCTGGCTCTTCGTCCCGTTCCTGGCGTTCACCGTGGTCTACTACCTGATCTCGCGTTGGGTGCACGGGTTCAACGAGACCTTCGACCTCAAGGGGCACCGCGCGCTGGTGCGCGCCTGGCGCCCCGAGCGGTACCCGACCGTCGACGTCTTCCTGCCCGTCGCGGGCGAGCCAATCGAGGTGCTGCACAACACCTGGACGCACGTCGCCAGGCTGCGCGACCAGTACCCGGGTGAAGTGACCCCCTACGTGCTGGACGACAGCGACAGCCCCGAACTCGCGCAGATGGCCGTGGACTTCGAGTTCGTCTACGGCACCCGCAACAACCGCGGCTGGTTCAAGAAGGCCGGCAACCTCCAGTTCGGGTTCCGCAACTCCGACAGCGACTACATCCTCATCCTCGACGCCGACTTCGCCCCGCGTTCCGATCTGCTCGACGAGCTCCTTCCCTACATGGAGAACGACCCGAGGCTCGGGATCGTTCAATCCCCGCAGTTCTTCCGCATCCTCGACTCCCAGAACTGGATCGAGCGCGGCGCCGGCGCCGTCCAGGAGCTCTTCTACCGGACGGTCCAGGTCTCCCGGCAGCGCAACGACGGCGCGATCTGCGTCGGCAGCTGCGCCGTCTACCGGCGGGCCGCGCTGGAGCAGAACGGCGGCACCACGCTGATCGAGCACTCCGAGGACGTGCACACCGGCTTCGACCTGCGCAGGCTCGGCTGGGACCTCCACTACGTGCCGATAGCCCTGGCGGCCGGGGTCTGCCCCGACAACGTGGGCGGGTTCTTCAACCAGCAGTACCGGTGGTGCACCGGCTCGATGAGCCTGCTGGGCAGCCGGAAGTTCTGGGGCACCAAGCTCCGTCTGATAACCCGGATGTGCTACATGTCCGGCTTCTTCTACTACATCCACACCGCGCTGTTCACCATCGTCTCCCCGCTCGTGCCCATCGTGCTGCTGCTCGTGCGGCCGGACCTCATCCGGTGGGAGAACACGATGCTGGTGATACCGGGCCTGGTGTACGCCACCCTCATCTTCCCGCTGTGGCACCGCAACCCGTACCGGCTGGAGGCCTGGGCCGCCCGCATGATGTACGGCTGGGCCCACGTCTTCGCCATCTGGGACATCCTGCGGAAGAACCGGATGGCCTGGCAGCCGACCGGATCCAGCGGCGCCAAGAAGAACAAGACCCGCCGGTTCTGGACGGGCATGATCGTCTGGGGTGGCGGGACCGCCGCCCTCTGGGTGGGCGCCGGCATCTGGCGCATGCTCACGATGGGCCCGCTGAACTTCGCGCTGGTCCTCGCGTCCGGCCTCTTCTACGCCGTGATCGTGGGCCGAGTCCTCGTCCAGCCGCGTCCCACGGAAGCTGTGTGATCCCCGTGCCCGCCGTGTCCGCCGTGCCCGCCCACCGCCGCCGGGCGGGTCTGCGCCGTCCGCTCGCCGTGCTCGCGCTCGTGACCACCGGTCTGCTGCTCGCCACCGCCTGCGGCCCGGCGGACCCGGGCTTCGCGGTGCCCGAGGCCGCCGTCGCGCAGCCGGCCGGCACCGCCACCGGGGCCGGCACCGCCGGCACCGCGGCCCCGGCCCGCAAGCCCGCGGCCCCGGCCGCCGACCTCCCCTACGACGTCACGCCGCTGCTCAAGCCGGGGCACAAGTACCTGGGGGCGGCGCTGCCCGACGTCCCCACGAAGATGGACGCGCTGACCGGCTACACCACCGCGATCGGCAAGCAGCCGAACGTCCTGGAGTACTACGCCGGCTGGGGCGACGGCTTCGACACCGCCGGGGTCCGCCGGATCTACGACGCCGGGGCACTGCCCTACATGGCGTGGGAGCCGCACTCCCCCTCGATGGCGGCGATCGCGGCCGGCGAGACCGACGACTACGTGAAGGGCGTGGCCAAGGCCGCCGCCAAGCTCAACCTGCCCATCGCCATCAGCATCGCGCACGAGATGAACGGCGACTGGTACCCGTGGGGCCGGCAGGCCAGCAGCCCCGCCGACTTCGTCGCGGCCTGGCGCCGCGTCCACGACATCTTCGACCGGGCCGGCGCGACCAACGTGATCTGGGTCTGGAGCCCCAACATCACCGACCCCGCGCCCAACACCCGGCTCGCGCCGTACTACCCCGGCGACACCTACGTGGACTGGGCCGGCATGACCGGCTACTTCACCCTCACCGGCCCGAAGACCTTCGACTCGCTCTACGGGCCGACGATGGCCGAGATCCGCACCTTCAGCCAGAAGCCGTTCTTCATCAGCGAGACGGCCTCCCAGCAGGGCAAGCGCCAGCGCGCGGACATCGACCAGCTCTTCACCGGGCTCGAGACGCACGACGACGTCGTCGGCTTCGTCTGGTTCAACATCGTCAAGCGGGCGGACTGGCGCATCGAGGCCAGCCCGCCGTCGCTCGCGGACTACAAGCAGCGCGCGTCCGACCCTCGCTACGGCTTCGACATCCGGAACCCATGATGCCTTCAGAGACCGACTCCTGGTTCACCCCGCAGACCCCGGCCCGGACCCCGGACGGCGAAGGGTCCCGCCCCCACCCCCGGGAGAACGGGCACGGCTGGACCGGGCACGGCGGGAACGCCCGGGCCGGGGAGACCGGGAAGGCCGACGGGCCCGAGCGGACCGGACACCCCCGGGGCGCCGACGGCGACGGCGAGGCCCCGCGGCACGGCGGGTACGGCCCGGACGGTGTCCTTCCCCCGAACGACGAGGACGCCCCCGACGAGGCGTACGCGCCGGACGAGGCATACGCGCCGGACGACGAGTACGCCCCCGACGACGTGCACGACCCGGACGACGGCTACGACGCCCCCGAGGCCGACGGTCGCGACCGCGCCCGCCCCTCCGACGACAAGGAGGAGGACAGCCAGGCCGTCCAGCTCGCGCCGTACCGGATCCCGGCCGTCCCCGCGACCGGCTGGGACCCCGCACCCAGCCCCCGGCGCCGCTGGATCGGCCGCGGCCTGCTCTTCGGCGTGCTGGCCGTCCAGGCGGCGCTCTCCCTGCGCCTGCTGGGCGCCGCCCACCCCGACGAGGCCGTCGCCATGATCGTCGGCCGCCAGCAGCTGGACAACCTGCTCCACGGCACGGCGGTGACGACCGACCTGATCGGCCAGATCCCCGGCTCCCCCTGGCTCTACCCCCCGCTGGCCGGCGCCGCCGCCAACGCGAGCGGGGTGTTCGGGGCCCGGGTGGTCAGCCTGGTCCTCGCGCTGGCCACCACCGCGCTGCTCTACTCGCTGACCCGCCGGCTCTTCAACGAGCGCGTGGCCATCTGCAGTGCCGCCGCGTACGCCGTCCTGCAGTCCACCGTGGTCGTCGGCTTCTACGCCGCCCCGGACGCCCTCGCGGTGGCCCTGGTGGCGGCCGCCACCTGGATCGTCGTGCGGACCGCCCGCGCCCCGGTGGCCACCGTGCTGCTGGCCGTACCGGTGGCGGCGCTGGCGGCCGCCGTGGAGTACGCCGCGGTGGTCGCGCTGCCCGTGCTGGCCGCCCTCGCACTGATCACCGCCTGGCCCTACCGCGGCCGCGGCCCCGCCGCCGGGCGCGCACTCCTCCTGGCGGCGGGCGCCCTCGCGGCGCTCCTGGCCTTCGGCCTGCTGGACGACGTCTGGGCCTGGTCGCCCGGGCACGGCCACCAGGCCCGCGGGGCCGGCTCGGTCCTCTCCTCCGCGCTCCAGTGGAGCGGCCTGTTCACCCTGCTCGCCTGCGCGGGCGGGATCGCCTACTCGCTCCGCGAGCGGCTGAACGAGTCGCCCGAGGACAGCGCCATCACGGCCTCCCGGCTGCGCCGCACGGCGCTGAGCCTGACCCTGTGCGCGTCGGCGCTGCTGATCCCGGCCGGGTACGCGTACCTGGGCACCTCCGGCGTGATGTTCCGCCACCTCGGCTTCGGCATGCTGTTCGCCGCGCCGCTGGCCGGCGTGGGCATCACCAGGCTGGTCGGCGCGCACTTCCGCAACCCGCAGCTCGGCATCCTGGTCTGGGTGGTGCTGCTCGCCCTCGGGCTGGAGCAGTCGGCGCTGCGGTACCAGGACGGGCCCGACTCCGGCCGGCTGCTCGGCGTGCTGCGCGTGCACGCCACCCCGCAGGGCCGCTACCTCACCGAGGTCGACGGGCTGCCGGAGTACTACCTGGGCAGCGTCAGCAAGCCCGAGCAGTGGGTCTCGGCCCGCAAGGGGACGGACTACCGGGACCCGGCCGGCGTGATGCACCACGGGGACGACGGCACGGTCACCGCCGTCCGCAACGGCTGGTTCACCGTGGTCGTCCTCGACAGCACCGCGCCCACCGCCACGGACCGGGCCATCACCGAGGCTGTCAGGGCCGCCGGACGCTACCGACTGATCGCACAGTTCAGCTCCCCGACCGGTGATTCCGGCACGTACAGAGTGTTCCTCCTGCACTGAGAGCCCGGGGCGCCGGGCCACGCCCCGCGACACACCGGCTACTACATATGGTGCCGCGATACTCGACCGCCACTAGATGTATGCTCATCCCTGCTGTCGACGCAGGGGAACCCGGTGCGAATCCGGGACTGCCCCGCAGCGGTGTGCGGGCGGCTCCGACCAGAGCCCGCGAGTCCGAGTACCTGCCGACAGCGTGCCGCCCGGCCTCCCCGCAGAGGCCTCCAGCACACGAAGTACTTCCGGGCCTCGCGGGCGGGCCGGGGATGACACCGTCGCGCGACGCCGTCCGGCCGTCGCGCCGTGCTCCCCTGCTCCAACGGCCCGGTGCCCCCGATCAACAGCCGCCGATCGCCGCCAGGAGAGAGCGCCTTGACCACCGCTGCCTCAGTCACCCTGCCCGCCCAGGGGTCCAGCTCAGCCCCCGTCGACCCGACGGTCTCCGACCCCGGCGGTGCGCTGCTCCGGCTGCTGACCGACCGCAGCGTCGACCTTCCCCAGGTGGACCCCGGCCATGTCGCCGCCGCCGCGCTGCGCGGCCGCCACGCCGGCTCGGACTTCGCCGAGCTGCGCGGGCTGGCCGTGGACGCCGCAGCGTCGATGATCGCCGAGGACCCCCAGTACTCGAAGCTGGCGGCCCGCCTGCTCGCGCTGGAGATCGTCGACGAGGCGGTCTCGCAGGGCTCGGTCTCCTTCTCCGCCTCGATCGCCGTCGGCCACGCCGAGGGCCTGATCGGCGACGTCACCGCCGGCTTCGTCGCCAAGCACGCCGCCGCGCTCGACGCGCTGATCGACGCCCGGGGCGACGACCGCTTCGAGTACTTCGGCCTGCGCACCGTGCAGTCCCGCTACCTGCTGCGCCACCCGATCACCCGCAAGGTCGTCGAGACCCCGCAGCACTTCCTGCTCCGCGTCGCCTGCGGCCTGGCGGTCGGCGACAACGAGCAGTCGGTGCGCGAGGTCGCGGAGCTGTACGGCCTGATGAGCCGGCTGGAGTACCTGACCTCCTCGCCGACCCTCTTCAACTCCGGCACCCGGCACCCGCAGATGTCGAGCTGCTACCTGCTCGACTCGCCGCTGGACAACCTGGACTCGATCTACTCCCGGTACGCCCAGATCGCCCGTCTCTCCAAGCACGCCGGCGGCATCGGCCTCTCCTACTCGCGGATCCGTTCGCGCGGCAGCCTGATCCGGGGCACCAACGGCAAGTCCAACGGCATCGTCCCGTTCCTGCGCACCCTCGACTCCTCGGTCGCCGCCGTCAACCAGGGCGGCCGCCGCAAGGGCGCGGCCTGCGTCTACCTGGAGACCTGGCACGCGGACATCGAGGAGTTCCTGGAGCTTCGCGACAACACCGGCGAGGAGGCGCGGCGCACCCACAACCTCAACCTGGCGCACTGGATCCCGGACGAGTTCATGCGCCGGGTCAACGCCAACGAGGACTGGTCGCTGTTCTCCCCGGCCGACGTGCCCGAGCTGGTCGACCTCTGGGGCGCCGACTTCGACGAGGCGTACCGCAAGGCCGAGCTGGCCGGCAAGGCCGTCCGCACCATCCCCGCGCAGACCCTCTACGCCCGGATGATGCGCACCCTGGCGCAGACCGGCAACGGCTGGATGACCTTCAAGGACGCCTCCAACCGCGCCGCCAACCAGACCGCGCTGCCCGGCCGCACCGTGCACTCCTCCAACCTCTGCACCGAGATCCTGGAGGTCACGGACGACTCCGAGACCGCCGTCTGCAACCTCGGTTCGGTCAACCTCGGCGCCCACGTCGCCCCCGGCGCCACCGCCGCCGACCTGCTGAACGCGATGGACTGGGACCGGCTGGACGCGACCGTCCGCACCGCCGTCACCTTCCTCGACCGCGTGGTGGACATCAACTTCTACCCGACCCCCGAGGCCGGTGCCTCCAACTCCCGCTGGCGCCCGGTCGGCCTCGGCGTGATGGGCCTGCAGGACGTCTTCTTCCAGCTCCGCCTGGACTTCGACTCGGCCGAGGCCAAGCAGCTCTCCACGCTGATCGCCGAGCGCATCATGCTCACCGCGTACGAGCGCTCCGCCGACCTGGCCGAGCAGCTGGGCCGCCACGAGGCGTACGGCGAGACCCGTGCCGCCCGGGGCGAGCTGCACATCGACCACTTCCCGTCGGCCGCGCCGCAGTGGGCCGGCCGCTGGGAGGCGCTGCGCACCCGCATCGCCACCACCGGCCTGCGCAACTCCCTGCTGCTCGCCATCGCGCCGACCGCCACGATCGCCTCGATCGCCGGCGTCTACGAGTGCATCGAGCCGCAGGTCTCCAACCTGTTCAAGCGCGAGACCCTCTCCGGCGAGTTCCTCCAGGTCAACCCGTACCTGGTGCGCGAGCTCAAGGAGCTCGGCGTCTGGGACCAGCAGACCCGGGACGCGCTGCGCGACGCCAACGGCTCGGTCCAGGAGCTCAACTGGCTGCCCGCCGAGGTCCGTTCGCTCTACCGCACGGCCTGGGAGCTCCCCCAGCGTGCGCTGATCGACCTGGCCGCGGCCCGCATGCCGTACCTCGACCAGAGCCAGTCGCTGAACCTCTTCATGGCCGCGCCCACCATCGGCAAGCTCAGCTCGATGTACGCGTACGCGTGGAAGGTCGGTCTGAAGACCACCTACTACCTGCGCTCGCGCCCGGCGACCCGGATCGCCCAGGCCGCGTCGGGCACCGCCCGCGCCGCGGCCCCGGTGCCGGCCGGCCCGGTCACCGTGGGCGCCCCGACCCTCACCCCGGAGGAGGAGGCCGCGCTGGCCTGCTCCCTGGAGAACCCCGAGTCCTGCGAGGCCTGCCAGTGAGCACCCCCGACCGCGAGAAGATGCTGCTCGACCCCGGCTTCGAGCTGACCCTGCGTCCGATGCGCTACCCGTCGTTCTACGACCGCTACCGCGACGCGATCAAGAACACCTGGACCGTCGAGGAGGTGGACCTGCACTCCGACGTCGCCGACCTCGCCAAGCTGAGCGAGGGCGAGCGGCACATGATCGGCCGGCTGGTCGCCTTCTTCGCCACCGGTGACTCGATCGTCGCGAACAACGTGGTGCTGAGCCTCTACAAGCACATCAACTCCCCGGAGGCGCGGCTGTACCTGTCGCGCCAGCTGTTCGAGGAGGCCGTGCACGTCCAGTTCTACCTGACGCTGCTGGACACCTACCTTCCGGACCCGGAGGACCGCAACGCGGCCTTCGCCGCGGTGGAGAACATCCCCTCCATCCACCAGAAGGCCCAGTTCTGCTTCAAGTACATGAACGCGGTCGACCACATCGACTCGCTGCAGACCAAGGAGGACCGTCGCGCGTTCCTCCTGAACCTGATCTGCTTCGCGGCCTGCGTCGAGGGCCTGTTCTTCTACGGCGCCTTCGCGTACGTGTACTGGTTCCGCTCGCGCGGCCTGCTGCACGGCCTGGCCACCGGCACCAACTGGGTGTTCCGCGACGAGTCCATGCACATGGACTTCGCGTTCTCCGTGGTGGACACCGTCCGCGAGGAGGAGCCCGACCTCTTCGACGACGAGATGGCCAAGCAGGTGACGGAGATGCTGGAGGAGGCCGTCGAGGCCGAGCTCCAGTTCGCCCAGGACCTGTGCGGTGAAGGCCTGCCCGGCATGAACACCGCCTCGATGCGCGAGTACCTCCAGGCCGTGGCCGACCAGCGCCTCGCCCGCCTGGGTCTGCCGATCCGCTACGGCTCGACGAACCCGTTCGGCTTCATGGAGCTCCAGAACGTCCAGGAGCTGACCAACTTCTTCGAGCGCCGCGTGTCGGCGTACCAGGTCGCCGTCGAGGGCTCGGTCGCCTTCGACGACGACTTCTAGGAAGAACGAAGACAGACAGACAGGTGCCCCGCACGGCCACAGCCCGTGCGGGGCACCTCTGTCGTTTTCAGTCGGTCGTAAACTCCCCGCCCTTGACCCCCGCGAGGAACGACGACCACGCCTCGGCCGGGAAGAGCAGAGCCGGCCCGTCCGGGTCCTTCGAGTCACGGACTGCCATTCCGCCCAGCACCAACTGCCCGGTCTCCACGCACTCGTTCGCCTGGGCGCTGTAGCTGCTCTTGCACCAACCCCGAGCGGCGATCTCCGGCACGGTCATGCGCTCACACCTCTTGTCTGATCTCGTCTCATGTCTCCGCCGCAATGGCCGCGATCATATCCAGCGACTCGTCGCCCGGGCATTCCCATGCCTTCTTCAGCCGTCTTCACCCCACACCCCTCGGAGGTGGCCCCGCCATGCCCGAAACCGTCTCCACCGCTCCTCCCTCCCCCACCGAACACGTCTGCTGGCTCCCCCGGCACCGGAAGTCCGCCGGCGCCGCCCGCCAGGAGCTGCGTCGCTTCCTCGCCGACCACCCCGACAGCGAAGACCTGCTCCCCACTGGTGAGTTGCTGCTCTCGGAGCTGGTCACCAACGCCATCCAGCACGCCCGTGCGGCCCGAGGACGCCTGATCCAGATCCGTCTCAGGCTCGCCGACAGCCTCCTCCGCATCGAGGTCCATGACGCCGACAGCGAGCGGCCCGCGCTCCGCGACGCCTCCGACTCCGACGAGGCCGGCCGAGGCCTGCTCCTCGTCCACGAGTTGGCCACTCAGTGGGGCTGCTGCCCCCGCGCCGGCGGCATCGGCAAGTTCGTCTGGTGCCACATCTCCGCCGAGGCCGCCGCGTGAGCGCCGTCCGCGCCGAGATCGGCGGCATCATGCCGCCCGCCGTGCTCCTGAGCCTCGACCACGCACTCCCCGTCCTCTGGGAGTACATCCGCGAACTCCCCGTCCGCGAAGCCCACCGCGACTTCATCCGCTTCTGCGTCGGCCCGGGAGGCGGCGACGGCGTCGCCCACTGCCTCAACCGAGGCGGCCGGTGGAGCGCCACCCTCTACGTCGGCGAACTCACCGACTGGACCGCCCACCCGATCACCATCACCACCAGCCGCCCCTGAACTCCCCCGCCCCGCCCGGCGCTCACGCCGGACGGGGCGGCCGACCGATTTCCCGTTCTGGAAAGATCGCGTTCTTGACCCTGCACCTGGGAAGTCGGGACCATCGAACGAGCAGCCAAGGGAGGAATATCCATGAAGCTGACCGAACTAGACAGCTCGTGCGACAACGGGCCGTGCCCGACGATCTACGCCACTGACACCGGGGAGCTGGTCGTCCAGGGCTTCAAGGTGGACGATCCGGAAGCCCTGGCCACGATGCAGTTGCCGGAGACCGAGACAGCCGTACGCATCCCGGTTGACCTCCTGGTGAGGGTTGCTCGTGACCATCTCTCCTGACGCCTTCGGCGCACTCTTCGACGGGTTCCAGCGGGAGGCGTTCCGGCTGGAGACGCTGGACGACTACAGCAAGTCCGGCAGCGTTGACGCCTACCAGGCGTTCTTGGCTGGGAAGCCTCAGCCCGCCGACTACAACTCCGCATGGCTGGCACAGGTCCGACGGAACACCGACGCCGGTCGGCGAATGTACCGGGTTCACATCCTGACCCGGCCTCTCACTCCCTATCTCCAGTTCGAGCTGGGCTGGGGATACCGGACGAATGCCACCGCCGGCGAAGAGTTCTTCATCCTCGATGTCACCGAGAAGTCGAACCCTCTCGAAGGCGTTTCTGACTTCTGGATGTTCGATGAGTCCACGACCGTTTCGATGACCTACGACAACGACGGCGGATTCCTCGGGGCGGAGCAAGAGCCCGACGTGATGAAGTGGGTTCACTGGCGCGACACGGCCCTGAGCCACGCTGAGCCGTTCACCGACTGGTGGGAGCGGTACGGCAGCTGGTGAAAGCCAATATCGGTAGCGCGCTGCGGGAGCTGCGAAAGGCCAGCGGGAAGGAGGCCAAGGCAGTAGCCCGCAGCGCTGCTATGTCTCCGTCCAAGCTGAGCCGCATCGAGACGGGGAAGATCACCCCGACAGCGATGGACGTAGACCGCATCCTTGCGGCCATCGGGGTCTCCGATGAAGTCCGGTCCGGACTGGTAGAGACAGCCCGGAGAGAAGCCACTGAGGCTACGGCATGGCGACTGTACCGCCGCAGCGGATTCCACTTGCACCAGGATGCCATCCGCGCCGTAGAGGCCGAGACAGCCGTCCAGCGGGTCTTCCAGCCGTCCTGTATCCCTGGCCTGTGCCAGACACCGGAGTACGTCCGGGCGATCCTCAACACCAAGGGCCTGACGGAGGAAATGCTGTCACGGACCATCGGCGCCCGGCTCCAACGGCAAGCCGTACTCTTCGAGCCCGCCAAGTCATTTCGATTCCTGATCACCGAATCGGTACTGCGCTGGCGACTTGTCTCCCCGCCCGCGATGGCCGTCCAACTTGACCGGCTCATCGCTCTCTCCCGCCTCCCGAATGTCTGGATTGGCGTCGTACCGCTCGCGGCCCGCATGACCGAAGCGCCGTCCTCGTCCTTCGTCACGTTCGACAATCGGATGGTGATCGTGGAGATTCCCCACGCGGAGATCACCACCAGCGAGCCCAAGGACGTGGAGCTGTACCTGGAGCGGTTCAGCAGATTCGAAATCAAAGCTCTTTCCGGTGACACCATGCGGGAGATGGCCGCAAGAGCCCGGGACGAGTTCTTGCAAGAACAGGGAAGCTTGTAGGAGCCACCCCGCCCTCCCCGTAACTTGGTGACTCGCCAGAACAGACCGAGAGTCACGGGAGCGGTCCATGCTTGCTGCGGGTTTCGCCCAACCGACCGAAACGAAGCGTCGCCGTACACATACGGAACTCATGGAGCGGATCGACAACAACCCGGTCCGGAAGGACTTGACGACCGGCTGCCTGGTCGAGCTCGTGGCCGTGCAGGACGGAAAGGCCCTGGTCCGGCCGCTCTTCGAGCCGGACGCCCCGCCGCACCGGGTGCCGGTCAACCAGCTGACCACCCTCACCAGCCTGTGGAACTGACCGAGGCCCGGGAGTCAACACTGCTCGATACCGCCGAGAGGAGCACCCCCGTGACGACCCAACCGCCCGAGCCGCCCCCGCCGCCGGCGCCGCCCGGCCCCGGACCGGTGATCCCGGCCGCGCCGCACATGGCCGACGTCCTGCTGGGTCCGATGATGTTCGACTCCGTCGTCTCGACGGTGCTCGACAACAACCGCGGCATGGCGGTCGAGATGGCACAGCGGATCACCCGGGAGGCGATCGCGTTCGTCGTCACGGGCGCGCTCCGGCGTGACATCGCCATCGTGCCCAGTCGCATCGTGGACGAGGGCTGGCACGCCCTCATCCAGCACACCGAGACCTACGCGGACCTGTGTGGGCGCTTCGGGGAGTTCGTTCACCACAGCCCCGGATACGGCGTCGAGAACTACGACCCGAACATCCTGGAGCACACGCAGGACGCCATCCGGGCCGCCGGTTTCAACATCGACCAGGATCTGTGGCGCGCCCCCGACGATGACCACCTGGTGACGGTCACTGCGGGCTGCCAGCACGCCCCGGCCAAGGACGGACCGATCAAGCCCATGCCGAAGCCGGAACACCCGTGCCACAAGCCGAAGGCAGCGTAGGCGGCGTACCCTGCGGAGCACACGACAGGAGGTGCTCCGGTGGAAGAGTGGATTGACCCTCGGTACGCAGAGCTGGTTGCGCTCTATCGACAGCAGCAGGAGACGCCAGAGGGCCCGTCGTACGGCGTGCCCACCGATGACGTACCGATCCGTGGTTTCGTGATGGGGCCGATGCCCCAGCAGTAACGCCGCTGGCCCTGGTCGACGACACCATTGTGTGGTCGACCAGGGCCGTGAACTCCCCCGCTCCCGTCCGGCGCTCACGCCGGGCGGGGCGGCCACACCTCCGCACGCCGCCCGTCCGGATGAACTCCCGGGCCACACCGGCGGCAAACATCCGCACACGATCAGCCCCCCGGCTACGGTCCGGCCCACAGCCGAACGAAAGGGGCCCACCGTGACGACCGGAATCCTCGACTACCAGAGCGACGCCATCGTCCAGCTCATGAACATGGCGGAGGACGACTGGACCGAGCAGGAGCTCAAGGACGCCCTCCAGCGGGCCATCATGCTGGAGCTCTCCACGATCCCGCCGTACGCCACCGCGCTCTGGTCGATCACCGACCCGGACAACAGCAAGCCGGTCCGCCACACGATCCGCGAGATCGTCTTCGACGAGATGTCGCACTTCGGCCTGGTCTGCAACATGCTCACCAGCATCGGCGGCACCGTCGTCCTCACCGACCCGGCCACCGTCCCGAAGTACCCCGGCCAGCTGCCCGGCGGCGTCAACCCCGGGTTGGAGGTCTTCCTCAGCGGGCTGACGCGGGAGTCGGCCGGCCTCTTCTCCGACATCGAGAAGCCCGAGCACCCGCTCGCCTTCGCCGTCGACGGCAACACCATCGGGGCCTTCTACCAGCGGATCGCCAACGTCTTCCCCACGTTCGCCCACCTGCTGACCGGTCAGCGGCAGGTGACCTTCCCGCTCGGGTCGGGCCACGGCGCCGGCAACGACATCGTCGCGATGAACACCATCGACGACGTACTGAACGCCATCCACATCATCCAGACCCAGGGCGAGGGGACCGACGTCTCCCCGGACAACCCCTTCCCCGGCGCTTCGGGCGAACTCGCCCACTACTACGCCTTCAAGGAGATCGCCGTCGGCAAGAAGCTCGTCCTCGACGAGCAGACGCAGCAGTTCGACTTCACCGGCGCCGACGTCCCGCTGCCGGACACCTCCCCGGTCGCCCGGGTCCCCGCGGGCGGGTGGGCCAACTCCCCCGGCAACGAGCCCGACGCGACCACCGCCGAGCTCCTCCGGACCTTCAACCAGCAGTACAGCGACATGCTGCGCGCCCTCGAAGACGCCTGGGGCCCCGGCGGGGCGGACATCTTCCCGGCCATCGGGCTGATGGGCTCCATGCGCCACACCGCCCAGCAGATCAACGCCGTCAAGCTGCCCCTCGACCCCCGCTTCACCTACGGCCCGGAGTGGCTGTTCGTCCAGCCGTAGGCACCCACGCGAAAGGGCCGGTGCGCGCGCACCGGCCCTTTCGTCACACCGTCAGGCGTTCGGCACCGTCGCGTAGCGCGGAGTGCCCTCAGCCATCTGCCGCAGCGCGTCCTTGCGGTCCCGCTTCGACAGCTTGTCGATGTAGAGGAACCCGTACAGGTGGTCCGTCTCGTGCTGGAGGCAGCGGGCGAAGAAGCCGGTGCCCTCGACCCGGATCGGGTTGCCGTCCTTGTCCTGGCCGGTCACCGCGGCGTAGTCCGGCCGGGGCAGCTCGGCGTACGCCGTCGGCACCGAGAGGCAGCCCTCGTTGCCGTCGTCCAGCACGCGCTTGCTGCCGGCCGGCAGCTCCTCCAGCACCGGGTTGATGACGTGGCCGATGTGGCGCACGCCCTCGTCGTCCGGGCAGTCGTAGACGAACACCTTGAGGTCCACGCCGATCTGGTTCGCGGCCAGGCCCACGCCCTCGGCCGCGTACATCGACTGGAACATGTCGTCGATCAGCGCCGAGAGCTCACCGTCGAACGCGGTGACGTCCTTGACCTCCCGGTGCAGCACCGGGTTGCCGTACACGGTGATCGGACGCGCCGTGCCCTTCGAGAGGTCCGGCTGCTCACCGACCACCTTCACCGGCTGGGCCGCCTCCGCGTCGTGGTCGTGCTCGTGCTCGTGGTCGTGCTGCTCCGCCATCGCTGCTTATCTTCCGCTTCCGTGGACTGTCTGGCCGTACCGACCAAGGGTAAGCGGCCAGGCTCAGCAGACCTCTTCGAGATCCCGGTACGCCCGCGTTCCCGGCGCGGCCGCCACCCAGCGGTCCAGCAGCGTCCGCACCAGACCGGCCGGGGCCGCGATCCCGCACTCCCGCTCCACCAGCCAGGACATGCCGCCCGCGCCCTGGCTCAGATGGCTCAGGTGCCCCGGATGGGCCGCATCCCCGTCGTCGTGCGGATCGTGGTGGGCGGTGTGCCCGTCGTCCGAGGCCATCCGGCTCTCCGAACAGGCCCGGCAGAGCAGCCGCACCGAGGACGTCCAGTCCTCCGCCGCATACCCCGCCTCCGCGACCAGCCGCTCCAGCGCGTCCCGGTCCGCCGCCGTGGCGGCCTGCAACAGCACCACGTACGTCGGCACCGGCGACGGCGCCCACAGCTCGATCTCGTCGAACACCGGGTACGCCACTCCGTCGCTCACCCGCTCACCGTGCGGGGCGCCGTCGTGCAGCACCACCTCGCCCCAGCGGCGTCCGGACGACGGCAGCGGGATCGACAGCACCTCGATCCGGGCCGGGTCCAGCCGACGGCCCCAGACCACCTCGGACTCGCCGTCCGGCGACAGCCGCACCGGGGTCGTCCCCAGATCCAGGCTCACCGGACCGTCCGGCTGCGCCCCGGGCCCGCCCGGCAGCCGCAGCCCGTACGCCTGCCAGGCCCGCCGGGCCAGCGGCCAGTCCTGCAGCGCCGTCGCGGTGATCCCCAGGTTCCACCAGTCGGGGGCGCCGTGCTCACGGTCCAGCAGCGCCACCGCGCGCAGCCCGGCAGACCGCGCCTGCTCCCAGTCCCGCCGGAACTTGTGCAGCAGCGCCAGGTTGAACCACGAGTCGGACAGCCAGGGCTCCAGATCGGCCGCCATCACCAGCAGGGCACCCGCGTCCTCGTACCGGCCGTCGCCGATCAGCGTGAAAGCCCGGTCGGTCGTCTGCCGCCAGGTGGCGGACGGCCGGTGCCGTGCCCGGTGGAAGATCCTCACGTTCGTCCCTGCCGTCGTCGTCCGCTCAAGTCCCGCATCCGCTCCCGCGTCACGGGCCCGGTGTCCCGGGTCGGTGTTCCACGCTACGACCGCATCCAACCACGCCCGCCACCGCCCGCGCTCCCCACCGCCCGCGGTTGCCCCCGCCACCGGCCCGCCCCTACCCAGCCTGCCCGCCCCACCGCCCCGCCTCAACCCCAGCGGGCCGCACTCTCCCGCGCATTCCCCGCACGCTGCTCCGCGCGGGCGCCCCGGGGCCCTACCCCCGGACCCGGACCAACGCGTCGACCACCCGGGCGTCGTAGACCCGCCCCCGCCCCAGCCGCAGCACCTCCAGCACCTCCAGCCGCCCCACCGCCTCCCCCAGCCCGCGCCCCCGCGCCGCCGTCAGCAGGTCGTCGTGCGCGTTGGCCACCCGGACGATCCGCGCCGCGAGCGGCACCTCCTGCGCACCTCCGTCCGACCCGCCCTCCGGCCGCCCGCACCACGGATCCGCCAGCCGGGCGACCTGCTCGGCCACCTGCCGCGGCACCCCCGTCCGCCGGATCACCTCGCTCCCCAGCCGGGCGATCCGCTGCTGCTCCTCCTCCGGCAGCAGCGCCGTCGCCCCGTCCGGCACCGGCTCGACCAGCGACAGCTGGCCGACGTCGTGCATCAGCGCCGCGTACTCCAGCAGGGCGAGCTCACGGGTGCCCAGCCCCAGCTCGCGCCCGACGGCGCACGCCGTGTCGGCGACCCGCCGGGCGTGGCCGGGCGGGGTGTAGCCGGCCACCTCGGTGGCCCGGGCCAGGCTGGCGATGGTCTGCCCGGTGGTGGCCCGGACGGCGGCGGCCCGCCGGAACGAGACCTGGGCCAGCAGCAGCGGCGTGCAGAACAGCGGCAGCGCCCAGAGCCCGACCTCGCCCGCGGCCAGGCTGACCAGCAACCCGGTGGCGGTGATCGCGGTGCCGATCCCGAACAGCGACCGCAGCTCGTCCTCCAGCGCCGCCGGGAACCGCAGCCTGCTCCGGTCCCGCCGCAGCACCGCCGCCAGGGTGGCGTCCCAGAGCGCGGCCAGCGCGGCCACCAGGGTCAGGAACACCCCGTACGCGGGGCCGTCCGCGGAGATCCGGTCCACCAGTCCGCTGGTGTAGAGGGGCTGGAAGATCGCGGCCGCGAAGCCCGCGCCGAGCAGCCGCCGGGCGGCGCCGTCGCGCCGCGCCCGGTCCCGCCACGGCGCGTGCCGGTGCCGCCGGGCTCCGTGCGGCAGGACGACGGCCGGCAGCAGCGCGAGCAGCAGTCCGACCCCGGTCACCGCGACCACCTGGAGCACCCCGTGCGCGGTCGGCAGCCCGCGCAGCGGCCCGAGCAGCGCGTACGCGAGCGCGCCGGCCGCCCCGATCGGCGCCTGCTCGCGGTCGCCCGGAAGGGTGATCCGGACGCACTCGCCGAGCGCGATCAGCACCGTGAAGGCCACGGCCACCCCGGGCTCGGCGATCCCGCGCACCGCCACCGCCGCGAACGCCAGGGCCAGCAGCGCGAGCGCCCCGCCGTGCACCGCCAGCGTGCCCCCGTGCACCGCCCCCGCCCCCGGGCGGGGCCCGCCGGGCCGCAGCAGCCGGGGCCCGCCCGGCGCTCCTCTCCGGTGAGCCCGCCGGTGCGGCCGCGCGCCGCCGGTCGCCGCGATCACGACGGACCGGCCGTCGGCACGGTGCCGCCCTGGACGGGCACCCGTCGCGGGGCCGCCCGGGCCGGCTCGGGGACGCCGAGCGGGATGTCCGGCACCGCCCGGATGCAGTCGCCGGGCGGCGGCAGCACCGGCTGCCAGTCGTGCACCGAGAGCGCGTCGACCAGCGCCCGGACCATCACCGGGTCGAACTGGCTGCCCGAACAGCGCTCCAGCTCGGCCATCGCCTCGGCGACCGGCCGGCCGCGGCGGTAGGAGCGGGTGGAGGTCATCGAGTCGAAGGCGTCGGCGACGGAGATGATCCGGGCGAACTCGGGGATCTGCTCGCCCACCAGCCCGCTCGGGTAGCCCCGGCCGTCCATCCGCTCGTGGTGGTGCAGGATCCCCGCGTGCGCCTCCCCGAGGAAGGCGATCCCGCGGACCAGCTCGTACCCGTGCACCGGGTGCACCTCGACGGCCCGCCGCTCGACCTCGGTGAGGGGACCGTTTCTGCGCAACAGTTCGGTGGCGACCCCGAGCTTGCCGACGTCGTGCAGGATGCCCGCGAACCGCAGGGTGCGCAGCCGCTCGGACTCCATGCCGAGCTGATCGGCGATCAGCACCGCGGCCCTGCCGACCCGTTCGCTGTGCCCGCGGGTGTAGGCGTCCTTGATCTCGACGGCCTGGACCAGCGCCTGGACGGTGGCCTGGTGGGCGTCCCGCTCGCGGTGGCCCTGGGCGAACACCCAGGCCGAGATGGAGAGCGGCAGCAGTGCCAGCAGCGCCGCGAAGGCCCCGTAGGGGCCCTGCCAGAGCACCGCGACCATCAGCCCGCCGGCCGCGTGCACCAGCACCGGCAGTCCGATCGCGGCGGCCGGGCCGCGCAGCAGCACGACCGGCTGCCGGCCCTCGGCCAGGACCAGCATGCCGCCCACCAGCACACCGTTGACCAGGCAGAACACGGCGAGCGCGGCGAATCCGGGCAGCAGCGCGGCCGGGAACCGGGAGCCGAGCAGCAGTTGCGGCCCGGCGAGCAGGCGGAAGACCACCGAGGAGGCGAAGGCGGAGAGTGCGAGCTGGGAACCGTTCCAGAACTGCCGCCGCCGGCCGTCCGGTTCGACGGGGCCGAGCAGCGAGGGCACCACCGCGACCAGCGCGGCGGCGGCCGGCGGCAGCATCAGCACCCCGGCGAACAGCACCGGGAAGAAGGCGTTGGCGCACGGCCGGGCCGGGGCCCGGTCGGGCAGCGGCCGGCGCAGCAGGATGCGGACCAGCCTCAGGCAGGGCGTGGGCAGCCCCTGGGCGAGCGACTCCCAGCACCCGTGCAGGAAGGCCAGCAGCCCGACCTTGGGCCAGTCGACGGGTGCGCCGAGCCAGCCCGGCACCCCCGGCGGGAGCGGTGCGGCCAGCAGCGGCAACAGGCAGCAGACCGCCGCCACGGGGACGGCCACCAGGTAGCGCGCCGCGCCCGGGGGCAGGTCCGCGTCTCCACTGTCGGTAGCGATCTCGACCTCCCCGCGTCCTGGCCCGCTCTGCGCTCAGCGCGCCGGGGCAACCGGCGGTGAGTGTCCGTCAGGAGGATAGGCCGCCGTTCCGGCACAGCGACGCATGATCGCGGAATGCCGCAGTTGGCGCACCGCCAACTCACTCGAACGAGTGACGGCGCACGCGAGCAGAAAGGGGGCGGCCCCCGGAGCACGTGCTCCGGGGGCCGTCTGGTCCTCAGGTGAACCGTCCGCCGTACGACGGGCGGGCCCGCTCACTCCGCCGGAGCGCCCGCCTCGACCGGGGTGCCCGGCCTGGCCGCCGGCTCGGCGGTCTCCTCTACCGGGGCCTTCCGGCCCTGCCCGGCCTCGCCGTGCGCCTCGACCGTGGGGTCGACGGCGACGACCGCCTCTCCGGACCGCTGCCCGGCCCGGATCGAGTCGATCCTGGCCAGCACCTTGCCGCGGAGGTCGGCCGGGGTGTCGTCGCACCCGCAGCAGCGCTTGATCAGCGCCTTGATGGCCTGCTCGAGCCCGTACTTCTCCAGGCACGGCGAGCACTCCTCGAAGTGCACTCGCAACTTGGCGTAGTCACCCTCGGCCATCTCGTTGTCGAGGAATTCATAGAGGTGGTCGAGGACCTCGCCACACTCGGTGTCGTGCGGATCGCCGCAACTCATGAACCCGAGCCCTTCGCTTCCTGCCCTGCCCCGCTGCCGGCCGGGACCAGCCCGCGCTCCCGGGCGTAGTCCTCCAACATGCCGCGCAGCTGCCGGCGGCCGCGGTGCAGTCGGGACATCACCGTACCGATGGGAGTACCCATGATGTCCGCGATCTCCTTGTACGCAAAGCCCTCTACGTCCGCGAGATAGACGGCGATACGGAATTCCTCCGGGATGGCCTGGAGGGCGTCCTTCACGTCGCTGTCCGGGAGGTGGTCGAGCGCCTGGGTCTCCGCCGAGCGCAGACCGGTCGACATGTGCGACTCGGCCCGGGCCAGCTGCCAGTCCTCGATCTCCTCGGCGGCGGTGCGCTGGGGCTCCCGCTGCTTCTTGCGGTACGAGTTGATGAACGTGTTGGTGAGGATGCGGTACAGCCAGGCCTTGAGGTTGGTGCCCTCACGGAACTGGTGGAAGGACGCGTACGCCTTCGCGAACGCCTCCTGGAGGAGGTCCTCCGCATCGGCCGGGTTGCGGGTCATCCGCAGCGCCGCCGAGTACATCGGATCCAGGTAGCCCAGGGCGTCGCGCTCGAAGCGCTCCCGCCGGGCCTCCTCGCTCTCCTCCGCCGACACCCGGAAGGTGTCCTCACCGATCGCCTCGGCCAGCTCCTCACCGGTGAGCGCCTCCCCCACGGGCAGGCTCTCCTCCGGGCCCCGGCCCGGCTCGGCCTCGTGCTCGGTCCCGACGACCGGACCCACCTCCTCGCCATGGCGGGCGCGACCCACCGCGGGCCGCCCCGAAATGGAGGATATCGGGCTGACGGGCTTCTCGCCCGCGACAATCCAGTCGGACCACGCAGGGGCGAAGGCCGCGGCGGCCTCGCGCTCCTCCGGCCGCTCGGGGCACGCGATCGAACCCATCTGTGCTGCCTTCCACCCGGACTCAAGCTGACAGGGGTGTCAACCACGGCGACGGCGCCCGCATTCCCGCCCTCCGGCGGCTTTTCACCCGCACGGGTGAGGGCGCGGCACCGGCCCGTCCGCGCTGCCCGGCAGTGCGGCTAGACCAGCCCGAGCACCCAGTCGCCGACCGCCCCGGTGATCAGATCCAGCACCTCGTCCTGCCCCACCGGCGCCCGCTTCGGCACCTCGAAGCCGTGATTCCCGTACGGCAGCGGCACCAGCGTGTGCCCCGCCGGCAGCTCCGGGAACTCGTCCGGGGCGCCGAACGGATCCGCCGCGCCCTGCACCACCAGCGTCGGCAGCCCGGACTCCAGCAGCTCCTCCGCCCGGCTCTTCTCCGGCCTGCCCGGCGGATGCAGCGGGAAGGCCAGCGCCACCACCCCGGCCGCGCCGGTCGCCGCACCCGTCCGGCAGGCCACCCGGGCCCCGGCGCTGCGCCCGCCGACCACCAGCGGCACCCCCTGGCCGGCCAGCAGCCCGGCGACCGGGGTCCAGGCCGCGTCCAGCGTCTTCGGCGCGGGCCCGAGGCGCTTCCCGGCCACCCGCCAGGGCTGCTCGACCAGCGCCACGGTGATCCCCCGGGCCGGCAGCGCGGCGGCCAGCGCCACCAGGTCGCGCGCCCCGATCCCCCCGCCGGCGCCGTGCCCGAGCGCCACCACCGCCCTCGGGGCGGCCGCGCGGTGCCAGGTGATCCGGGCGTCCCCGGCGGGCGTCGGGACGAGTTCGGTGGTCATCGTGCAGGTGCTCCAGGGGAGTTCAGAACAGCGTGGTCTCGTACTCGGGCTCGTCCCACGGCCGGGTCAGCTCGGGGCCGTTGTTGCGGATGCTGCCGACCGCCGGTGAGACCGGGGTGGCCAGCAGGGCGCCGGGCCGCGGGGGTATCAGCAGCCGGCGCAGCTCGTCCGGGTCACTGAGCCCCGGGTCCAGCCAGTCGTCGAAGGACTCCCGGTCCAGGAAGAGCGGCATCCGCTCGTGGATCGGGGCGAGCAGCTCCTCGGCCTCGGTGGTGACGATCGTGCAGGTCACCAGCCAGGCCTCCGGGTGGCCGGCGGGCACCGTCCGGTTGCGCCAGAACTCGTACAGCCCGGCCAGCGCCAGCGGGGCGCCGTCCGCCCGGGAGACGAAGAACGGCTTCTTCTTAGGCTTGCCGCGCTCGCCGGGCAGCGTCTGCCACTCGTAGTAGCCGTCGACCGGCAGGATGCACCGCCGGGACGCGAAGGCCTGCCGGTACGAGGGCTTCTCGTGCACCGTGTCCGAGCGGGCGTTGATCATCTTCACCGCCGTCTCCGGCGACTTCGCCCAGGCCGGCACCAGGCCCCAGCGCAGCACCCGGAGCTGCCGCACCGGCGCCGCCTCCCCCTTGGGCACCCGGTCCAGCACCACGAAGGCGCTCTCGGTGGGGGCGACGTTCCAGCTGGGGGCCAGCGTCTCGGCCGGGTCCCACTGCCGGACGCCGAAGAGCTCCAGAAGGTCCTCGGGCTTGCTGCTGGAGGCGAAGCGACCGCACATGCCGTCAGCTTGCCATGCCCCCGTTCTCACCACTTCCTCATCCCACGGAGCGAACCGCGGCCTCCCGCCCGGCCGTCCCCGCATGGGAGGCTGCCACCCCCGGCGACCGCGACGCGGCCGGCCCGGGCACGGCCGGACGGAGGCGAAGAGGGACATGGACGTACAGAACATCGGCGAGGTGTGGGACCGCGTCACCGGCACCCAGCCGGGCCCGCCCGGCTGGCTCGCCCTGGCCGCCGGCGCCGCAGCCCTGCTCCTGGTCACCGTCCGCCCGCTCTGGCGGATCGCCCGCAACGCCGTGACCATCGCCCACGAGGGCGGACACGGCATGGCCGCACGCGCCACCCGCCGCAAGCTGGCCGGCATCCGGCTGCACTCCGACACCTCCGGCCTCACCCTCTCCTACGGCCGCCCCACCGGCCCGGGCATGGTGCTCACCGCCGCCGCCGGCTACACCACCCCGGCCCTGCTCGGCCTCGGCTTCGCCGCACTGCTCGCCACCGGCCGGATCACCCTGCTGCTCTGGCTGGCCATCGCACTGCTGCTGGCCCTGCTGGTCCGGATCCGCAACGCCTTCGGCTTCCTCAGCGTCCTGCTGGCCGGCGCCGCGTTCTTCCTGGTCTCCTGGTTCGGCACCGCCGGGGTGCAGGCCGGCTTCGCCTACCTCGGTACCTGGTTCCTGCTGCTCGGCGCCGTCCGGCCGGTCCTGGAGCTGCAGTACCAGCGCCGGCGCGGCCAGGCCCGCGACTCCGACGCCGACCAGCTGGCCCGGCTCACCGGCGTCCCCGGCCTCGCCTGGGTCACCCTCTTCCTGGTCACCGCCCTGGCCTGCCTGGCCCTCGGCGCGAGCTGGCTGCTGCCCACGGGCTGAGCGCCCGGAGGCGGGCGGGCGAGTCACCGTCCCGAGCCGAAGGGCGCGCCGGTGCCGAAGGTGATGAGCGACAAGCGACCGACGCAGGAGAGAGCGCCGGCGCCGGGTCCGAGCGCCCGGAGGCGGGCGGGCGAGTCACCGTCCCGCCATCCGGCCGCCGCGCGGACAGTTCCCGCACGGCCCCTAAACTTGCCCCATGACCGAGACCCTGTGGCCCGCCCCCGTCGCGACCACCCCTGTTGACGCCACCGTCACCATCCCCGGCTCCAAGTCGGTCACCAACCGGGCCCTGGTGCTGGCGGCGCTCGCCGACGAGCCCGGCTGGGTGCGGCGCCCGCTGCGCAGCCGCGACTCCCAGCTGATGGCCGACGGCCTGCGGGCCCTCGGTGTCGGCATCGAGGAGCAGGTCAACAACGACGCCGGCGGCACCGGCGGCGGCGAGGCCTGGCGGGTCATCCCCGCGCCCGCGCTGCGCGGCCCGGCCTCGGTGGACGTCGGCAACGCCGGAACGGTCATGCGCTTCCTGCCCCCGCTGGCCGTCCTCGCCGACGGCCCGGTCCACTTCGACGGCGACCCGCGCAGCTACGAGCGCCCGCAGCACGGCGTGATCAACGCCCTGCGCGCGCTCGGCGCCCGGATCGACGACGGCGGCCGCGGCGCCTTCCCGCTCACCGTGCACGGCACCGGCGCGCTGGACGGCGGCCCGGTGGAGCTGGACGCCTCGTCCTCCTCCCAGTTCGTCTCCGCCCTGCTGCTGTCCGGGGCCCGCTACAACCAGGGTGTGGAGGTCCGCCACGTCGGCGGCCCGGTGCCCTCGCTGCCGCACATCCGGATGACGGTCGAGATGCTGCGGCTGGCCGGCGCCCAGGTCGACGCCCCCGAGGACGGCGGCGAGAAGGACGTCTGGCGGGTCACCCCCGGCGCCCTGATCGGCCGCGACATGGTGGTCGAGCCGGACCTCTCCAACGCTGCGCCGTTCTTCGCCGCCGCGCTGGTCACCGGCGGCCGGGTCACCGTCCGCGACTGGCCGAAGCACACCACCCAGCCCGGCGACCAGCTGCGCGACATCTACACGCAGATGGGCGGCGTCTGCGAGTTCACCGACGAGGGCCTGCAGTTCACCGGCACCGGCCGGATCCACGGCATCGAGGCCGACCTGCACGACGTCGGCGAGCTGACGCCGGTGATCGCGGCCGTCGCGGCCCTCGCCGACACCGAGTCCCACCTCTACGGCATCGCCCACCTGCGGCTGCACGAGACCGACCGGCTGGCCGCGCTCGCCAAGGAGATCAACGACCTCGGCGGCGACGTCACCGAGACCGAGGACGGCCTGCGGATCCGCCCCCGCAAGCTGCACGGCGGCATCTTCCACACCTACGAGGACCACCGCCTGGCCACCGCCGCCGCGGTGATCGGCCTCGCCGTCGAGGGCGTCCAGGTGGAGAACGTGGCCACCACGGCCAAGACCCTGCCGGACTTCCCGAAGATGTGGGACGAGCTGCTCACCGGGACAGTGGCGGGCGGCTGAGCGGGAGACTGGGCACATGCGCCGCTACGGCAAGGACGCCGACGAGGACGACATCCGCAACCGCCCCGCGCGCCGGGGATCCCGGCCGCGGACCCGGATCCGCCCCAAGCACGAGGACGCGGCCGAGGCGATGGTGCTCACCGTCGACCGCGGCCGGCTGACCTGCCTGCTGGACGCCGGGACGAAGCAGGAGCGCGAGATCGTCGCCATGAAGGCCCGTGAGCTGGGCCGCAAGGGCGTCGTCGTGGGTGACATCGTCAACATCGTCGGCGACCTCTCCGGGGACGCCGACACCCTGGCCCGGATCGTCCGGGTCGAGGAGCGCAGCTCCGTCCTGCGGCGCACCGCGGACGACGACGACCCGTACGAGCGGATCGTCGTCGCCAATGCCGAGCAGCTGGCCATCGTCACCGCGCTGGCCGACCCGGAGCCCCGGCCCCGGCTGATCGACCGCTGTCTGGTGGCCGCGTACGACGCCGGCATGGAGCCGCTGCTGGTGCTCACCAAGTCCGACCTCGCCCCGGCCGGGCCGCTGCTGGAGTCCTACGCCCCGCTCGGCATCAACTACGTCGTGACCCGGCGGGACGAGCTGGCCACCGAGGGCGCCGAGGCGGTCCGCACGCACCTGCGCGGACGCTCGACGGTCTTCATCGGGCACTCCGGGGTGGGCAAGACCACGCTGGTCAACGCGCTGGTACCGCTGCACCAGCGGAGCACCGGGCACGTCAACGCGGTGACCGGCCGCGGCCGGCACACCACCGTCTCGGCGCTGGCGCTGCGGCTGCCGCCGCCCCCGGGAGCCAAGCCGGGCTCGAAGAAGGCGCTCGACCCGGGCTGGGTGATCGACACCCCGGGGTTCCGCTCCTTCGGCCTCTCGCACATCGACCCGGCCCGGGTCATCCACGCCTTCCCCGACCTGGAGCCGGGCACCACCGAGTGCCCCCGCGCGTGCAGCCACGACGAGCAGGACTGCGCGCTGGACGCCTGGGTCGCGGACGGCCACGCCGATCCCGCCCGGCTCTACTCGCTGCGCCGCCTGCTCGCGAGCAAGGAGGGCGAGGGCGACTGACGGCGGGCGGCCCCGGCCGATTTCGCGCGTTCGAGGTGTCGGAGCGGGCCAGCCTGGTGATCATAGGAAAGTCGGGCCGGATCACCGCCCGACCCGTCGATCGACAGGGAGAGCAAGCGATGGCATGGGCCCTGGTGATCCTGGCCGGCCTCCTGGAGACCGGCTTCGCGATCAACCTCAAGCTCAGTGACGGTTTCACCAAGCTCTGGCCCACCATCAGCTTCTGCGTCTTCGCCCTCAGCAGCTTCGGTCTGCTCACCCTCTCCCTCAAGAGCCTGCCGGTCGGCCCCGCGTACGCGGTCTGGACCGGCATCGGTGCGGCCGGCACCGCGATCTACGGCATGGTCTTCCTGGACGAGACCACGTCGGTACTCAAGCTGGTGTCGATCTCGCTGGTGATCGCCGGCGTGATCGGACTGCAGCTCAGCGGCTCGGCGCACTGAGTCCCGCCCGCCGACGGACCGGGCTCGGGCGGCTCCGGGCGGCTCCGGGCGGGGCTTCGGCTCGGGGAGCGGGCTGGGCGGCTCCCGGCGCTCGGGGGCGCGGCTTCGGGGCGGCCCTTCGACTCGCCGCGGAACGTTTCCGTCCGCTCCGCGAGCCCGACTGGGCCGATCCGGGCGGGCTCGCTAGGGTCTTGGCCATGGCCGACTACCACGACGATCTCCGACTCGCCCATGTCCTCGCCGACTCGGCCGACTCGGTCACCCTGGAGCGCTTCCGCGCCCTCGACCTGAAGATCGAGACCAAGCCCGACCTCACCCCCGTCAGCGACGCCGACAAGGCCGCCGAGGAGCTGGTGCGCGGGGTGCTCCAGCGCGCCCGGCCGCGCGACGCGGTGCTCGGCGAGGAGTTCGGTCTGCAGGGCTCCGGCCCGCGCCGCTGGGTGATCGACCCGATCGACGGCACCAAGAACTACATCCGCGGCGTGCCGGTCTGGGCCACCCTGATCGCACTGCTGGAGGACGGCCCGGACGGCGTCGAGCGCCCGGTGGTCGGCATCGTCTCCGCCCCCGCGCTGAACCGCCGCTGGTGGGCGGCCAAGGACCTCGGCGCCTTCGCCGGCCGCAGCCTGGCCAAGGCAAGCCGGATCCACGTCTCCGGGGTCTCCCGGATCGAGGACGCCTCGTTCTCCTACTCCTCGCTCTCCGGCTGGGAGGACCGCGGCCGGCTCGACCCGTTCCTGGACCTCACCCGGGCCTGCTGGCGCACCCGCGCCTACGGCGACTTCTGGTCGTACATGATGGTCGCCGAGGGCGCGGTGGACATCGCCGCCGAGCCCGAGCTCTCCCTGTGGGACATGGCCGCCAACTGCGTCATCGTCGAGGAGGCCGGCGGCCGTTTCACCGGCCTGGACGGCGTCCCGGGCCCGGGCGGCGCCGACGCGGTGGCCTCCAACGGCCTGCTGCACGACGAGGCGCTGCGCCGCCTCAGCGTCTGACGCTGCGCCTCGCCCGCCCGGCCCCGGCCGGAGCGGGCGGCCCGGCGCCCCGGACATGGGTGCGGGCCCGTTCCGACCGGTCATCCGGCCGGGACGGGCCCGCTGCTCATCGGGGTGCCGCTACTGCTGCTTGCGCAGCTCCCGCACCGCGGCCTCCAGCCGCAGGCCGTAGTCGGCGTCGGCCTTGCGGAAGTTCTCGACCGCCCGCTCGACGATGTCGTCGCGGTCGGCCGAGACCTTGGCGATGAAGCCGGCCAGGTTGGTGATCAGGCGCTGCTTCGCGTCCTCGGAGAACAGCCGGTACAGGTTGCCGGCCTGCACGAAGTCGTTGTCCTCGCTGTGCGAGGGCGCCTCGTGGGTGCCGGTGGCGCCGGTGACGGCGGTCGGGGCCCAGAGCGGACGGCCGGTCTGGACCGGGCCGCCGAAGGTGTTGGGCTCGTAGTTCTTCTGACGGCCGTGACGGCCGTCGTACAGGTGGCCGTCGCGGCTGTTGGTGCGCGCCTCGGTGGCGTGCGGGCGGTTCACCGGCAGGTGGTCGGCGTTGATGCCGACGCGGTAGCGGTGGGCGTCCGCGTAGGCGAACAGGCGGCCCTGCAGCATCTTGTCCGGGGACGGGCCGATGCCGGGCACGAAGTGCGCCGGGGAGAAGATCGACTGCTCGACCTCGGCGAAGATGTTGTCGGGGTTGCGGTTCAGCTCCAGCTTGCCGATCTCGATCGGCGGGTAGTCCGCGTGCGGCCAGACCTTGGTCAGGTCGAACGGGTTGAAGCGGTACTGGGCCGCGTCCGCCGCCGGCATGATCTGGACCTGCACCGTCCAGGTCGGGAACTCGCCGCGCTCGATGGCCTCGCGCAGGTCGCGCTGGTGGCTGTCCGGGTCCTCGCCCGCGAGCTTCGCCGCCTCCTCGGCCGTCAGGTTCCTGATGCCCTGGTCGGTCTTGAAGTGGTACTTGACCCAGAAGTGCTCGCCGGCCTCGTTCTGCCACTGGTAGGTGTGCGAGCCGTAGCCGTTGAGGTGGCGGTAGGTGGCCGGGATGCCGCGGTCACCGAAGAGCCAGGTCACCTGGTGGGTCGACTCGGGCGAGAGGCCCCAGAAGTCCCAGACGTTGTCCGCCTCCTGCGAGCCGGTGTACGGGTCCCGCTTCTGGGTGTGGATGAAGTCGGGGAACTTGACGGCGTCCTTGATGAAGAACACCGGGGTGTTGTTGCCGACGAGGTCGTAGTTGCCCTCCTCGGTGTAGAACTTCAGCGCGAAACCGCGCGGGTCGCGGACGGCGTCGGCGGAGCCGAGGTTGCCGGCCACGGTGGAGAACCGCAGGAAGGTCTCGGTCTGCTTGCCGACCTCGGAGAGGAAGCCCGCCCGGGTGTAGGCGGTGACGTCGGCGGTCACCGTGAAGGTGCCGTACGCCGCCGCGCCGCGGGCGTGCACCACGCGCTCCGGGATGCGCTCGCGGTTGAAGTGCGCGAGCTTCTCGAACAGCTGCTGGTCCTGGATCAGCGCCGGACCGCCGATGCCGGCGGTCTCGGTGTTCTGGTTGTCGGCGACGGGGGCACCCGCCTCCGTGGTGAGGGTGGGGCGCAGCTCGTCCTGGGTCGTCATAAGAGGTGCCTCCGCGTGGTCCGGTCCGTGACGGACTCGATCCTAACTTGGACTTTGTCTAAGTCAACACTGGAACCAGACTCGGAGTGTCACTTACCCTGTCCCCATGAGTGACCTGCTGGAACGACTTCGCGGCCGCGGATGGCGGCTGACCTCGCAGCGCCGGGTCGTGGCCGAGGTCCTCGACGGGGAGCACGTCCACCTCACGGCGGACGAGGTGCACGCCCGCGCCGTGACGCGCCTGCCCGAGATCAGCCGCGCGACGGTCTACAACACGCTCGGCGAGCTGGTCGGCCTCGGCGAGATCCTGGAGGTCGCCACCGACGGCCGGGCCAAGCGCTACGACCCCAACGCGCACCACGCCCACCAGCACCTGGTCTGCTCCGGCTGCGGCGCGATCCGTGACGTCCACCCGCTGGGCGACCCGCTGGCCGCCCTGCCCGCCTCCGAGCGGTTCGGCTTCACGCTCTCCGGCGCCGAGATCACCTACCGGGGCCTCTGCCCGGACTGTAAGAACAGGGGCTGACGCCCCGCCCGGCCCCGCACGTCGCGCACCGTCCGTCGCGACACCCGGCCCCGCACGTCGCGCGCGTCCGTTACGCGCTCAACTCCGCGTGCAGCGCGCCCAGCAGCCGCCCGGCGCGCTCCGCGACCTCGGCCGGGCCGTAGTCCGCGGCCCGCCGGCACCAGTTCTCCGCCTGCACCGGCTCGCCCCGGCGCAGCGCGAGCAGGGCCAGCCGCAGCGCCGCCCGGCCGTGGCCCGCGTCCGCGGCCCGCGTGTACCAGAGCATCGCCTCGGCCTCGCTGTCCTGCCGGGCCAGCAGCAGCCCCAGGTTGAACGCCGCACTGCGGCTGCCCGCCTCGGCCGCCCGCCGGTACCAGCTCTCCGCGATCTCCAGCGCCCCGCGCTCCGCCGCCCGCACGCCCATCCGCACCTGCGCCCGCCGGTGGCCGGCGTCGGCCGCGACCGCGTACCAGTGCTCGGCCTCCTCGTCGGCGTCGCCGCGCCGGTCCAGTACCGAGGCCAGCCGGAACGCGCCCTCCGCCGAACCGCCCGCCGCCGCCTGCCGGTAGCGCTCCAGCGCTCCCGCCAGGTTGCCGCGCTGCTCCTGGACCACGGCCAGCTGGAGCGCCGCCTCGCCGTGTCCCTCGGCGGCGGCGCGCGCGTACCACTCCTGCGCCTGCCGGTGCTCGCCGCGCCCGGCGTGCAGGACGCCCAGGTTGAAGGCGCCGTCCACGCTGCCGGCCTCGGCGGCCTTGGAGAACCACGGCTCGGCGCCGGACTCGTCGCCGCGCTGGAGCAGCACCACGGCCAGCGCGTTGCAGGCCTCCCGGTGACCGGCGTACGCGGCGCGGCGGTACCACTGCTCGGCCTGCTGGTCGCGGCCGGCACCGGCGCAGAGCAGGCCGAGGTTGAAGGCGCCGTTCTGGTCGCCGGCGTCCAGCGCGCTCCGGTACCAGCGCTCGGCCTCGGCGGCCTCGCCGCGGGAGGCGTGCAGCGCACCGAGGGCGTTGGCGGCGTTGCCGTCACCGGCCTCGGCGGCCTCCTGCCACCACTCGGCGGCGGCGGTGACGTCCCCGGAGTCGCGCAGCAGGAAGCCCAGCGCGCAGGCGGCACGCGGCTCGCCGTTCTGGGCCGACTGCCGGTACCAGCGGGCGGCCTCGTCGAGCAGCGACTGGTCGGTGCGGGCGCGCTCCTCCAGCAGCACACCGAGCCGCAGCGCGGCACGGGCGTGGCTGCGGGCGGCGGCGGTGCGGTACCAGGTCTCGGCGGTCTCCTTGTCCCCGGCGGCCTCGCGCATCCGGGCCAGCCGGTAGGCGGCCTCCCGGTGCCCGGCGTCGGCGGAGACCTTGAACCAGCGCTCGGCGCGCACGTCGCGCCGGTGCTCCATCAGGTCGCCCAGCGCGTAGGCCCCGAGCGGGTGGCCGTGGTCGGCGGCGAAGTGCAGCCAGTATTCGGCGGCCTCCTCCTCGCCCTGGTCGCGCAGCTGGAGGCCGAGGGCGTGCGCGGCGGGCGCGCTGCCGGCGACCGCTGCCTGCCGCCACCACTGGGCGGCCTCGGCCCGGTGGCCCTGCTGGTGCAGCAGCACGCCGAGGTTGTTGGCGGCGGCGCGCAGCCCGGCAGCGGCGGCGCTGCGCAGGTACGGTTCGGCGTCCTCCAGGTCGCCGCGGCGCAGCAGCAGGGTGCCGAGGCGGCCGGCGGCGTCCGGGTCGCCGTCGTCGGCGGCCTGACGGTGCCGAGACTCCAGGGCGGCCTGCTCGCGGGCGGCCAGCGCGGTCTCGAAGCTGGCGGAGTCGAATCCGGCCGCGTCGGGGGCGGCCGGGTCGCGGCCGTCCTCCCCGTCGGCGGCTTCGGTCATGGCGCCGTACGGGCCGATGGCGGCGGCGAACTGACGGGCGGAGACGTGCACCAGGCTGTCGGGGCCGTAGCCGCCGGAGGGCCGGCGCTCGGTCAGGCCGCTGGTGCGCTGGGCGGGCAGTGCGCCGGGGTGGTTCTCGGGGCTCTCCGCCCAGGCGTCGGTGTCCGCCTCGGTGGCCGCAGCGGGCTTGGCTCCTGGTCCGTTCCTGCCGATCAGCCTCATGCCGACTCCCGCTCCCCCAGAGTGCCGCGGCATTTGCCCCCGGCCTTCGGCCGGGGGGACCCCCAGGGGACGCGCCGGATCCGACGGCCGATCAGCAGCCGTGCACCGTCCCCCACGTGTCCCATCGTCGCATCACCCGCAACCCGCGTACACCTGCCCCGGCCGATTTCGGCGAGGCGGAACCGAAGCCGACGAAATTGCTTCGACGCTTTGTCGATTTCCCGACACTTCGGCCCTACAAACCCCGATGCCGGCGTCGTTGGCGACGGTCGATACTACCGGAGCGGACCCACACACCCCCGGGGGAAACGCCAGAGGCCCGGAGGATGATCCTCCGGGCCTCTGCTGCTACTGAGTAGCGGGGACAGGATTTGAACCTGCGACCTCTGGGTTATGAGCCCAGCGAGCTACCGAGCTGCTCCACCCCGCGTCGGTAGTTGAACTGTAGCACGGTCGCGGGGTGGGGCAGAAATCGGCCATCGCAGCTCACAGGCCCGGGCGGCTCAGGGGCCGGTGGTCGGCGTGGCACTCGGCGAGCCGGTCGCCGTCGCCGCCGACGACGGCGTGGCCGCCGGGGAGAGGCCGGCCTTCTGCTGGGCCACGGCCAGCGCCTTGGCCGCGTCGCTCGCCGCCTTCTGCGCCTGACCGAGGGCCACCAGGTCACCGGCCTTGAGGGCGTTGTCGACGTCGTTCTGCGCCTTCACCACGTCCGCGATCGCCTTCTGCAACTCGGGCGTGACGGTGCCCCCCGGCGCCGGGGTGGTCGGCGTCGTCGGACTGGTCGGCGTGGTCGGCGTGGTGGGCGTCGTCGGGTTGGTCGGCGTGGTGCCGGGGGCGGTGGGCGTGACCGGCGCACCCGTCACCGCGCCGCCGAGGACCTTGGCCAGCGCCTTCTCCAGGTTGTCCTCCACGGCCACGACGGCGTTCTCGTTCCCGTACGTCGCCAGCACCTTCTTCAGCACCGGCACCTTGGCGCTGCGGCCGATCAGGTACACCGGCTCGACGTTGAGCAGACCGCCGCCGACCGGCAGGGTCAGCAGGTTGCCGTACTCGACGTCGGAGTCGGTGCCGGTCTTCAGCAGCGTGAGCTGGTTGGCGACGGTCGGATCCGAGTTGAACTTCGCCTGGACCTGCTTCGGCCCGAGCGCCCCGGAGCCGGTCGGCATCTTGGCGATCCGGATCTTCCCGTAGTCCGGGCCGGGGTCGGCGCTGACCGACATGAAGGCGGCCAGGTTGTCCCGCCCGCTCGGCGCGAAGCTGGTGGTGAGCGAGAAGGTCGCCGCCTGCGCCGCGGGCATCCGGACCGTCAGGTAGTACGGCGGCTGAACCTCGTTGGTGTTGGTGGTCGGGTCCGCCGGCACCTGCCAGATGTCGGTGCCGTTGAAGAAGCCGCCGGCGTCGGTCATGTGGTACTCGGCGAGCAGGTCGCGCTGCACCTTGAACATGTCCTGCGGGTACCGCAGGTGCGGCATCAGCGCGGCCGGGATGTCGGCCTTCGCCTTGACGGTGTCCGGGAACGCCTTCATCCAGGTCTTCAGCACCGGGTCGCTCTCGTCCCACTGGTAGAGCGTCACCTCGCCGGTGTACGCGTCCACGGTGGCCTTGACCGAGTTGCGGATGTAGTTGACCTTGTTGGAGGCGGTCAGCAGCTCACCGCGCTGGTTGGTCAGCGAGTCCTTGGTGGCGTCGCCCAGGGTCGTCTTGGACGAGAAGGGGTAGCCGTCCGAGGTGGTGTAACCGTCCAGCACCCAGACCAGCTTGTTGTCCTGCACCACCGGGTAGGGGTCGGCGTCGATCGACAGCCAGGGGGCGACCTTCTCCACCCGCTCCTTGGGGGTGCGGTCGTAGATGACCTTGGCGCCGCCCTTGATCGCGTCCGAGTAGAGGATCTGCGGCTCGGCGAACTTCACCGCGTACGCGGCCCGGGTGAGCGGGTTGGCCAGCGAGACACCGCTGCCACCGTCGTAGGAGAAGTGCACCGGGGTGCCGTCCTCCGCGGTGTAGTCGATGTCCTGGTACCCGCCGCCGACGATCGAGTACGTCGACGTCTTCTCGCCGTAGTAGACGCGCTGCTCGTACGGGCCGAACGCGCCCTTGGTCGGCAGCGCGGACTCGGTGTAGACCGGGTTGCCGTTGGCGTCGACCTGGTTGCCCTTGGCCGCGATGAGGCCGTAGCCGTGGGTGTAGTTGAAGTGGTCGTTGATCCAGTTCCGCTGGATGCCGTTGAGGTCCAGCTCACGCACGCCGAGCACGGTGTCCTGGGCGCCGTACCGGTCGACGTCCAGCGACTTGGGGAAGGCGTAGTACTTCCGCAGCGCCTGGTTCTGCTGGAAGGTCGGGCCGACCACGTTCGGGTCCAGCAGCCGGATGTCCGCGATGGTCTGGGCGTCCGGCTTCAACGCGTCCGCGTTGGTCGCGTTCCCCGGCTCGTACGTGGTGACCTCGCTGTCCGCGATCCCGTACGCCTTCCGCGTCGCGTCGATGTTCTTCTGGATGTACGGCGTCTCCTTGGCCTGCTCGTTCGGCTTGACCTGGAACTGCTGCACGATCGCCGGGTACACGCCGCCGATCAGCACCGCCGAGAGCACCATCAGCCCGAGGCCGATCAGGGCCGGGGCCCAGGTGCGGCGGACCGGGGTCAGGAAGAACAGCACCGCGCAGATGATCGCGACGAAGAACAGGATGGTCTTGGCCGGCAGGAACGCGTTGGCGTCCACGTAGCGCAGCCCGGTCCAGCCGGTGACGCCCTTGTACGAGCCGGTCTTCACCGCCAGCGCGTACCGGTCCAGCCAGTACGCGACCGCCTTCAGCAGCACGAACACGCCGAGCAGCACAGCCAGGTGGCCCTGCGCGCCGGCACTGGCCCGGCGGCCCGGTCCCTGCAGCCGCAGGCCCCCGTACAGGTAGTGCACCAGCACCGAGGCCAGCAGCGAGACGATCACCGCACTGAACGCGAAGCCCAGCAGGAACTCGTAGAACGGCAGCTCGAAGGCGTAGAACGAGACGTCCATGCCGAACTGGGCGTCCTTGACGCCGAAGGACGTCTCGTTGGTCCAGAGCAGCCACGTCCGCCACTGGCCGGACGCCGCGGCGCCCGCCACCAGGCCGATCACCAGCGAAACCCCGATGAGCGCCCAGCGCTTGAACGGCGCCAGCCCGGACCGGTAACGGTCCAGGCTCTGCTGCTCCGCCGACATCGCCGACAGCGGCGGCCGCAGCCGGTGCGCCAGCCAGACGTTGAAGCCGACGATCACCGCCATCAGCAAGCCGAAGACGGCGAACAGGCCGATCTTCGTCCACAGCTGGGTGGTGAACACCGAGGAGTAGTGGACCGACCTGAACCAGAGCCAGTCCGTCCAGAATCCGGCGAACATGACGAACAGCAGGAAGAGCACCGCGAGTACGCCCAGGGTCAGCAGGAGCACCCGCGCGCGCCGGGAGGGCGGGCCTACCCTGCGCCGGAATCCCGGCCCTGAGCGTTCCGGCATCTGGAATACCACGGGGCACCTCAGCTGTGTCGTCTGGAATCGGTCGGTCGTCAGTGCAACTTAACCAGGCTTTAGCCGAGTTCCCGCCGTTAGCAGACGGTTACGACAGCGTTAGGCGGGCGCCCCCGGCGGCGGCCGCCGCGACGGCGTCACCACCACCCCGAGCCGCCGGTGGCACCGCCCGGGGCGCCCGGCATGTGAGGATTGGGACATGTCCGATGCCACCAATTCCCCCGACGACGTCTCCAAGCTCCCGGCCGCGACCCCGCTGACCCGGGCCGCCCTGGAGATCGACGAGTACGCCGCCACCCTCGGCTGGGACCTCCCGGCCCGGCTGTTCGCCCTGGTGGACAGCGCCGCGCTGCGCAAGGCCGACCCGCGGATCGCCGAACAGCTCGGCCTCGGCGACAGCGAGGAGCCCGGTCTCACCCCGGTCGAGCAGGACGAACTGCCGGCCGGCATGGAACTGGACAAGTTCCTCGGCACCATCGCCTGGCCCGACGCCGTGGCCGGCTGCGCCCTGGTGGTCGAGCGGCTGATGCTGCCGCCGGGCTCCGAGCAGTCCCGCCCGCGCAACGCGTCCGACGCCCAGCTCGCCGAGTGGGTGGCCAACCACCCGAAGCGCGAGGAGGTGCGGATCACCGCCGCCGTGCTGCGCAACGGCAAGAGGGAGATCGCGCTGCGGCTGCGGTCCAAGGACGTCGCCCGCGAGGTGCTGACCGGCCCCGACCTGGTCCCGGGCCTGACCGAGGCCCTGCTGGCGACCTTCTCCTAGTCGCTCCTGCGCGCCGCCCCCGCTCGGTGCGGGGCGGCCGCTACTTGGCGCAGGACGGCAGCGCGGAGGTCTGCCCGGAGCGGATCTGCTCCAGCGACTTCATCGCGCCGTCCAGCGTCTCGGCCTTGACGAGGGTCAGCCCGGACGGGGTGTTCTTGCCCGCCTCCGCACAGTTGGCGGCCGGGGTGAAGAAGTACTCGGCGCCGGCGTCGCGGGCGGCGATCAGCTTCATCGATATCCCCCCGATCGGGCCGACCTTGCCACTGTCGTCGATGGTGCCGGTGCCCGCGACGAACTTGCCGCCGGTGAGGTCCTCGGGCGTCAGCTTGTCGATGATGCCGAGCGAGAACATCAGCCCGGCGCTCGGCCCGCCGACGTCCTGCAGGCCGATGTCGATCTGGAACGGGTAGGTGTGCCGGATCCCGGGGCGGATGCCGACCATCGCGCCGCCGGTGTCCGGGGACTTCACGGTCGGCACGGTGATGTCGGTCCGGGCCGCCGCCGGGTCGGCCTTGCCGCCGTCCTTGACCATCGGCACCACGGTGAAGACCACCGACTCGCCCGGCTGGTGCTTGGTGACCGCCTTGGCGACGCCGTCCGCGTCGCTGACCGGGGTGCCGTCGACCGCGATGATCCGGTCGCCGGCGTGCAGCCTGCCCTCCGCGGGGGCGCCGGCGGTGACCGACTGGACGATCAGCTCGCTGCCGATCGGGATGCCGAGCTGGGTGAGCGCCGCCGTCCGCGCGTGGTCCTCGGAGAGCGCGAACTCCTCGGCGTTCTGCTTCTTGGCCTCCGCGTCGCTCTGCCCCTGGGGGTAGACGTTGTCGTGCGGCACCACCAGGACGTCGTCCCGGAGCCAGCCGACCACCGCGTTGACCAGACTCGGCTCGTACCGCGCCCCGGTGACCTGGACGGTCGTCATGTTGAGGTGCCCGCTGACCGGGTACGACTCGTGGCCGGTGATGGTGATCACCGGCGTGCCCGTCTTCTCCTGCACGCCGAGCGTGTTGTACGTCGGGCCCGGGCTCATCTCCGTGTACGGCACCTTCATCAGCACCGAGGCGCAGAGCAGCGCTATGAGCAGCAGGGTGGCGGCGAGCATCGTCGCAGAGCGGCGTGGCATGCATCGACAGTACGGGACGCCGCTGACGCGGCGCCCGCCGGGCTACCGGCCGGAGCCCTCGCCCTGGCCGGCACCGGCGGTGCTGCGTTCCATCGCGGCCATGAAGCGCCGGTGCTCCGCGAGTGAGGCGGGGTCCCCGGTGGCCCTCGGGGCCCGCTGGGCCCAGCCCGCCCACACCGTGGCGAGCAGGGCGGCGACAACCGGAATGATCAACCAGGCGAGCGCAGCCATGTCAGTACTCCCAGCTCGTCGTGCCTATGAGCAGATTAACCACCCCGGCGGACAACGCGGGCGGCGCCATCCGGGTTACGGGACAGCCGATCGGCTCACTGCCAGGGAGTATTCGGCGTACCGGACCACACCCGTTCGAGTGAGAGCACGGCGCGCCTGCGTGTCAGCAGTGTTGTAGCAGGTCAGCAGTTGCCCGCACCGACCCACTCCTCCTCGCCGTCGGCGAAGACCTGGTGCTTCCAGATCGGCACCTCGTGTTTGAGGTCGTCGATCAGCCGGCGGGCGGCGGTGAACGCCTCACCGCGGTGGGCACAGGAGACGGCCACGATCACGGCCTTGTCGGTGACCTCCAGCCGGCCGATCCGGTGGACCGCGGCGAGCGCCCGGACCGGGAAGTCCGCGACGATCTTCTCGGCGATCCGGCGCATCTCCGCCTCGGCCGTGGGGTGGCAGCTGTACTCCAGCGCGGCGACCGACTTGCCGCCGTCGTGGTCACGGACCGTCCCGACGAAGACGGTCGTACCGCCGGCCGCGTCGTCGCCGACCGCCTCGTACACCTCGTCGAGCGAGAGCGGGGTGTCGCGGATGGCGAGCAGGCGGATGGGGTCGTGGTTCTCGGACATGACCCCATGATTCCCCATCCCGAGTGGTTTCGGGCAAGGGGCTTCCGTATCACGATTGCGAAATTTCGCATCGTGAGAAAGTGGCGTTGGTCAGCCCATGGCGCCGGGGCCAGAGGCGTGCGGGCAGGCCCGGACGCCACGCTCCCGGGATTCCCGCCGCCCCGGCGGTCTCAGAAGCGGCGCCGCTTGCGCGCCCGGCGGACCAGCGCCGCCGTACCGACCAGCGCCACCGTCGCCCCGGCCGCGCCCAGGCTGGTGGCGGCCTCCTTGCCGCCCAGCCGCCGCCCGGCCACCGCGTGCTTGCCGGAGACCTGCGCCAGCAGCTCGGCCAGCACCTGCTCGTTGGTGTAGGCCGGCCGCCAGCCCGCCTCGTGCAGCCGGCTGCCGGAGACCACCCACGGGTACATGGTGTACGCGAGGTCCCCCGCCGGGGCCGGGGTCAGGCCGAGGCGGTGCAGCCGGGCCGCGGTGCCCAGCGCCAGCGAGGCCGGCAGCTCCATCCGCCGGATTCCCGACAGGCGCTCCACGTCCTCCTGCTCCAGCCAGCCGTCGCAGCCGACCGTCACCTCGCCCTCGACCAGGCCCAGCGCCGCGTACTCCAGCGCCGCCGCCAGGTCGTCCACGTGGCAGAACTGCCAGCACGGCCGGGAGCCGGCCACCACCAGCAGCCGCGGCGCCTCGAAGTGCCGGGTCAGCACGGTGTCGATGCCCGGCCCGACCACCACGGCAGGACGCAGCACCGTCACCTGGAGCCCCGGGTGGGCGCGCGGGGCCCGCCGGGCCAGGCGCTCGATCTCCAGCAGGTCCCCGACCAGCGAGGCCTCCTCGGTGGCCCGCAGCTCCGAGTCCTCGGCCAGCGGCACCTCGTTGTCGGCCAGCGCGCCGTAGACCATCGCCGAGGTGCAGAGCACCACCCGGTTCACGCCGGCCGCCGCGGCCGCGGTCAGCACGGTCTGCGCGCCGCGCACGTTGTAGGCGCTGCGGGCGCGCGGGTCGGACTCCATGCCGAGGTCCATCGCCAGGTGGACGACCACGTCCACCCCGGCGAGCCGCTCGGCCACCGCCGGGTCGCGGACGTCCAGGACGCGCCACTGCACGCCCGGCACCTCGCCCCGGCGGTCGTCGACCGCGAGGACCTTCTTCACCCCCGGCGAGGCCACGAGGCGGGCCGCGACCCGCTCACCCAGGACGCCGGCGGCGCCCGTCACTGCCACGGTCAGCGGCTTGCCGCCGTAGGCTGGAGGCGGCGACGCCGTGATGTCCGGGGCGTCCTCTCCTCCGGTCAGCCCAGAGCGAACGTCCGAAGGCGGGGAACTCACCGGCCATCCTCCACGGTTAGCTTATGTGCGTACGTACGTGTGTCACGTACGTCCATCCTGCCCGAGGCTAAGGCCCGGCGGTGCACCCGGCGCGGACCAGCCTCGCGGGAGCCGCCCACCGGCCGGGAGTCCCCCACTCCGCCGACCGCCCCGGGCGTGCAGACTTTCCCGCCACCACCCGCATGACGGCCGACCGGATCGAGGACCCCGTGAGCGACCTTCCCTTCGGATTCGGCGTTCCGCCAGAGGAGCCCGAGGACGGCAAGGCCAAGCCCGAGGACGCCAAGGGCAAGCCCGGCGAGGAGCCGGCGAAGAAGGACCAGGGCGGGGAGCAGGGCGGCCCGCAGTCCTTCGGCTTCGCCGGAAACCCGTTCGGCGCGCTGTTCGGCATGGGAATGCCCGGCGGCCCCGGTGTCCCCGGCGCGCCCGGTGGCGCCGACAACCCGTTCGCCGCGATGTTCGGCGGGCTCAACCCCAACGACCTCGGCGCCGCCTTCCAGCAGCTCGGACAGATGCTCTCCTTCGAGGGCGGCCCGGTGAACTGGGACCTCGCCAAGGACATCGCCCGCCAGACCGTCGTCGCCGAACCCGCCGAGGGCAAGTCCAAGGACCGGTCGGTCGGCGCCGCCGAGCGCTCGGCCGTCGCCGAGGCCGTCCGGCTCGCCGACCTCTGGCTGGACGGCGCCACCGAGTTCCCCTCCGGCGCCGGCACCGCCGTCGCCTGGAGCCGGGCCGAGTGGATCGAGGCCACCCTCCCGGTCTGGAAGGACCTGGTCGACCCGGTCGCCGAGCGGGTCGGCAACGCCATGGGCGGCGTGCTGCCCGAGGAGATGCAGTCCATGGCCGGCCCGCTGATGGGCATGATGCGCTCGATGGGCGGCGCCATGTTCGGCACCCAGATCGGCCAGGCGCTCGGCGCGCTCGCCGCCGAGGTGGTCGGCTCCACCGACATCGGCCTGCCGCTCGCCCCGGCCGGCAAGGCCGCGCTGCTGCCCCAGAACATCGCCGAGTTCGGCGAGGGCCTGAACGTGCCCGCCGACGAGGTCCGGCTCTACCTGGCCCTGCGCGAGGCCGCCCACCAGCGCCTCTTCGCCCACGTGCCGTGGCTGCGCGCCCACCTGTTCGGCGCCGTCGAGGCCTATGCGCGCGGCATCAAGGTCGACACCTCCCGGATGGAGGAGCTGGCCGGCCAGCTCGACCCGAGCAACCCCGAGGCACTCCAGGAGGCGCTGGCCGGCGGCCTGCTCCAGCCCGAGGACACCCCCGAGCAGAAGGCCGCGCTCGCCCGCCTGGAGACGGCGCTCGCGCTGGTCGAGGGCTGGGTCGACGCCGTCGTGCACGCCGCCGCCGAGCCGCACCTGCCGCAGGCCGGCGCGCTGCGCGAGACCGTCCGCCGCCGCCGCGCGGCCGGCGGGCCCGCCGAGCAGACCTTCGCCACCCTGGTCGGCCTGGAGCTGCGCCCGCGCCGGCTGCGCGACGCCGCCCGGCTCTGGGCGCTGCTCGCCGACGCCCGCGGCGTCGAGGGCCGCGACGACCTCTGGCAGCACCCCGACATGCTCCCCACCGCCGCCGACCTGGACGACCCGGACGCCTTCGTGCACCGGGACACGGCCGGCGGCCTGGAGGGCGGCATCGACTTCGACGCGATCGACAAGCTGCTCGGCGAGGCGGCCGCGGGCGGGGCCGCCGGTGGCGCCGGCGGCTCGAAGCCGGACCTCGCAAAGCCCGGCCCCGAGCAGAAGCCCGGCCCCGAGCAGAAGAACGACGACGAGAACGGGAAGGGCGAGCCCACCGCATGACGCTCACCGAGACGGGCGCGTCCGCCCTGCACGCGGACGCCGTCCGCACCCTGAGCCACTGGCAGCCCGCCGACCCGGACCAGGAGCAGTTGCGTCGCGACTACCTGAACCACCTGGCCGAACAGCCCGAAGGCCTGTTCCGGTCCTGCCTGCCCGCCCACATCACCGCCAGCGCGGCCGTGGTCGACCCGGCCGCCGGGCGGGTGCTGCTGACCCTGCACCCCAAGGTCGGCATGTGGCTGCAGATGGGCGGCCACTGCGAGCCCGGCGACCGGGACCTCGCCGCCGCCGCGCTGCGCGAGGCCACCGAGGAGTCCGGCATCCCGGACCTCGCCCTGCTGACCGTCGACGGCCTGCCGGTGCCGGCCAAGCTCGACCGGCACCAGGTCCGCTGCACCGGCAAGGACCGCCCGGAGAACACCCACCTGGACGTCCAGTACATCGCGGTGGCCCCGCCGGGAGCACAGGAGCTGATCAGCGAGGAGTCGCTGGACCTGCGCTGGTTCGACTACGACCGCCTGCCCGAGCTGACCGATCACTCGGTGCGCGACCTGGTCGCGCGGGCGCGGAAGCTGACCGCCTGAGATTGGTGTGAAGGCATGACGAGGGGGCGCGGACCGTCAGGTCCGTGCCCCCTTCTCGTTGCTGGGCGTTCAGCCGCAGGAGCCGGCCGGGTCGGGCTCCGGCGGGCAGCCCGCGTGCCGGGCCCCGGGGATGTGCGGCAGCCGGGCCGCCGAGACCACGCCCTCCAGGTAGCCGCGGGCCCGCTCCGTCCGCGGATAGGCCTCCAGCAGCGCCCAGAACGACGGGCCGTGGTCCGGCACCAGCAGATGGGCCAGCTCGTGCAGCAGCACGTAGTCGACGACGTACTCGGGCATGCCCTGGAGGCGGTGCGAGAGCCGGATCGTCCGCTCGCTGGGGGTGCAGGAGCCCCAGCGCGAGTTCTGGTTGGTGACCCAGCGGACCTGGACGGGCTTGGCCCGGTTGCCGAGATAGGCGGCGGACAGCTCGCGCGCCCGCGCCGCCAGCGCGTCGTCGCCCAGCACCCGCCGGCTCTCCTGGGCGGCCAGCTTCTCCAGCATCTGGGCGACCCAGCGCTGCTCCTCCGCATGCGACATCCGGGCCGGGATCAGCACGATGGTGCGGTCTCCCTCGCGGTACGCGGAGACCGTCCGGCTGCGGCGGGCGCTGCGGCGGACCTCGACCCGCGAGCGGTCGAGGTGCGGCTTCTCGCCACGGCTCTCCGCAGCCCCCTCCACCCGCGGAGGGGGCTGCGGTGGTTCCGAGGACGTCGGCCGCTGGTCCGGGCGCCCGCGCGTGCTCGGCGCCGCCACCTGCGACCCGGACGCTGCACGGGCACGCCGACGCGACGCCGGGGGATGGGAGTCCCGTTCGGCTGCCATGGCACACGACGTTACCCGGTAGCACTGGCAGAAGTCCGCTGCCATGGCCGAAATCTTTCGTGGAGTGATCGGGAACGAAAGGCCGACAGAAGGTGTCCGGAATCCGACCCTGGCCCGGACGGAAAGTTATCCACAAGGGGTGCGAACAGATCATCCGATCATGGGGCTGCGCCTGTGGACAACGCACCGCACGATGTCCGGCCGATCGGGCATGCTGCCGTCGGCCGTCCGGAAACGATCGGAAGGAAAACTGCCGTGCGCCTTCTGCTGAAGCCCGCCCTCTCCCGCAGCTGGCGGGACTCCGAGACCTTGCAGTTCGGTACCGTCCAGCGCTTCGCCGGGGTGCTCGAACACGCCGACAAGACCCTCTGCGACTTCCTCGGGCTGCTCGACGGGACGCACGACCGGCCCTCGCTGCTGGAGGCCGGCGAACGGGTCGGCCTCGGGCGCGAGCCCGCCGAGACGCTGCTCGACACGCTGGAGCAGACCGGGCTGCTCGACGACGCCGACGCCACCGGCGCCGCACTGGCCCGCTTCCCCCAGCCACTGCGCGAGCTGCTCGGGCCCGACCTCGCCTCGCTCTCCCTGGTCCACTCCGGGCCCGGCGCCGGGCCCGCCGTCCTCGCCCGGCGGGCCGACCGGCGGATCGAGGTCCGCGGCGCCGGCCGGGTCGGGGCCGCGATCGCCGCCGTCCTCGCGGCGGGCGGCGCGGGTACGGTCAGGGTCACGGACAGCGGCCGGGTCAGCCCCGGCGACTGCTCCCCCGCCGGGCTCCCGCCCTCCGACGTCGGGCGGCTGCGCACCACCGCCGCCGGTGAGGCCGTCCACCGGGCCTCCGGCCGTCGGCTCGTGCCGAACGCGCGCCGCTGCCGGGAGCAGCGGCCGCCCGACCTCGTGGTGCTGGCACCCCGGGACGGCAGCGGCGCCTTCGCCGGCGGCACGTACGCGGCCAAGGAGCTGCTGCGCTCCGGGATCCCGCACCTGTACGTCGGGGTGGTGGAGGAGATCGGTGTGGTCGGCCCGCTGGTGCTCCCCGGCGCCTCGGCCTGCGGCCACTGCCTGGTGCTGGCGCGGGAGGACGAGGACGCCGCCTGGCCCCGGGTGCTCGCCCAGCTCGCGGACGACGGCCCCGGCCGGGCCCGCACCCCGGCCGGCGACACCGCCCTCGCCACCACCGTCGCCGGCCTCGCCGCCCTCCACGTCCAGCTCCACCTCGACGGCATCCGGCCCCCGAGCGTGGACGGCTGGTGCGAGGTCTCGGCCGCGGACGGGATGAGCCGCCGTCTGCGGCTGAAGGGGCACCCCGACTGCGGCTGCCTCTGGCAGCCGCTGCCACCGGGGTGAGGCGGAGCCAACCGGCCGACCGCGTGGATCGGTTGGGAGCCTTGCCGTCAGGTGGTGTACCCGCCGTCCACCGCGAGGGCGGTGCCGGTGACGTAGCGGCCGCCGCGCCCCGCCAGGTAGGCCACCGCGGCGGCGACGTCCTCGGCCTCGCCGTACCGCCCCAGGGCGGTGAGGGAACGCTGGAAGCCGGTGCTCTCGCCGTCGGCCGGGTTCATGCCGGTGTCGATCGGGCCCGGGTCCACGATGGTGGCGGTGATCCCGAGCGGCCCCAGCTCCCGGGCAAGCCCCCTGGTCAGCCCGACGAGCGCGGATTTGGCCATCGCCTGCAGGACGAAGTTCGAGCCGGGGACACGCCCGTTGAAGCACGAGCCGATGCTGATGATCCGCCCGCCGTCGCCCATGTGCCGGGCGGCGGCCTGGGCCGCCAGGAACACGGACCGGACGTCCACGGCGAGCACCCGGTCCAGTTCCGCGGCGGACACCTCGGCGAGCGGGCCGTAGGTGAGGAAGCCCGCGTTGTTCACCAGGATGTCGATGCGGCCCAGCTTCCGTACCGTCTGCTCCACCGCCTGCGCCGCGGCGTCAGGATGGGCCAGGTCGGCCTGGATGACCGCGGCCCTCCCCCCGCCGGCCTCGATCCGCCCGGCGACCTCGCGCGCCTGGTCCGCCGCCCGGACGTAGGTCAGCGCGACCGCCGCCCCCTCCTCGGCCAGCCGCTTTGCTATCGCCGCACCGATCCCGCGGCTGCCCCCGGTCACCAGTGCCACCTTGCCGGTCAGGTCGCTCATCGCCGTCTCCTTCATAGCCGGTGTGCTCGTCATGCCGGCATGGTAGAAGTTGACATCAGCGTCAGATTCAAGTCGTCATACGGGGGCGAGGAATGCGGATCGGTGAGCTGGCCCGACGCAGCGGGGTGAGCGAGCGTTCCCTGCGCTACTACGAGACGCAGGGACTGCTGCGTGCGGAGCGCACCCCCGGCGGCCACCGGGACTACGGCGACTGGGCGGTCGACCGCGTCGTACGCATCCAGACGCTCTACGCCGCAGGCCTGAACAGCAGGAAGATCGCCCAACTGCTGCCCTGCATGAGGGATGCGGACGGCCGGCCGAACGAGATCGCCACTCCGGAGCTGGTCGACGAGCTCACCGCGGAGCGCGACCGCATCAACCGCATGATCACCGATCTGGTGCGCTCCCGCGACGTCCTGGACGAGGTGATCGACACGGCGTCGGAGAGCACGACCACCGGCCGCCCGGCCCCGCTCGCGCGTCAGGGCTGAGGGCCCCGACGGGGAGGAGCGGCCCGACCCCTCAACCGGCGGGCGGGCGCCCCTTGGTGTTGCCCGGTCAACCGTGCGGGCGACACCGGCACGCCGGGGGCACGGCCCCCGGCCCCCGGCCCCCGGCCCCCGGCCCCCGGCCAGAACCTAGGAGTTCGCCACCGGCCGGTAGGTGCAGATGTTGACGCCGGTCTTGCTGGTGATGGTGGAGACCAGTTCGAGGGTGCGGAGCGTGCCGTCGGCCGGGAAGATCGTCTTTCCGCCGCCGAGGACGACCGGCATGATCATGAGGCGCAGCTCGTCGAACAGGCCCTCGCTCAGCAGGGTGCGCACGAGGGTGGGGCTGCCCATGACCGACAGGTCACCGCCGGCGGTCGCACGCAGCTCGCGGATCCGCTCGACGGCCTCGTCGCCGGCGATGCGGGTGGTGTTGCTCCAGCTCAGCTCGGAGTCGGCGAGCGTTCCGGTCACCACGTACTTGCGAATGGCGTTCATCTGGTCGGCGAACGGGTCGCCGGCCCGCTCGGGCCAGGCGCCGGCCATGGTCTGCCAGGTGCGGCGGCCGAACAGCAGGGCCTCGGTGCCGGCCATCGCCTCGCCGATGACACCGCCCATCACCTCCGGGTCGAAGAACTGGTGGGTCCAACCGCCGTGGGCGAAGCCGCCGTCGGTGTCCTCCTGCGGGCCGCCGGGCGCCTGCACGACGCCGTCGAGGCTGATGAACTCGCTGATCACGATGCGCATGGGGGGCTCGCTTCTCTCTCGCTTCGGACTTACGGCAATGAAGACCGTCGCGCCGCCCGGAAATCATCGCTCCCACCGGACTTCTTTCTGGTGACCTGGATCACATGGCGGCGCATTGGGCGGACCACCCGCGGCAACGGCCTGGTCGGGGCTGCGCCGGCCACCCCTGGACGGGGTGAACCGGGCTGCCACCGGGCCGTCGGCGACGCCTTCGACGGCGGGCGCTCACGGCGGTGTGGGACGCGGCCCCGGCCGGGAGCAGGCCGGCCCCGGCCGATGACGGGCACCGACGCCGGGCCGCCCGGGCCGGCGGGCCGCGCCGAACGGGTCAGGAAATGCGGCCGGGACCGGCGTGACGAACGGGCACAATGGCGTAGTGACGGTCGGCCCCCGACGGCGGGGTGCCGACGGCGTGTGAATTGGAGACCCGGGTGAGCGATCTTCCGCGCAAGGCAGTGACCCGCACGGCACGACTCGCCGCCCTGCCGCTGGGGATCGCCGGCCGGGCCACGCTCGGGCTGGGCAGGCGGATCGGGGGGCGCTCGGCGGACGTGGTGACGGCCGAGCTCCAGCAGGCCACCGCGGACCAGCTGTTCAAGGTCCTGGGCGAGCTCAAGGGCGGGGCGATGAAGTTCGGGCAGGTGCTGTCCGTCTTCGAGGCCGCACTGCCGGAGGAGGTCGCCGGGCCGTACCGGGCCGCGCTGACCAAGCTGCAGGACGCCGCTCCCCCGATGCCCGCGGCCAAGGTGCACACGGCGCTCACCCAGCGGCTGGGCGAGAACTGGCGCGAGCTGTTCCGGGAGTTCGACGACCGGCCGGCCGCCGCCGCGTCGATCGGCCAGGTGCACCGGGCGATCTGGCACGACGGCCGCGAGGTAGCGGTCAAGGTCCAGTACCCGGGCGCGGGCGACGCGCTGCTGGCGGACCTCTCCCAGCTGAGCCGGGTGGCCTGGCTGCTCGGCCCGCTCATCCCTGGTCTGGACATCAAGCCGCTGATCATCGAGCTGCGCGAGCGCGTCTCGGAGGAGCTGGACTACGAGCTGGAGGCGCAGGCCCAGCGCCGGCACGCCGAGGAGTTCGCGGGCGATCCGGACATCGCGGTGCCCGGCGTGGTGGCGCAGGCCGACCAGGTGCTGGTCACCGAGTGGATGGACGGCACCCCGCTGGCCGAGGTGATCGCGGACGGCACCCAGGAGGAGCGCGACCGGGCCGGGCAGTTGCTGGCCCGCTTCCTCTTCGCGGGTCCGTCGCGGACCGGCCTGCTCCACGCCGACCCGCACCCGGGCAACTTCCGCCTGCTGAAGGACGACGGACCGGCGTCCGGCTGGCGGCTCGGCGTGCTGGACTTCGGCACCGTCGACCGGCTGCCGGGCGGGCTGCCCGCGCCGATCGGGGCCTCACTGCGGATGGCGCTGGCGGGTGACGCGGCGGGCGTGCTGGAGATGCTGCGCGAGGAGGGCTTCGTCAAGCCCTCGATCGAGCTGGACCCGGACGCGGTGCTGGACTACCTGGTGCCGATCATCGAGCCGGCCGCGGTGGACACCTTCCACTTCACCCGGACGTGGATGCGGGCCCAGGCGGCCCGGATCGCCGATCCGCGCTCGCCCGCCTACAACCTGGGCAAGCAGCTCAACCTGCCCCCGGCGTACCTGCTGATCCACCGGGTCACCCTGAGCACCATCGGGGTGCTCTGCCAGCTCGGCGCCAACGCACCCTTCCGGGCGGAGATGCTGCGGTGGCTGCCGGAGTTCGCGGAGCAGCCCGCCGGGCAGGCGCAGCCCGCGTCGCCGAGGAAGCGCGCCACGGCCAGGAAGAGCGAGCCGGCGAAGAAGGGCTGAGCCGGGCCCCAACGGCCGCAGGCCGCTCCCCGGATGGGGGGCGGCCTGCGGCACGACGGGGGTGAAGCGGTACTGCGCCGGCGCCTACATCAGCGCGACGGCGATGGCCTTGCGGGCCCGCAGCGAGGCCCGCTCGGCCTTCTGCCTGAGCCGCTGGGCCTTGGCGACCCGGGAGACGAGCCGTTCGTGCTCGGCCTCCTGGAGGCGCTCTTGCATATGCGCCCGGGCCAGGGATTCGTGGAGAAGTTGCATTTCGAGGGTCCTGTTCTGGATCTGAAGTTCGTTGGTCTGCTCGGCGCGGACGGTCGGATCGATGGCGGCGGCGGTCATGTGGTGGTCCTGCTCGTGGTGCGACGTGGGGAAGTGGACGGTGCGGGCTGCGTCAGCCTTGGCGGCGGCGGTTCGCACGGAGCGGCGAAGGACGCTGTCCAGCGGGGGCTGCTCTCCCCGGCGGACGGCCTTGGCTCCGAGCACGGGGTTCACGCCGCGACCTCGGTCTTGCGCGGACGGCCACGCGGCCGCTTGCGGGCCACGACGACGCCCTGGACGAAGAGCTCGCCACCCCAGACGCCCCACGGCTCGCGCCGCTCCAGCGCGCCGGCCAGGCAGGCCTCCTTGACCGGGCAGGTGCCGCAGAGGGACTTCGCGTACTCGACGTCGGCGGGCGTCTCGGCGAAGAAGACCTCCGGGTCGAAGGCGCGGCACGGGATGGGAAGACCGAGCGCCTCGGCCTGGTCGATCGAGGTGAGCTGCATCAGGGATACCTCCGGGGGGTCGGCCTGGTCGGCCTTGGTGGTCTGGTCTGTCGGCGGTACGGACGGGATGGGCGGCGTGATGACCGTGGACACTGTGGGCGTCTTCCTCGTCTTTTCAGTGGGTCCGGCTCAGCTGGCTGGTGGGGCTGGGCCGGAGGCCCCGGGGGGCCTGGGTGGTCTTGCGTACCGGACAAAACAGAAGGGCCGCGGATCCCGGTGTGACGGGTTCCGCGGCCCTGGAGGTGCCGACCTGAGGCTGACTCAGGTTCGTTCTCTCCAGGGTTCAGGCCCGCGGAAGGCCCGCATCCGGATGGCCGTGGCGCCCGTAAAGGCGGCCATGGCCTGCTTGTTGATCTGCTGCTCGTTCTGCTTCTGGGCGTTTCCGGCACCGATGACCTGCGCATAGCCGCCATGAATGGCGGCGGCTACGGCCGCCTTCGGTGCCTTGGTCGGTCGCTCATCACGCAGGGAGCGCGACGTGCCGACCGACGCCCAGTCACGGGACAGACCGGTCTCGACAGAGGTGCCGTCGATACCGCCCCTGAGGCCCGTGCTGCAGAGATCAGTGTGTCCAAGACCACTGACAGCGGAGCCGAGGGAAGCGGGGACGACGGAGACACCGGTGGCGTCGAGACCCAGACCGGTTCCGCCCAGTTCGGCGAGGGCCCGCAGGCGGGCGGCACGCAGGGAGGCAGCGACGACGGTCTGGCCAGTCAGTTTGGTGATCATGATGGTTTCCACTGTCTTCGCCTCCTCTCGGCGTCTCGCGGAGCCTGGTCTCCCGGGCTCCGAACTGTTCGGATGTCTGTCTCGGTGGTGCAGGTGAAGCGTGGTGCAGATGAAGCTGAATGGTGCGGTGCACGCTGTTAGGCGCAGGAGAACACGGCACAGGCGTCACCCCGTGCGATCGCGTCCCCTTGACCGCTCCGGCAGGCTATTGCGCTCCCGGTACAGCGCGCAAACTATTTTTCCGGCGAGTTCCCCGACGAGTTCCGAAGCGCCTCGAAGCGCCTGCTCCCAACGCCCCGGACCGGCTCAGGCCGGTTCGCCCGGATCGCCGTCCTCGACGTCGACCGGATCCTCCTCGGGCTCCTCCCCCGCACACAACGACAGCACGGCGGCCCCGTACTTGTCCAGCTTCATGGCGCCGACCCCCGAGATCACCGCCAGCTCCTGCCGGGTCGAGGGAACGTCCTCGGCGATCGCCATGAGCGTCGCGTCGGTGAAGACGACGTAGGCCGGCGCGCCCTGCTTCTTCGCCTGCCCGGCCCGCCACTCGCGCAGCCGCTCGTACAGCGCCTCGTCCATCGAGGACGGGCAGCTCTCGCAGCGCCGCAGCTTGCGCTCGACCGCCTCGGTGAGCACCCGCTCGCAGACCCGGCACTTGACCGGCCCGCGGACCCGCCGCCCGGCGGAGCGCTCGCCCGGCTCGACGCCGCCGCGCCCGCCCCGGCTCCCGCCGCGTGCCCCCGGCGCGCCGGAGCCCGGCCGCAGGCCGTCCAGGAAGCGGGTGGGCTTGCGGCTGGCCCGGCCGCCCGGGGAGCGGGAGAGCGCCCAGGAGAGCGAGAGGTGCTTGCGGGCGCGGGTGACGCCGACGTACAGCAGCCGGCGCTCCTCCTCGACCTGCTCGTCGGTCTTGGCGTAGATGATCGGCATGGTGCCCTCGGTGAGGCCGACCAGGAAGACGGCGTCCCACTCCAGGCCCTTGGCGGCGTGCAGCGAGGCCAGCGTGACGCCCTCGACGGCGGGGGCGTGCTGGGCGGCGGCGCGGGCGTCCAGCTCGGCGACGTACGCGGCGAGGTCGGCGCTCTCCCCGGCCGCGGTCCGGGTGCGCTCGAACTCCTCGGCGAGCCGGACCAGCGCGGCCAGCGACTCCCAGCGCTCGCGCACCGCGCCGGAGCCGGCCGGCGGCTCGGGGGTGAAGCCCCGGGTGGCGAGCACCGCGCGGACCTGCGCGGCGAGGCCGGGGGCGCCGTCGGTGAGCGGGTCGGAGCCGGCCCGGGCGGCGCCCCGCAGCAGCACCCCGGCGTCGCGCACCTCGGGCCGCTCGAAGAACCGCTCGGCGCCCTTGAGCTGGTAGGAGACGCCGACGTCGGCGAGCGCCTGCTCGTAGACCTCGGACTGGCCGTTGGTGCGGAACAGCACGGCGACCTCGCTGGCCCGCACGCCGGCCGCGAGCAGCTCCTGGATCCGGCGGGCGGTGGTCTCGGCCTCGGTCGGCTCGTCCTCGTACTCGGCGTAGACCGGCTCGGGGCCGGCCTCGCGCTGGGAGATCAGTTCGAGCCGGTGCCGGGCGGCCTCGCCGCGGGCCTGGGCGAGCAGCCCGTTGGCGAGGTGGACGACCTGCGGGGTGGAGCGGTAGTCGCGGACCAGCTTGACGACCGTCGCCTCGGGGTGGCGGCTGCGGAAGTTCAGCAGGTAGTCGGGGGTGGCGCCGGTGAACGAGTAGATCGTCTGGCTGGCGTCGCCGACCACGCAGAGGCTGGCGCCGCCGCCGGGGCCGGTCCACCGGTCGAGCAGCCGCTGCTGGAGCGGCGAGACGTCCTGGTACTCGTCGACGGTGAAGTGCCGGTACTGGGCGCGCACCTGGTCGGCGATGTCCGGCCGGTCCTCCAGGATGGCGGCGGTCAGCAGCAGGACGTCCTCGAAGTCGATGACGCCGCGGCGGCTCTTGGTCTCCTCGTAGACGCGGTAGACCTGGGCGGTCTCGGCAGGGTCCCGCGGGGCCTCGCGGCCGGACTTCTGGACCGCGGCGGGGTAGTCGTCGGGGCCGATCTGGGTGACCTTGGCCCACTCGATCTCGGCGGTGAGGTCGCGCAGCTCGGTGCGCTGGACCCGCAGGCCGCAGCGGCCGGCGGACTCGGCGACCAGCTGGACCTTGCGCTCCACCAGCTGCGGCACCGGCCCGCCGACGGCGCGCGGCCAGAAGTACTGGAGCTGGCGCAGGGCGGCGGAGTGGAAGGTGCGGGCCTGGACGCCCTCGGCGCCGAGCTCGCGCAGCCGGCCGCGCATCTCGCCGGCGGCGCGGGCGGTGAAGGTGACGGCGAGGACCTGGGCGGGCTGGTAGACGCCGCTGCGCACACCGTAGGCGATCCGGTGGGTGATGGCGCGCGTCTTGCCCGTGCCGGCGCCGGCGAGGACGCAGACGGGCCCCTGCAGGGCGGTGGCGACGGCCCGCTGCTCGGGGTCGAGCCCGGCGAGCACCGCGTCGGGGCCCGACGCGGCCGGGTGGCCCGCCTGGTAGCTGTCGGACGGGCTGCCGCTCAAGAGGTCTTCCTGCATGCGTTCCATCTTCTCAGCCCGGTGCGACAACCCGGGCAAAGTTGTCCACAGGTGCGGTGCGATCGCAGGATGATCGCTGCGCGGCCGGGCGTACGAGGTCCCTCTCACGCCGGGCGGCCGCGGAATGACCGATGCACGGCGGGCGTTCTCCCCGGAGACCGCACGCCCCCTTCCCTAAGGAGCCCCCTCGATGTCCGGCAGCGTCACGATGTACAGCACGACCTGGTGCGGCTACTGCAACCGGCTCAAGAGCCAGCTGGACCGTGAGGGCATCGGCTACACCGAGATCAACATCGAGGAGGACCCGTCGTCGGCGTCCTTCGTCGAGTCGGTCAACAACGGCAACCAGACGGTGCCGACGGTGCTGGTGAAGCCGGAGGGCGGCGGCGAGCAGGTCGTGATGACCAACCCGAGCCTGATGCAGGTCAAGAAGGCCCTGGCGGCCTGACCCACGGCTGACGCCGGGCCCCGGCGCACACCCGGGCCCGGGCCGGCGCCTCACGGCGCGTCGGCCCGGGCCGGGTCGACGGGTGCCGCGGGGGCGGGCAGCAGCGCACGGGCGGCGAGGTCGCCGACCCCGTAGACCAGCCGGCTGCGGTCGGCGGAGTAGCGGGTCTCGATCACCCGGACCGGCCCGCGCCGGTCGTACGTCACCCGGGTCTGGACCATCAGCGGCACCCCGGGGCCGCCCTGGAACCACTGCGCCTCCTCGGGGCCGGGCATCCGGGCCAGCAGGTGGTCGACGGCGCCGACCTCGGTGCGGCCGAGCGCGGCGAGCACCGCCTCGTCGCCGCCGTCGATCTGGTCGGGCTCCATCAGCGGGGTGCCGGCGGCGAGGCCGGCCCGGTAGTGGCTCTCCTCGATCGAGTACGGCTCGCGGTCGAGCAGCCGCAGCTGGCGGCGGACCACGATGGCCTCACCGGGCCGCAGTCCGAGCCGCTCGGCGATGTCGACCCGGGCCCGGACGATCATCATCTCGAAGTCGACGGTGAGCTCCCGGCCGGCCTCGGCGGCCTCGCCGAGGTAGACGGTGGTGGGTGCGGCCAGGCAGTCCCGCGGCCCGCCGTGGGGGTCGCGCGGCACCGGCCGCAGGGTGGGGCCGTAGGCGCGGTGGTCCAGGACGGGGTGCTCCCGCAGGTAGGTGCCCTTGCCCTGGAGCCGGACCAGCCGGCCCTCGTTGACCAGGACGTCGACGGCCAGCCGGACGGTGTTGCGGGCCACTCCGTACTGGCGCTCCAGTTCGCTCTCGACGGGCAGCGCGGCCTGCGCGGTGAACTCGCCCTCGGCGATCCGGCGGCGCAGGTCGGCGGCGAGACGCTGGTATTTGGGGGATTGGGCGGTGCCCCGTGGGATTGTCACCCGAGTGAATGTAGCGAGCACGGTGACACCGTTTCAGCCGATTCGGTCAATGTCGGCGCGCATAGGCCGCGGCCGTCCCCGGGGCGCCGACGGCGGACCGGGCCCGGGCGGGGGAGAAGCGCCGGGACAGGGCCCCTCCGGATACGAACATCAGAGCGCCCGGCCTGCGGGAAATCGGTGGTGGCCACCCGTTCAGCCGAGGAGGACCCCTCTGAAGTCGAAGTGAAAGAGGGCATGAAAGAGAAATGGGGGCGCACGGCAATATGCCGCACGCCCCCATTGGACGGAATTACCAGCGCGCCGCCGACGGCAGCGGACCGCCGTACCAGAGTTCGACCAGGTGACGGGCGATCGAAATCCCCGACGGCGGCAGGATCTCGCCCGCCGCCATCCCGGCCTTCAGCTCCTCCCGGGAGAACCAGCGGGCCTCCGCCAGCTCCTCGCCGTCCACCGTGATCGCCGTGCCGTCCGGGTGGGCCTTGCCCATGAAGCCGAGCATCAGGCTGGACGGGAACGGCCACGGCTGGCTGGCCACGTAGGACACCTCGGCGACCCGCACGCCGGCCTCCTCGAACACCTCGCGGACCACCGCCTGCTCGATCGACTCACCCGGCTCGACGAAGCCGGCCAGGGTCGACCAGCGCCCCTCGGGCCAGAGCGCCTGGCGCCCGAGCAGGCAGCGGTCCTGCTCGTCGGTGATCATCATGATCACCGCCGGGTCGGTGCGCGGGTAGTGCTCGGCCGCGCAGGAGGTGCAGCGCCGCACGTGGCCGGCCCCGGCCTTCTCGGTCGGGTGCCCGCAGCGCGAGCAGAAGCTGTGCAGCCGGTGCCAGTGCTCCAGCGCGACGGCGTGCACCAGCAGCCCGGCGTCCCGGTCGGAGAGCAGTGCTCCGACCTCGCGCAGCCCGGCCGGACGGGCGTCGCCGTCCAGCCGCCCGGGCAGGCTCTCGCCGGCCAGCGCGAAGTACGAGACGCCGTCCTCGTCGGTGCCCAGGAAGTAGCGGTCCCCGGTCTGCGGCGCCTCGAAGGAGGGCAGCAGGACCAGCTCGGTGCCGCTCCCGGTGTCCACCACGAACGCCTCGCCGCCGGCGATCGGCAGCACCTGGGTGCTCGGGTGGCTCCAGGCGGCCGCCAGCCACGGCTCGTCGAACCGGTGCTGGGCCGCCCGGTCGACCCCGGCCCGGGCCAGTGCCAGGTTGCTCGGGCGTTCGGTCTCAGGCACGGTGCTCACTTCGTTCCATCCCCACGTGATGAGTCGTCTGGATCGGTGGTCTGCCCGCCGGGACGGGCGGGGCGCCCTCAGGCACCTTCGCCGGCATCCTCGCCGCCCGGCCGCCAGTTCTCGGCCAGGTCGGCCCAGAGGTAGGCGGCCGTCTCCACGCCCTTGGCCAGGAGGTCCAGCTCCACCTTCTCGTTGACCGAGTGCCAGCCGTCCGAGGGCACCGAGATGCCGAGGAAGAGCACCGGAGCGCCGAGCACGTCCTGCAGGTCGGCGGCCGGGCCGGAACCGCCCTCACGGGTGAACAGGATCTTCTGCTCGAACGCCCGCCCCATCGCCCGGACGGTGGACTGCAGCGCCGGGTGGTCCAGCGGGGTCAGGCAGGGCCGGGTCGCGCCCGGGAACACCAGCTCGTACCGGATGCCCTCGGGCACCCGCTCGGCCACCCACTCCCGGACGGCCTCCCGGACCTTCTCCACCTCCTGGCCGGCGACCAGCCGGAAGGACAGCTTGAGGTGCGCGGAGGACGGCACGATGGTCTTGCCGCCGGGGCCGGTGTAACCGCCCCAGATGCCGTTGACCTCGGCGGTCGGCCGGGCCCAGATCCGCTCCAGGGTGGAGTAGCCGGCCTCGCCCAGGGTGCCGTACGACTTGGCGACCTTCAGCCACTGCGCCTCGTCGAAGGGCAGCTCGGCGAAGAGTTCGCGCTCGCGCTCGGTCAGCTCGATCACACCGTCGTAGAAGCCCGGGACCGCCACCCTGCGGTCGGCGTCGTGCAGCCCGGCCGCCAGGTCGGCCGCGACCGCCGCCGGGTTGGGGACGGCGCCGCCGAAGGAGCCGGAGTGGATGTCGGTGTCCGGACCGTAGAGGTCGATCTGGGCGTCGGCCAGGCCGCGCATGCCGGTGCAGACCGTCGGCGTGGTCTCGGACCACATGCCGGTGTCCGAGATGATCACCACGTCGGCGGCCAGCCGCCCGGCCTCCCGGCGGACCAGGTCGGCGAAGTGCGGTGAGCCGGACTCCTCCTCGCCCTCGATCAGCAGCTTGAGGTTGACGGCCGGCGCCGTCCGCCCGGTGGCGGCCAGGTGGGCGCGGACCCCGAGGGTGTGGAAGAACACCTGGCCCTTGTCGTCGGCGGCGCCGCGAGCGAACAGCTGCTTGCCGACCACCGTCGGCTCGAACGGCTCGGTCGCCCAGCCGTCCTCCTTCGCGGCGGGCTGCACGTCGTGGTGCCCGTACACCAGCACGGTCGGCGCGGACGAGTCCCCGGACGGCCACTCGGCGAACACCGCCGGCAGGCCGTCCGTCTCCCAGACCTCCGCCACCGGGAAGCCGGTCTCGCGCAGCTTCGCGGCCAGCCACTCGGCGGAGCGGCGGACGTCGCCGGCCCGGCCGGGGTCGGCGGAGACCGAGGGGATGCCGAGCCAGTCGGAGAGGTCGGCCAGGAACGCGGCCTGGTGCTGGTCGATGAAGGAGCGGACGACGCTGTCCGGGGTTCTCGTCATACGGACGACTTTAGTTCGCCCATGCGGGTGCCCGCCCCGGTGGTCCGTCCACCGCTCACCGACGGGCCTGTAACGTCCGTCACCATTCGGTCAGCCGATCAGGAGTGGGTCCCGTCCCCGGTGCTGACAGGCGTCACCCCCGGCCGCACCAGGGGGCGGCCGGGGGTGACGGGACGGAGCGGTGCGTCAGCCGGAGCGGCGCAGCAGCGAGATCCGCGAGCGGGTGAGCACGGCCGCCAGCGCCACCGCGAGCAGCGGCAGGACGACGACGGTGACCCCGACGTTCAGCCACGGGAAGACGATGACGCTCCGGTCGGCCAACTGCTCGGGGGACATCCCCGGGTAGGAGACCGCCACGCCCTCCACCTTGCGCAGGGCCACCGCCGGCACGACCCCGGCGACGACGCCGAGCACGGCGCCCATCGCCGCGATCACCCCGCACTGGAAGCCGGAGAGGGTACGGCGGATCCGCGGCGCCGCCCCGACCGCCGCGAGGGTGGTCAGGTCGCGCTGCGAGTCGGCGGCGGCGAGGCCGGTGGCGATGCCGGCCGCGCCGAGCGCGACCAGGGCGGCGAAGCCGGTCAGGCCGAGGCTGACCAGGTCGTTGTTGGAGTGGTATCCGCGCTCGACGTTGAACCGGGTGCCGTCGGCGAGCTTGTCGATCGCACCCGCCGCCTTCTGCTCGGCGCTGTCGGACGGCGCCCCGGCGGGCAGCCAGACCGAGCCGGCGTCCCTGGTGCCCAGCCCGAGCCGGCGGGCGGTGTCCGGACTCATCACGGCCTGGCCGCCGGCCGGGGCCGCCGCGGTGGCCAGCACGGCGTCGACGCCGATCTCGTGGCTGGGCGCCTCGTGGTTCTCCCCCGGCTTCATGGCGGCCGGGTCCGTCGGCTCGGTCACGCGCACGATGAGCTTGCCGTCCTTGATGTACCGGGGGTCGAACACGACCGCCTTGCCCGCGGCCAGCGCCTGGCCGACGGCCGGGTCGGTCACCCCGTACAGGTTGCGCAGCAGGGTGGCATCCCCCGCGATCGCGGCGCTGAACGGGTTGACCCAGTAGGAGATGTCCTCCTTGCAGCGCGCGTCGTCCTTGCGGAGCCGGACGGCCTCCTCGAAGGGGATGGAGTCGCTGCCCTTCTCGTACAGCGGGCAGCGCAGCTCCTTCGGCATCGCGGTGCTGACGTAGCCGCAGCTGGCGCTCGTGCTGTCGCAGTCGCCCGGGAGGTCGACCCGCTGCACGTCGGCGCGGGGGCCGAGGTCGGGGATGCTGGTCTCGACGGCGCCGCGCAGCTGGGGCAACAGCTTGCCGTCGGAGGCCGAGCCCCAGCCGCTGCTGAGCGTGACCGCGCCGGCCGGGCCGGCGGCGATGTACTCCCGCCGGTTCTGCTCGTCATCGCTCGCCGTGTAGATGCCGACGGCGACGGAGCCGGCGACGGCGGCCATCACGGCGGCCACGGCGGGGGCGGTGCGCCCGCGGTGACGGACCGAGTCGCGCAGGGCGAGGCGCGGGCCGAGCGGCAGCCAGCGGCCGATCCGGCCGAACAGGCCGACCAGGTAGGGCGTCAGGGCGACCATGCCGAGTTCGGCGATCACCGAGCCGCCGAGCACGGCCATGCTGCGGTTGCCGAAGCCGCTGGTCGCGCCGAGCAGCGCGAGCGCGGCGCCGCCGGCCAGCATCACCAGACCGAGCAGGGCGAGCTTGCGGCTCGGCGGCTTGAGCGAGTCGCGGCCGGTGAGCGCGGCGACGACGTCCTGGCGGGAGGCCTGGACGGCGGGGACGACGGCCGCGAGCAGGCCGGTGACCAGGCCGATCGCCAGGACACCGAGCAGGTCGAGCGGCTGCAGGTCGAAGTGGCCGAACCGCTGTCCGGAGTAGCTCTCGGCCCGGGTGCGCAGCAGCGCGACCAGGCCGACGCCGACGGCCAGGCCGAGGGCGGCGCCGGTCACCCCGAGGACGATGCCGCCGCCGAGCACGACGGCGCGGACGTTGGCGCGGTCACCGCCGCCGGCGGCCAGCAGGCCGAGCTGCCGCCGGGAGCGCCGGGCCCCGACGGCGAAGGCGGGGCCCGCGAGGAGCACGATCTCCAGCAGCGCCATGCCGACGACGGTGGCGAGGATGACGACGGAGGTCTTGTCGAGGTACCGGGTTCCGCCGGTCTCCTGGTCCTCGTGGGCGTAGAGCGGCACCTCGGAGCGGGCCGGCGGGTCGAGCAGGACGCTGCGGGAGGCGACGGTGAAGCCGTACTTGTTGAGCTCGGTCACCTTGGGCCAGTCGATCGCCGCCCCGGACGGGAGCTTGACCATCCAGCGGCTTTCCTCCCCCAGGTTGGACCGGCCCATGCCCTTGCCCGCGCCGGGCAGCTTCATCAGCTGGTCGACCAGCGTGCCGGGGCGGGCTATCAGCCCGGTGGCCTTCAGCTCGCCGGGGTACTCGGCGACGGCGGTGATGGTGAAGGGGGTGGCCTCCAGGCCGCGCGGGGAGGTGCGGTCGCCGAGCTTGAGGCCGGAGCGGTCGAGGAAGTCCCGGGTGACGGCGGCCTCGTGGCCGGCGCTCGGGGCGCGGCCCTCGACGACGTTGATCCGGCCCTTCCAGACCGGGTCGTTGAGGTCGGCCTCGACGGTCTGCACGCTGAGCAGGCCCTCGGCGGTGCTGGTGGCGGTGTACGGGCCCTGGCGCACCGGGACGAGCGTGGAGCCGGCCGGGAGCAGCTGCTTGACGAGCTCGGCGGGCTCGGTGTCGAGGCTGCGGCGCTGCTCGGGCGTGTACGTGGGCCGGCCGTTCCCCTTCTGGGCGTCGTCGGCGCTGGTGTGCTTGAAGGCGTCGTCCGGGTCCGGTGCCTGCAGGATGACCGAGCCGCGTTCGATCATCCGGATCTCGGCGTCGGACCGGCCCATGGTGCGGACGATCCGCTCGCCGGGGTCGAGTTCGGCGCTGCGGAAGACCACGTCGGCGCCGGTGACACCGAGGACGGGCAGCGCGACCATGGCGACGACGAGGGCGCTGCGGCCCTTGGCGCGCAGGGCGTCACGGCGGGCGATACGCAGGGCGACCCGCCAGGCGCTGAGCCTCACTCCGCCACCGGGCCCATCGCGTTGGTGGCCGCGGAGACGAGCAGGCTGCCCGCGTCCTGGCTGACGCTCTCGTCGACCATGCGGCCGTCGCGCAGGAAGACGACGCGGTCGGCCCAGGCGGCGTGGCGGGGTTCGTGGGTGACCATCATGGCGGCGGCGCCGGCGTCGCAGCGGGCGCGCAGGACGGCGAGGACGGCCTCGCCGGTGGTGGAGTCGAGGGCGCCGGTGGGCTCGTCGGCGAGGACGAGGCGGCGGTCGCCGATCAGGGCGCGGGCGATGGCGACGCGCTGCTGCTGGCCGCCGGACATGTCGTCGGGGAAGCGGTCCGCGAGCTCGGGGATGCCGAGCTCCTCCAGGGCGGTGAGGGCCTCGCGGCGGGCGGCGCGGCCGGAGAGGCCGTCGAGCTCACGGGGCAGCGAGATGTTCTCGGCGGCGGTGAGCGCCGGGATGAGGTTGTAGTCCTGGAAGACGTAGCCGACCGAGCGGCGGCGGACCTCGGCGAGCTTCTTGCGGTTGAGGCCGCCGAGGGCGACGCCCTCGACCAGGACCTGGCCCTCGGTCGGGCTGTCCAGGCCGCCCGCGAGGGTCAGCAGGGTGGACTTGCCGGAGCCGGAGGGGCCCATCACGGCGACGAACTCACCGGGGTGGACCTTGAGGTCGACCCCGCGCAGCGCCTGCACCTCGGCCGCTCCCTGGCCGTGGACCCGGGTGACGTGGTCCAGGTGCAGCACCGGTTGGGTGGCGCTCCTGGTCGGATCGGTGTGGGACACGCTTCCCCCTGCTGTTCTGGGCCCGGGGCGGGTTGACCGCCGGGGCCGGTGGTTCGTGAGGTCGGGACGGGGTTCAGGCCTTGGAGCGGCGGCGCCCGATCCGGGCGGTGGGCCCGGACCGGGGCTCGGGCTCCGCCTTGCGGGCCTCGGCGGCCCTGGCCTGCTCGATCTCGGCCTGCTGGGCGAGCCTGGTCTCGCAGTGGTCGAGCCAGCGGATCTCGGCCTCGGTCTGGAAGATGAGCTGTTCGAGGACGAGCAGCCAGGCGAGGTCGGCGCCGGGGCCGGCCGGCTGGCCGGGGCCGCCGGGGCGGGTCTCGCCGGCCAGCGCCCGGCCCTTGAGCCGGGTGTAGTCCTGGAGCGCCTTGACGCTGTGGCGGCGCTGGCCCTGGACGACGGCGGGGACGTCCACCCCGGGGACGGTCACCGCCATGGCCAGCTTGATCGCCAGCTCGTCACGCGGCGGGCTGGTCCGGGGCACCGGGGTGTCGAACCAGGCCCGCAGCTCGGCGCGGCCGGCGTCGGTGACGGCGTAGAACTGGTGGCCCTCGTCGTCCTCCCCGGCGGGCTCGACCAGGCCGTCGCGCTCCAGCCGGGACAGCGTCGTGTAGACCTGGCCGACGTTGAGCGGCCAGGTGGCGCCCGTGCGCGCCTCGAACTCGGTTCTCAGCTGGTAGCCGTAGCGGGGGCCCTGGTCGAGCAGGGCGAGCAGACCGTGGCGGATCGACATACCGAGTATGTATACCCGGTATGCCCGTCGGGCTCAAGCGGCGCCCCCTCCCCCGGCGAGCGGGTACCGTCGTGCGGTGTGAGCCAGTTGCGCATCGCCACCTTCAATCTGTTGCACGGTCAGCCGCTCGCCCCGGACGGCGCCCCACGGCCCTACCCGGCCGACGCCGGCGGGCCGCTGGCCGAGGCGGTGGCCGCGCTGGACGCCGACGTCCTGGCGCTCCAGGAGGTGGACCGGTACCAGCCGCGCTCCGGCACCACCGACCAGACGGCCGTCGCCGCCAAGGCGATGGGCGCCGCGGACTGGCGGTTCGCGGCCGCCCTGCACGGCCGGCCGGCGCCGGTGGCCGGCTGGGTGCGGGAGCCGTCGGAGCCCGCCGGGATCCAGGTGTACGGGCCGGGCGAGCTCGGCGACGACGCCCCGCCCGCGTACGGGACCGCGCTGCTGACCCGGCTGCCGGTGCGGCACTGGCGGGCCCGCCGGTTCGCCCCGGCGCCGTTCGGGCTGCCGCTGCGGGTGGCCGGGCGGCGCGGGCTGACGCCCGTCCCGGACGAGCCTCGGGCCGCCCTGGCAGCGGTACTGGAGGGCGAGCGCGGACCGTTCACGGTGGTGGCGGCACACCTGTCGTTCGTGCCGGGCTGGAACATGGCGCAGCTGGCCGGGATCCGGCGGTGGATCGCCGACCTGCCGCAGCCGTACCTGGTCCTGGGGGACTTCAACCTGATCGGCGCGGTGCCCCGGACGGTGCTCGGCGGGGCGACCGCGCTGGACCGGACGGCGCCGCGGGCGCGGGTCCGCGAGCTGCGGGCCGCACGGCGGGCCCGGCCGGTCCTGGTGGAGCCGCGCCGGCGGCGGGTGCGGGAGCCGCGCGCCCGGCTCCAGGGCTGGTACGACCTGGCGCGCACCCCCACCTACCCCTCGCACCGGCCGGCCGTGCAGTTCGACCACGTGCTGGCGGTGGGCGTGCCGCGGACCGCCGTCGGCCCGGCGGCCGCCCCGCGGACGGCGGTCTCGGACCACCGCCCGCTGGTGGTGCGGGTGTCGCTGTAGGGCGGCCTCGGGAGCGAACCGTCAGTGCCGGGTCAGCAGGCCGTTCTGGTGCGGCAGCTGAGCCCCGGCCGCCCGCGGGTCCCCCCGGCCGAAGGCGGGGGGAGGGTCGTACTGGAGCAGCAGCATGGCCGCGTCGTCGCCGAGCTGGCGGCCGACGTGGCGGACCACGTCCTCGTGCAGGCGCTGGAGGACGTCCGCCGGGCGGCCGTCCGCGCAGTGCGGCAGCCGTTCGGCGAGCGGGTAGAAGGCGCCGGCCCGGTTGCGGGCCTCGATGACGCCGTCGGTGAAGAGCAGCACGCGGTCCCCGTGCCGCAGCGGGATCCGGTGCACCGGCGGCCGGACGTCGGCCGGGTCGAGGACGCCGAGCGGCGGCACCGTCTCGGCGAGCTCCAACGGCCGGACCGGCTCGTCGCCGCGCAGCAGCAGCGGCGAGGGGTGCCCGCAGTTGACGATCTCGGCGGTGCCGTCGGGCCGGACCCCGATCAGCACCAGGGTGACGAACTCCTCCTCCACCCCGGGGTGGTCGTTCTCGTGCAGGGCCCGGTCGAGGCTGACGGCGAGCCAGCCGGCCACCCGCTCCAGCGCCGGCTCCTGGTGGGCGGCCTCGCGGAAGGCGCCGAGCACGGCGGCGGCCGTCTCCACCGCGCCCAGGCCCTTGCCGCGGACGTCGCCGACCACGGCCCGGACCCCGTGCCGGGTGTTCACCACCTCGTAGAGGTCGCCGCCGATCCGGGCGTGCGCGGCGGCGGCCTCGTAGTGGACGGCGGCCCGCACGGTGCCGACCCGGTCGGGGACCGGCCGCAGCAGCACCCGGCGGGCGATCGAGGCGACCAGCTGGGCGTCGGCGAGCGCCTTCTCCTGGCGCAGCCGCAGGGTGGCGCTGACCCAGCCGATCGCGGCGACCAGCACGATCGCGAAGACGGTGGCGCTGTGCACGGACTCGCCGAGCACGTCGTTGTGGAAGGCCATCAGGAAGGCGGCGGCCTCGGTGCAGAGGCCGATCGCGAGGGGGTACCAGGTTCGGCGGCTGACCACGGCGGCCAGCGCGGGGACGGCGGTGAGGGCCGGTTCGACCGTCACCGCGGCGTCAGTGAAGTAGTCGAGGACGACGACCAGCGCCATGCCGATGAACGGCAGCGACAGCGCCGTCCTCGGCCAGGTGCCGGTCGCGCCCGGAGCGGCCCCCGGGGTCGGCCCGGCGAACCGCTCTCTGATCCATCCGGTCGCGCTCAACTTCGGTCTCTCCAGCAGAAGACGCCGATGCCCGTGGGCACCTGCGGTGATGACTGAGGGTTAGGGAATGCGGGCCTCGCTGGCGGCCGGAGTACGGGGGTTGACCGGTTACCGACCCCACAATAGGCACGAAACGTGCACTACGCACAGGTTTCGCCCGTTGCCGTGATGACTTGAATGCTCTCCGTGACTCATTCTTCACTGTTCCCGATCAGGAGCCGTTCCAACTCTTTTCGGCCGGGAAGTCCTGCGGGTTGTTCGATCCGACCACTGCGGATGTACAGGAACGACGCCGTGACCTGCTCCACCGGGACGCCCAACTGTTCGGCCCAGGCCACCCGGTAGACCGCGAGCTGGAGCGGGTCGGCGGTCTCCTCGCGGTGCGTCTTCCAGTCCACCACTTCATAGCGTGACGCGCCGCCCGATTCTGACCGGCCGTCACTCTCGCGGTAGACCGCGTCGATCCGGCCGCGCACCACCCGGCCCGCCAGCACCAGCTGGAACGGTGCCTCGACCCGGTACGGTTCCCGGTTCGCGTACGGAGTGCGCAGGAACGCCTCCTTGAGCCGCTCCAGGTCCTGCTCGTCCTCGATGCCGTCGTCGTCCGCGCCGGGCAGGGCGCCCGGCTCGATCAGCAGCAGAGGTTCGATGCGGGACTGCACCCAGGCATGGAACCGGGTGCCCCGGCGGGCGGCGGGCTGCGGCGGGCGCGGCATCGGGCGGGCCAGGTCGTGCGCGAAGCCGTCCGGGTCGGCGGCGAGCCGCAGCAGCTGGGTCGCGGAGAGCGCGGCGGGCAGCGGCACCTCCCGCACGCTGCGCCGGGACCGCTCCAACTCGCCCACCAGCGCGGTGAGATCACGGTCCCAGGACTCCACCTGGCGGCGGTCCTCGGCGGCCATCGGCTCCGGCTCGGGGGCGGGCTGCCCGGCCAGCCGCCGGTACACCACCTCGGCGACCCGGCGGCGGGCGTGCTGCGCGGCCGGGTCCAGCGGCAGCGGCCAGGGGCGCTCGACCGGTGCGGCCAGCGCCGGGTTCTCGGCCCCCTTGGGCGGCTGCTCGGCCCAGTGCTCGATCTCACCGGCGCCGGGCTGCTCGCAGTGCTCGCGCAGCTGCTCCAGGAAGGCGGACGGGCCGCGCGGCGTCTTCTGGCTGGGCCCCCACCAGTGCCCGGAGGCCAGCAGCAGCGAGCGCGGCCGGGTGAAGGCGACGTAGCCCAGGCGCAGCTCCTCGGTGCCGGAGTGCTCGGCCAGTGCCTGCTTGAAGGCGGCCATCGACCTGCTGTTCCAGCCTCCCCGCACGTCGGGCAGGGTGGCCGTGTCACCGCGCAGGGCGTGCGGGAGCACACGCTTGGTGCTGGTCCAGCGCTCGCGCGCGGTGGACGACGGGAATGCGCCCTTCACCAGGCCGGGAACGACGACGACGTCCCACTCCAGGCCCTTGGACTTGTGCGCGGTGAGCACCTTCACGGTGTCCTCGCCGCCGGGCAGGCTGCTGTCGAGGCCGCGCTCGTACTCCTGGGCCGCGCGCAGGAACCCGAGGAAGGCCGACAGGCCCGGGTCGCCGTCCAGGTCGGAGAAGCCGGCCGCGACGTCCAGGAAGGCGTGCAGGGTCTCCCGGCGCCGGGCGGCCAACGCCTGCGGGGAGGCGGCGAGTTCGACCTCCAGGCCGGTGACGGCGAGCACCCGGTGCAGCACGTCCATCAGCGGGTCGGCGAGCGAGCGGCGCAGCTCGCGCAGCTCCCGGGCGAGCCGGGCGAAGCGCAGCCTGGCCTCGGCGGAGAACGCCAGCTCGTCGGGCTGGTCAGGGTCGAGGAAGGTCTCCAGTGCGTCGGCCAGCGAGACGACCTCGGTCGGGTCGGTCTCGGCGACGGCGACGGCCAGCGCCTCGACGCCCTCGGGCCGGGCGGTGCGGACCAGATCGGCGGCGCGCCGGCCGAGCAGGGCCAGGTCACGCGGGCCGATCCGCCAGCGCGGGCCGATCAGCAGCCGGACCAGCGCGGCATTGGCGGTCGGATCCTGGAGCACCTCGCAGACCGCCACCAGGTCGGCCACCTCGGGCAGTTGGAGCAGCCCGCCGAGGCCGACCACCTCGACCGGCACCTCGCGGGCGACCAGCGCCGCGTGGATGTCGGGGAAGGCCGCGCCGCCCCGGCAGAGCACGGCGATCCGGCCGGGCGCGGTACCGGTACGGACGAGGTGGGCGACCGAGTCGGCCAGCCAGTCGATCTCCTCGGCGTGGGTGGGCAGCAGTGCGGCGCGGACGAAGCCGTCCAGCTCGGCGCCGGGGGCCGGGCGCAGCGCCTCGACGCCCTCGTGCATGGCGCGCAGCGGGGCGGCCAGCTCGTTGGCGAAGGCGAGCAGCCGCCCGCCGCTGCGGCGGTTCTCGCTCAGCGCGTACCGGGCGGCCGGGGTGCCCGCGGCCCTCGGGAAGTGCCGGGGGAACTCGTCCAGGTTGGCCACCGAGGCGCCGCGCCAGCCGTAGATCGCCTGGCAGGGGTCGCCGACGGCGGTGACCGCGTGGCCGGTGGCCCGTCCGTCCGGGCCGGCGCCGAAGAGACCGGCCAGCATCAGCCGCTGGGCGACGGAGGTGTCCTGGTACTCGTCCAGCAGGACGACCCGGAACTGGCCGCGCAGCAGCTCGCCGACCTCGGGACGCTGCTGCGCGAGCCGGGCGGCGGCCGCTATCTGGTCGCCGAAGTCCATCAGCCCGGCGGCTGCCTTGCGCCGCCGGTAGTCCTCGACCAGGCGGAGCAGCTCCAGCCGGGCCCGGGCGGCGCCGGGGACGGCCCGCAGGTCGTCGTTGGTGAGCTTGGCCGTGGCGAGGGTGTCGAGCAGCTCCTCGTCGAAGGCGCGCAGGGTGTCCGGCTCGACCAGGTGCTCGGCGAGTTCGCCGTCGAGCGCGATCAGGTCGGCGACCAGGTTGGCGAAGGTGCCGGTGAGGGCCGGAAAGGGCCCGCGGGCGGTGCGCAGCACCTTGGCGGCGAGCTGGAACCGGGTGGCGTCGGCGAGCAGCCGGACGTCCGGCTCGATGCCGATCCGCAGGCCGTGCTCCTTGAGCAGCCGGCCGGCGAAGGCGTGGTAGGTGGAGATCTCCGGCTCGCCGAGCGGCTCCTCGTCCGGTTCGGCGGCTCTCCCCCAGCCTTCGGCCGGGGTTACCCCCGGCCTGCCGAGACGCAGGGCGGAGCGGACCCGCTCGGCGAGCTCGCCGGCGGCCTTGTTGGTGAAGGTGAGGCCGAGCACCTCCTCGGGCCTGACCGCGCCGGAGCCGACCAGCCAGACGACCCGGGCGGCCATCACGGTGGTCTTGCCGGAGCCGGCGCCGGCCACGATCACGGCCGGCTCCAGCGGGGCGCCGATGGCCGCCATCTGCTCCCGGTTGAAGGGGATGCCGAGCAGCTCCTTGAGCTGGTCGGGGTGGTCGAGCACGGCGGTCACCCCGCAACGTTAACGGGGGGTACCGACAGGTCGGGCGCCCGGCCGGGGTGACCCTCACTACTCGGCCCGCACTCCCCGGCCCGAGGAGCCGGCCGGTCCGGCAGACCATCCGGTCCGGCGGACCACCCTGCCCGGCCGGCTACTCCACGAGCTGGGCGCCGTCCCGCTGGGCCGAGCAGCTGCGGCGGAACGAGCAGCGGTCACAGCCGCCGCCGGTCTGCGGCACGAACCGCTCGGCGAGCACCCGCCCGGCCGCGTCGGCCAGCAGGTTCTCGATCCACGGCTCGCCCTCCGGAGGGTCCTGCCGCTGCACCTTGGGCGCGTCCGGGGTGCCCTTGTCGGGCTTGCGCAGCTGGACCAGCTCGGCGCCGCCGGACTCGGGGGCGCGGCCGTCGAACCCGGGCAGCTCGTTGAGCGCGCCCGCGCGGACGGCGAGCTGGTAGACGGCCAGCTGCTTGTGCTCGGGCAGCGACTTGTCGGTCGGCGCCTCCTTGCCGGTCTTGAAGTCGACCACGTAGGCGCGCCCGGCCTCGTCCTTCTCGACCCGGTCCATCGAGCCGCGGATCCGCACGGCGACGCCGCCGGCGTCCAGGGTGACGTCGAAGCCGTGCTCGGTGGCGACCACGTCGCGGCCGCGCTGGAGCACGTGCCAGTGCAGGAACCGCTCCAGGGCGGCCCGTGCCTCGGTCTTCTCCTGGTGGGACTTCCACGGTGCGTCGAAGGCCAGCGCGTCCCAGACGGTGTCCAGCCGTTCCATCAGGACGGCGAGGTCGGCGGGGGTGCGGCCGGAGCCGACCTCGTCGGCGAGGGCGTGCACCACGTTGCCGAAGCCCTGGGCGGCCGACGAGGAACCGCGCGCCTTGACCTCCTTGTCCAGGAACCACTGCAGCGAGCAGTTCTCCAGTTGCTCCAGGCCGCTGCCGGAGAGCCGGACCGGCAGGTCGGCGCTGCGCAACGGGTCGGGGGCGGCGGTGGCGTCGTCCAGGCCCCACCAGCGGTCCGGGTGGGCGGCCGGCACCAGCGGCAGGCCGTCCTCGTCGGCGGCCAGCGCCAGCGTGGCGAGGCGTTCGGCGGCGGCGCGGCGCAGCTCGGGCGCGCGGGCCGGGTCAACGGTGACCGCGCGCAGCTCGGCGACCAGCGCGGGGACGGAGAGCGGCCGGCGCGGCCGGTGGGTGACGTCCTCGACGGTGGCCGGCGGGGTGCGGCGCAGCACCCGGCCGGTGCGCGGGTCGACGTCCTCGCGGTAGAGCTCGCGCAGGAAGCGGGAGGGCTCGTCGCCGTCGTCGGCGGGCGCCTTGACGGCGGTGACGATCAGCCGTTCCTTGGCCCGGGTGGCGGCGACGTAGAAGAGCCGGCGCTCCTCGCCGAGCAGCGCCGCCGGGGAGAGCGGTTCGGCGAGCCCGTCGCGGCCGATCCGGTCGGCCTCCAGCAGCGAGCCGCGGCGGCGGAGGTCCGGCCAGAGGCCCTCCTGGACGCCGGCGACGACGACCAGGCGCCACTCCAGGCCCTTGGAGCGGTGCGCGGTCATCAGCCGGACGGCCTCCGGGCGGACGGCCCGCACGGTGAGGGTGTCGGCCGCGATGTCCTGGGCCTCCAGCTCGGCCAGCAGGTCGAGGGCGCTGCGGTGGCCGGTGACCTGCTCCTCGGCGCGGGCGGCGGTCTCGAACAGGGCGCAGAGCGCGTCGAGGTCCCGGTCGGCGTTGCGGCCGGCGGCGCCGCCGCGCAGTGCGGCCCGCTCCAGGCGCTCGCGCCAGCGGCGGCTGCCGTCCCAGAGCTCCCAGAGCGCGTCCTCGGCGGTGCAGCCGCCGGCGAGGCGCTCGCGGACCTTGCGCAGCAGGGTGCCGAGGTCGCGGGCGCGCCGGGCGTGGGCGGGGTCGAGGGCGATCAGCCGCTCGGGTTCGGCGAGGGCCTCGCGGATCAGCTCGCCGGCCGGGCGCGGTACGGCGGCGGGCCGGCCGTCGGCGCGCAGCGCGGCCCGCTCCTCCTCGCGCAGGACGCGGCCGAGGCGGCGCAGGTCGGAGCCGTCCATGCCGCCGAGCGGGCCGGTGAGCAGGGTGTGGGCCAGGTCGGTGGTGAGCGGGTCCGGCACGTCGGGGGCGTGCCTGTCGCGGTGGGCCTGCTCGGCGCAGACCCGCAGCGCCAGCAGCAGCTGGGCGACGGCCGGCTCCTCGCGCAGCGGCAGGTCGTCGCCGTCGATCTCCAGCGGGACGCCGGCCGAGCCGAGCGCCCGCCGCACGCCCGGGATGGAGCGGGCGCCGGCCCGGACCAGGACGGCCATCTCGCCCCACGGCACGCCGTCCTCCAGGTGGGCGCGGCGCAGCAGGTCGGCGATCGAGTCCAGCTCGGTGCCGGGGGTGGGGTAGGTGTAGACCTCGACCCGGCCGCCCTCGCGGGAGGGCAGCAGGGCGCGGTGCTGGGCGAGTTTCCCGGCGGGCAGCCGGCCCATCGGCATCCGCCGGGCCAGCTCCCGGGACGCGGCGAGCAGGACGGCGCCGGAGCGGCGGGAGACCCGGAGCACCTTGACGTCGGCGGGGCCGCCGTCGGCCTGCCGGAAGGTGTGCGGGAACTCCAGGATGCCGTTGATGTCGGCGCCGCGGAACGCGTAGATCGACTGGTCCGGGTCCCCGACCGCGATCAGCTCGCGTCCTTCGCCGGCCAGCCGGCGCAGCAGCCGGACCTGGGACGGGTCGGTGTCCTGGTACTCGTCGACGAAGACCACGTCGTACCGCTGCCGCAGCTCCTGGCCGACCTCGGGGCGCTCCGCGAGGAGGACGGCGCGGTGCACCAGCTCCGCGTAGTCGAGGACGCCGCGCAGGTCGAGCACGTCCAGGTAGTCAGCGAGGAAGTGGGCGGCGGCGGCCCAGTCGGGGCGCTGGACGCCCTCGGCGAAGCGCTCCAGCTCGCCCTCGCCCAGGCCCAGCTCGCGGCTGCGGGCGAGCACGGCGCGGACCTCGTCGGCGAAGCCCCGGGTGGTCAGGCAGGCGCGCAGGTCGAGCGGCCAGGCGATCCTGCCGCCCGCGGCCGCGCCGCCGGCGGCTGCCGCGAGGCGCGCGTCCTCGGCGCCGCCGGCCAGCAGCTCGCGGACCATGACGTCCTGCTCGGGGCCGGAGAGCAGCCGCAGCGGCTCGGCGTAGTCCCGCGGGTCCTGGTGGGCGCGGAGCAGGGCGTAGCTGAACGAGTGGAAGGTGGTGGCCTGCGGGGCGCTCGCCCGGTGCCCGGAGGCGGCGCCGAGCCGGGCGGACATCCGGTCCCGCAGCTCCATCGCGGCCTTGCGGCTGAAGGTGAGCACCAGGATCCGCTCGGGGTCGGTGCCGTGCTCGATCCGCCGGGCGACGGCCTCCACCAGCGTCGTGGTCTTGCCCGTCCCCGGCCCGGCGAGCACCAGCAGCGGGCCGCCCGCGTGCTCCACCACGGCGCGCTGGTACTCGTCCAGCACGGGAGGGGCGGGCTGTGCGAGAGGGCTGCGCACCAGACGGTAGGGGGAGCTCACGAATGTCCTGGGGGGTTGTGCTGCGGGCCACGGAAAGGCGGGCCCGCTCGGGACCCGTCGGTATCGAGCCTACGATCCTGCCCCGTCATTCCCGCCCGCGCACCGGGTTCGGCTCAATCCCCCGCGGACCCGCCGTCCCAGCGGGCCCGTCGGAGGTCGACCCGGGGCGGGTCGGCGAGCTCGCGCAGCGGGGTGCCCTCCTCGCCGTAGTGGGCGAGTGCGCGGTGCTCGTGCCCGGGCAGGAACCGGCCGTCCGCACGGATCACCCGCCACCACGGCACGGCGCCGCCGTAGAGGGCCATCACCCGCCCGACCTGCCGGGGGCCGCCCTGGCCGAGGTACTCGGCAACGTCCCCGTACGTCATCACCCGGCCGGGTGGAATCCGCTCGGCCAGGTCGAGCACCAGTTCGGCGAAGGGCGGGAGTGCGCCCCGGTCGCCGTCGTCGTCAGCGTCCGTCACCTGCGGCATCCTTCCTTATAGGAGCGGACGCGCGGACCCGTGCGAACGATCCGCCGCGCCCGATCCGCCCCCTGTCCAGCACGGGGCGCCGCGGCATGCCACCATCTTCGGGGCGGTGAGTGGTGATACGAGGACAAGACCAGATGACCGGGATGGCCGACGTGGGCGTGGACGAGGACTCCGACGAGTCCTCCGACGCCATGCCCGCAGGTGCCGGCGGTACGCCCGCCGCCGAGCCGTCCCCGGAAGTCTCCCTGATCAAGGACCGGACGATCAAGACCCCGCAGCCGACCGACGCCGAGGCCGAGGCGCCCGAACACGCTCCGGCCCCCGCGGCCGAGCCTACGCCGACCGGCGTCCCGGCCCAGCAGCCCACGCCGCTCGACGGGCAAGAAGCCCCCGAGGCCGCCGAGGCCGCTGACGCCCACGACGACACCCCGCACCTGGACGTCGACGAGCCGCTGCTCGCCGCCCGCGCGCACCGCCCGTCCGACCTGATCCGCTTCCTGGCCGGCGTCTTCGGCATAGTCGCCGTGTTCGTCCTGGCCGGCGTGGCGACCTCGACCACCACCGGCATCGAGCTGGACATCGCCTCCAACGCGCCCCGCTTCTCCCCGGTGCTCTCCACCATCACCGGCCTGGTCTCCAGCGTCGCGGTGCTCGCCGTCCCGCTCGCCTTCGCGGTCGAGCGGCTGATCAAACGCGACGGCCTGCGGGTCGCCGACGGCGTGCTCGCCTCGGTGCTCGCCTACGGCGTCTCGCTGGGCATCGACTGGTGGGTCGCCGAGGGCGCCTCCGAGCACATCCGGGACGCCCTCACCCGGCTCCCGCTGGACAGCAACGGCACCCTCACCGACCCGGTGCACGGCTACCTGGCCCCGGTGATCGCCTACATGACGGCGGTCGGCATGTCGAGCCGGCCGCGCTGGCGGGTCGCCCTCTGGGTGGTGGTGGTCTTCAGCGGGATCACCGAGCTGCTCGGCGGCTACACCACGCCGCTCTCGCTGCTGCTCACCGTCCTCATCGGCTGGTCCGTCGCCTACGGCACGCTGTACGCGATCGGCTCGCCGAACATCCGGCCCACCGGCCAGCACCTGATGATCGGGCTGCGCAAGGTCGGCTTCACCCCGGCCAGCGCCCACCGCGCCGCGGACGCGCCCGGCGGCACCCGCCGCTACTTCGTCGCCCAGCAGAGCGGCCCGCCGCTGGACGTCCACATCATCGACCGCGAACAGCAGGCCTCCGGCTTCTTCTACCGGGCCTGGAGACGCCTGCGACTGCGCTCGGTGGCCGTCCGCCGCAGCCCCCAGTCGCTGCGCCAGGCGCTGGAGCAGGAGGCGCTGATCGCCTACGCGGCCGCCGCCTCGGGCGCCCGCGCCCCGCAACTGGTCGCCACCTCCGAGCTGGGCCCGGACGCCGCGATCCTGGTGTACGAGAACGTCGAGGGCCGCCCCCTGGACGACCTCGCCGACGAGGAGGTCACCGACCAGGTGATGGCCTCGCTCTGGGAGTCCGTCGGCGCCCTGCACGAGCGCCGGATCGCCCACCGCCGGCTCACCGGCGAGTCGCTGCTGGTCGTCGACGAGAAGACGGCCTGCCTGGTCAACCTCTCCGGCGGCGACATCGCCGCCACCGACCTGACCCTGCGCATCGACGTCGCTCAGCTGCTCACCACCTTCGCGCTGCGGATCGGCCCGGAGCGGGCGGTCGCCACCGCCAACGCCGTGCTCGGCGCCGACCGGGTCGCCCAGGCGCTGCCGCTGCTCCAGCCGGTCGGGATGAGCCGCTCCACCCGCGTCGACCTGAGGAAGCTCACCAAGGAGCGCAAGACCGCCGCCCGGGCCCGGGCGCTGGAGCAGGTCGCCGCCGGCGAGCGCACCCAGCAGCAGGCCGAGGAGGACATCGCGACCGCGGGCGAGGACCTGCTCAGCCGGATCCGCGGCCAGATCCTCCAGATCGCCCCGGAGGCGCCGACCGAGACGGCCAAGCTGGAGCGGCTGAAGCCGAAGACCCTGATCATGGTCATCGCGCTCACCTTCGCCGCCTACCTGGCGCTGACCACCATCAAGCCGGCCCAGCTCAAGCTGTCCCAGATGAACTGGGCCTGGGCCGCGGTGGCCCTCGCCGCGGCCGCCTTCAGCTACGTGGCCGCGTCGATGAGCCTGACCGGCTTCGTCCCGGAGAAGCTGCCGTTCCGGCGCACCGTCGCCGCCCAGCTGGCCGGGTCCTTCGTCAAGCTGGTCGCACCGGCCGCGATCGGCGGCATCGCGCTGAACACCCGCTACCTGCAGAAGGCCGGTATCCGCTCAGGGCAGGCGGTCGCCTCGGTCGGCGCCTCCCAGCTGGCCGGCCTGACCGGGCACCTGCTGCTGCTGTTCAGCTTCGGCCTCATCACCGGCAGCCAGACCAACGGGGACCTCTCCGCCTCCCGCGCGGTGATCATCGGTGTGCTGACCGCCGCCGTGCTCGCCCTGGTGGTCGCGGCCGTCGCCCCGCTGCGGCGGTTCGTGCTGAACCGGCTGCGCTCGCTGTTCTTCGGCGTGGTGCCGCGGATGCTCGACCTGATGCAGACGCCCAGCAAGCTGGTCACCGGCTTCGGCGGCATCCTGCTGCTGACCCTCTCCTTCACCGCCTGCCTGGACGCCTCGGTGCAGGCCTTCGGCGGCTCGATCAGCTTCTCGGCGGTCGCGGTGGTCTTCCTGACCGCCAACGCGGCCGGCTCCGCCATCCCCACCCCCGGCGGCATCGGCCCGGTCGAGGTCGCCCTGATCGGTGCGCTCACCGTCGCCGACGTGCCCCCGGCGGTCGCCACCCCGGCGGTCTTCCTCTACCGGGCGCTCACCTTCTGGCTGCCGGTCCTGCCCGGCTGGATCTCCTACAACGTGCTCCAGCGCAGGGGCGCGCTCTAGCCGGCCGGCCGCGAACGCGAGGAAGGGCCCGCCGGAGCGGGCCCTTCCCGGGTGGTACCGCGGTCTTGGCAGACCGGCCGGGTCCTCTAGTAGACCGGCTTGTGCGGCTCGATCTGGTTGACCCAGCCGAGCACGCCGCCGCCCAGGTGGACGGCGTTGGCGAAGCCGGCCGACTTCACCACGGCCAGCACCTCGGCCGAGCGCACGCCCGACTTGCAGTGCAGCACGATCTTCTTGTCCTGCGGCAGCGACTCCAGGGCGTCGCCCATCAGGAACTCGTTCTTCGGGATCAGCACCGCGCCGGGGATGTTGACGATCTCGTACTCGCCGGGCTCGCGGACGTCGACCAGGAAGATGTCCTCCTTGTCGTCCTGCCACTGCTTGAGCTGCTTCGAGGTGATCGTCGAACCGGCGGCGGCGGCCTGCGCCTCGTCCGACACGACGCCGCAGAAGGCCTCGTAGTCGATCAGCTCGGTGACCGTCGGGTTCTCGCCGCAGAGCGCGCAGTTCGGGTCCTTGCGGACCTTCACCTGGCGGTAGTTCATCTCCAGGGCGTCGTAGATCATCAGCCGGCCGACCAGCGGCTCGCCGACGCCGGCCAGCAGCTTGATCGCCTCGGTGACCTGGATCGAACCGATGGACGCGCAGAGCACGCCCAGCACGCCGCCCTCGGCGCAGGACGGGACCATGCCCGCCGGCGGGGCCTCCGGGTAGAGGCAGCGGTAGCAGGGGCCGTGCTCGGCCCAGAAGACGCTGGCCTGGCCGTCGAAGCGGTAGATCGAGCCCCACACGTACGGCTTGCCGAGCAGCACCGCGGCGTCGTTCACCAGGTAACGGGTGGCGAAGTTGTCGGTGCCGTCCACGATCAGGTCGTAGCCGGAGAAGATCTCCATGACGTTGGAGTTGTCGAGGCGCTCCTCGTGGAGGATCACGTCGACGTAGGGGTTGATCTCCTTGACGGAGTCCCGCGCCGACTCGCCCTTGGAGCGGCCGATGTCGGACTGGCCGTGGATGATCTGACGCTGCAGGTTGGACTCGTCCACCACGTCGAACTCGACGATGCCGAGCGTGCCGACGCCCGCCGCAGCCAGGTACATCAGCGCGGGCGAACCGAGGCCGCCGGCGCCGACGCACAGCACCTTGGCGTTCTTCAGCCGCTTCTGCCCGGCCATGCCCACGTCGGGGATGATCAGGTGGCGGGAGTACCTGCGGACCTCGTCGACGGTGAGCTCGGCGGCCGGCTCGACCAGGGGTGGCAGCGACACGGGGACTCCGATGGTCGTCGGTTCAGGTGGCCAGGGCCAACCTCTTGTGGCTTGTTGCGACGCCACCGAGGTGGCTCTGCTACGCCAACAGTGTCATGCCGCCCCGGTATTCCGAGACAGTCCGTCCGACTGGCGAGACGGGCTGCGTCGGATGCTGGGACCGGCCGGTCGCACCGTTCCCGGGCCGGTCAGCGGCGCTGCGGCCCGCCACCGCTGGGCCGTTGGCGCCCCCTGCCGCCCCCTGCCGCGCCGGCCGCCGGAGGTCAGACCCGGCAGGCCGTCTCCAGCCAGACGTCCCCCAACGACTCCTCCAGCGGCACCTGTGTCCGCCAGCCGAGACGGTCTCGGGCGGTCCGCACGTCCGCCTGCCGCCACGGCACCGGCTCGCCCGACGGGCCGCGCCCCTCGGCCTGCCGGGGCTCCGGCGAGCGGTGCCCCGGCAGGTGGTGCTGCCCCAGGTGCGGGACGCCGTGCTCGACCGGCCCGCCCGCCTGCGCGGGCAGCAGGACCTGCCGGTTCTCCTCCACGATCGCCCCCTCGAAGCCGGATGCCCGGACCAGCAGCTGGGCCGCCTCCCGGGCCCGGACGGCGTGCCCGCTGCCGATGTTGATCACTCCGGTGGCCGCCGAGACCGCCGCCGCCCGGATCGCCCGCGCGACGTCCCGGACGTCCACGAAATCCCGGTATCCGGACAGGTCCGGCATCCGCACCTGCGGCTCGTCCCGCTCCAGCGCCCGCCGCAGCCCCTCGGCGAGCCGCCCGAACAGCGAGGCCGTCGGGGCCCCCGGCCCCACCACGTCGAACACCCGCAGCACCGTCGCGTCCAGCCCCGAGGCCAGCACCAGCTCCGTCCCGGCGAGCTTGGACACCCCGTACGGGCCGACCGGCCGCGGCTCGGCGCTCTCCGACACCGGCACCCCGCCCGGCACCGGCCCGTACTCCGCCGCCGACCCGACGTGCACCAGCCGGGCCGGCTCCCGGCTGCGCCGGATCGCCTCGCAGACGGTGGCGACGGCCAGCGTGTTGGCCCGGATCAGGGTGCGGGAGCTGCCGTAGGTGGCGCCCGCACAGTTGATCACCACCTGCGGCGCGACCGCGTCCAGGAACCGGGCCAGCGCGCCCGGACTGCCGGCGGTCAGGTCGAAGCGGATGTCGGCCGAGTCACGCCGACCGAGCACCGTCACCTGCAACTCCTGGTCCACGAGCAGACGATCGGTGACCCGGCGGCCGATGAAGCCGTCGGCACCCAGCAGCAGCACCCTCATCGGGGGTGTCCTTCCACGAAGCGAGGTCGGGGACGACCTGGCGGACAGAGTTGACGGACAGAGCGTTGACGAGCAGGAAGAGTCAGCGGTGCGCCCCGGCCCGGCCGAGCACCGGCCACGCGTACGCCAGCAGCGCCAGCGCGACGGCCCCGCCGCCGAGCAGCCCGGCCGCCGCCGCGGACCGGCCCAGCGCGAGCGGGACGCCGGCGGCCACCGCCCCGGCGAGCGCGCCCAGTGCGGCCAGGCCGCCGCGGCCGCAGTGTGCCAGCACCGCGGGCAGCACCAGCAGCAGGCCCAGCACGCCCTGCGCCGCCCACTGGACGGGACCGGCGCGCTCGGCCACCAGGTGCAGCAGCCCGCCGTCGTGGCCCGGCCCGGGACGCGGGGCGACGGCGGTCAGCACGGCGAGCGCGGCGAAGCTGAGCGCCGCCAGCACGGCCAGGTGCAGGACCACGGCCACCGGCAGCACCGGCCGCATCCGGGCGCGGAACTCGGCGAGCGTGCCCGCCGTCCGCAGATGGCCGCGGCCGATGTGCCGGAACCAGCCCCCTGCCCACTCGGCCGACCCGGCCGACAGTGCCGCCGCCAGCACCAGCGCGGCCGTCACCCGGCCGTCCCCGGCCCCGCCGGTCGCCCCGGCGAGCGGGAGCAGCAGCAGCCCGGCCACCCCGGCCCCGTGGCCCAGGGCGTCCGGCCGCCACCGCCGCGGCCCGGCCGGGTGCGGCGCACCCTGCCAGGAGGCGGGGGGCGGGCCGGGTCCGAGGTCGACGGCGGTGGCGGTGACGGGGCCGGGTGCAGAGGGTGTCGCCTCCGAAGCTTCCGACGCCGCCGGTCCCGCCGGTCCCGCCGCCGAAAACGCCGATCCCGCCCGCAGCAGCGTGAGCGCGGCGGCCGCCGGGAGCAGCACCGGCCACCGGCCACCGAGTACGGCCGCCGCCGCGACCGGCAGCCCCGCGCACACCGACGCCCGCAACGCCGCGCCGTAGCGCCTCGGCCGGCCCTCCTCCGCCTCGTCGGCCGCCGGGGCCGCGGCCGGTCGGCGCGGCACCCGGGCGTACAGCTCCTCGGCGAGCCCGAACAGATCCGCGTGCCGGCAGCGCGCCGCCGCCTCCTGGCCCAGACCGGCCTCCTCCAGCCGGACGGCGAGGTCCAGCGGGTCGACAGCCGACTCGCAGAGCTCCCGGTGCTCCGCCATCACCTCCCGGACCGGATCACCGCAGAGCCCCGGCGCCGCGGGTGCCCCGGGCACCGCTGAAGCCCCGGTGGCCCCGGCCGCCGGACCGCCGCCCGCCATCAGACCGCCTCCGCGAGGGCGCCCGGCCGGTCGGCCGCCGCCTCCGGAGCGTCCCCGGCCGCCTCCGCACACTCCGCGCCCTCAAGGCCCTCGCCCCGGCGGTCCGCCAGCCAGTACTCGGCGGGCCGGGCGAACGGGCGCGGCTGCGCGCCCGCCGCACCGCCGGCCGCGGCCGGGAAGGCCGGCCACTGCGAGACCAGTTCCAGGTAGATCTCCCGGAACGCCGCGATCACCGGCTCGACGGCGAAGCGTTCCTGCGCCCGCAGCCGCCCCGCCAGGCCGAGCCGCGCCCGCCGCTCCTCGTCCTGCAGCAGCGCCAGGCAGGCACCGGCCAGCGCCTGCGGGTCACGCGGCGGGACGAGCAGCCCGGTCGGCCCGACCACCTCCCGGACCACCCCGACATCGGTCGAGGCCACCGCCCGGCCGCTCAGCATCGCGTCGGCCAGCAGCCGGGGGCTGCGCTGGGAGAGCGCCGAGAAGACCACCACGGTGGCGCCCTCCCAGGCCCGTGCGGTCGACTCCGGCCGCCCGGCGAACTCCACCGCACCGGCCACCCCCAGCCGCCCGGCGACCGCCTCGCAGTGTGCCCGGTAGCCGCGGACGGCCTCCTCGCCGTGGACCACCAGCCGCGCCGCGGGCAGCTCGGCCCGGACCCGCGCGAAGGCGTGCAGCATCAGCTCGGTGTCACGGCCCGGCTCCAGTGCGCCCGCCCAGACCAGGGTCGGCTCGGCGGGCTCCGGGCCGGCCGCCGCCCGGGCCACCGCCGGGGTGCCCTCGTGGACCACCCTGGTCCGCGCCGGGTCGGCCCCGCAGCGCCGCTGCCACTGCTGGTCGTGGGCGCTGCCGGGGGTCAGTATCGCGGCCTGCCGGTACGTCTCCTCGGTGAGCGCCCGGAAGAACGAGAGCAGCAGCGCCCGGACCGGCCACCGGTACGGCGCCTCGCGGTAACCGAGGTACTGCGCGCGCAGGTGCAGACCGTGCTCGGTGACGACGAACGGCACCCCGTGCATCTGCTTGGCCACCAGCGCGGGCAGTGCGGCCGGGCCGCCGCCGACCACGTGGCAGAGATCGGCGCCGCCGAGGCCGCCCGGTCCGGCGCCGTACCAGGGCGCGGAGAGCGGCCGCAGACACTGCTCCAGCAGGTCCGCCGCGACCAGCACGTCGCAGACCAGCGGCTGCCCGGCCGAGGTGTCGGCGCCCGGGGAGCGCCACACCCGCTCCAGCGTGCGCCGCGCGTGCGCCGAGGCGAGGAACGCCGGCAGCGCGCCGTCCTCCCTGGCGAGCGCCGCCAGCCGGTACAGCCCGGCGCCGAACGCGGTCCGCTCCCCCGGCATGACCAGCGCCCGGACCAGCTCCTCGTACGCCCGCCCGTACTGCCGTCTGCGCAGGGCCCCCGGCAGCCGGCCAACCGGCCGGCGTCCCCAGAGGGCCAGTTCGTGCACCCCGAGCCAGCGGCCCCGGGCACCGGCCCCGACCCCCGAGCCCGCCAGCACGTACAACTCGAAGTCGTGCTCCTGCAGGCCTTCGGCCAGCCGGTCGAACCAGGTGCCGGTGCCACGCTCCGGACTCATGCGGACACCTTCGGTGAGCAGGGCGACGCGCACGGGAGACCTCCTTTGCTACCCCTTGCCGGGGCTTGCCCCCTCAACAGGGGCGGTGCAGGCAAGGGCTTGCTGCTCGAATGGGCATGAGGACCGCGGAGCCGCACGCCGGTACCCCTGCTTGCGGCCGCCTTCCGGATGCTCGGCGGCCGCGACTCCCCCACATGTGTTCGGTCCGACAGCAGAAAGGTAGGACCGGCCTCCGGCGATCCATCGGTCACATGCCTGGCTGCCACCTGAACGAGTGAACCGGCGTGACCTTGCCCCGGGCCGGGGCGTTACAGCGCACCAAAAAACCGGGGCGCGGACCGCTGTGCCCGGTCCGCGCCCTCACCCACGCCCTGGTCGCCCGGTTTCCCGGGTCCGCCCCGAGGCGCCCCCGCCTGCCCTCAGGCCCGCGCGAGCAGCTCCCGCACCGCCCGGGCCACCTGCTCCGGGTGCTCCATCATCGCCACGTGCCCCGACTCCGGCAGCACCAGCAGCCGGGCGTCCGCGAAGGCGTTGCAGGCCCGCCGCGCCGAGCGGTAGGAGACCAGCTTGTCCCGCAGGCCGTACACCAGCAGCGTGGGCGCCGTCACCCGCCCGGCCTGCCGCCAGAGCGCCTGGTCCCCGCGCTCGGTGTAGGCGGAGACGATCCCGCGCGCCGAGCCGATGAGCGCCTCCATCGCGTGCGGCACCTCGCTGCGCTGGCGGTACTCCGCCACCGCCTCGGCCCGGGTGGCCGGCGACAGGCCCAGCGGGTCGCCGTAGATCAGCCGCAGCAGCCCCTCGGTGGCGTCCTCGGCGCTCCGCCCGTTCGCCGGCAGCCGGCGCAGCAGCGCGGGGACGCCGGGGACCGCGAGCAGGCCGGTCGGCCAGGCGGTGCGCTGCGGCGGCAGCTCGGGCAGCGCCGGCGAGATCAGGGTGAGGCTGCGCACGAGGTCCGGCCGGAGCGCGGCGAGCCGCACGGAGACGGCGCCGCCGAGCGAGTTGCCGAAGAGGTGCACCGGGCCGCGCCCGGCCGCCTCCAGGTAGCCGATCACCGCCCGGACGTGCCCGGAGACGGTGAGGTTGCCGTCGGCGGGCGGCGCGGAGTGGCCGAAGCCGGGCAGGTCCACGGCCTCGCCGTCGACCAGGCCGGAGAGTGCGGCCATCAGCGCCGTCCAGTTGCCGGCCGAGCCGCCGAGCCCGTGGACGAAGAGGGCCGGTTCCCGCCCCTCGGCCGTGCCCGCGTCCGCGGCGGGCCGGTGGACCGCCAGCGCCGCACCGGGCACCTCGACCGTACGGAACGGTGCGGGCTCCCCCGCCTCTGTGCGTATCTGCTGCTCAGCGCTGCTCATGGTGGACGATGGTAGTGAGCCCCCGGCGGCGGGGCCCCGGGCGGGACCGACCGTCTCAGCTCTTGTCACACCACTGCCGTTGCCCATGGTCAGCGCCGTATTGTGGGCTCCTGACAAGGGGGCTCCGTGCTTTTCTTCCGCTCGCCAAGCGCGAACGCGGTTACCGAAAAGTAGAATCGGTCATCTTGCCAGCCCCGAACAACCCGTGAAGTGAGGAGCGCCGTGACGGCCATCCAGGAGGCGCAGGAGCGCCCGCGCGGTGCCCGCCTGCCGCGAAGCGCCCGCCGTGAACAACTGCTCGGTGCCGCCCAGGAGGTGTTCGTCGCGCAGGGTTACCACGCGGCCGCCATGGACGACATCGCCGATCGCGCCGGGGTCAGCAAGCCGGTGCTGTACCAGCACTTCCCCGGAAAGCTGGAGCTCTATCTGGCGCTGCTGGACAAGCACTGCGACGCCCTGGTCGAGTCCACCCGCGACGCCCTGTCGACGACCACCGACAACAAGCTGCGGGTCGCCGCGACGATGGAGGCGTACTTCAACTACGTCTCCAGCGAGTCCGGCGCCTTCCGGCTGGTCTTCGAGTCGGACCTGACCAACGAGCCGGCCGTGCGCGAGCGCGTCGAGCGGGCCTCGGAGGCCAGCGCGACGCTGGTCAGCAAGGTCATCCAGGAGGACACCGACCTCCCCGAGGCCGAGTCCAAGCTGCTCGCCGCCGGCGTCTGCGGCCTGGCCCAGATCACCGCCCGCTACTGGCTCTCCCAGGGCCTGGAGATCCCGCGCGACGAGGCGGTCCGGCTGGTCGCCAGCCTGGCCTGGCGCGGCCTGAAGGGCTTCCCGATGCACCCCGGCTCCGAGCAGGCCGAGGGCTCCGCCGAGCAGTGATCCATCGACCTTCGCCTCGGCCTTGATCCGGTGCTCTATGGTGAAGCCGTACGGCGCGGTCGCCGCGATCGCCTGTCCCAGGCGGTCCGGAACCGCGCGTGGATGGCTGCAACCCCGGAGGGACGGAAGCCGTGGAGGTCAAGATCGGCGTGCAGAACGCGCCGCGCGAGATCGTGATCGAGAGCTCGCAGACTGCCGATGAGGTCGAGAGCGCGATCGCCAAGGCGCTGGAGGGCCCCTCGAAGCTCTTCGCGCTGACCGACGAGCACGGCCGCCGCGTCATCGTCCCGGCCGAGCGCCTGGCGTACGTGGAGATCGGCGAGCCGGCCGCCCGCAAGGTCGGGTTCGGCACGCTCTGAGCTGTACCGCGGTGCCCCGTTCCCTCCCCTGGGAACGGGGCACCGCTGCGTTCTGCGGCATCGGCGTGTACGGCCGGGAGGACCGGGGTACGGCGACAGTGCGGCCGCCCGAGCGCCGCACACCCGCCCCGGGGAGGCACCCTTGCTGGTCGAGATGCTCGCCTTCGCCCTCGTCGGCCTGATCGTCGGCGCCGCCGCGCTGCTTTCACTGCCCGCGTACTTCCCGGCCGGGCGGGGGCTGACGATGGGGACGGCTCTGGTCTCGGCGCTGCTCGCCGGGGTGATCGCGCACTTCACGATGGACGGCGGCTTCCCGGCGGTCAGCATCGCGGTCTCGGCGGTCGCCTCGGCCCTGCTCACCTCGGTGCTGGCCCGGCCCGACCTCGCCGCCGGGCGCCAGCCCGCCCACCGGCACCACCCGCACCGCGCCGGGGCCCACCGCCGGCACCGGCCCGCCTGACGGCCGCAGGCCCGATCCCGCCGGGCCCGCGATCCACCAGGCCTAGGACGCGAGGCCCAGCGCGGCCATCCGCTTGGTGTGCGCCTCGGTGATCCGGTTGAACATCTTGCCGACCTCGACCAGGTCGAAGCCCTGTACGTGCATACCGCCGACCAGCAGGTTGGAGAGCGCGTCCCGCTCGGCGACCACCCGCTGCGCCTGGCTCAGCGCCTCGCCCATCAGCCGCCGGCCCCAGAGCGCCAGCCGGCCGCCGGCCCGCGGGTCGGCCTCGATGGCCTGCCGCACCTTGTCGACGGCGAACTGCGCGTGCCCGGTGTCCGACATCACGCCGAGGACCAGGTCGCGGGTGTCGTCGTCCAATCGGACGGCCACCTCGCGGTAGAAGTCGGTGGCGATCGCGTCGCCCACGTAGGCCTTGACCAGGCCCTCCAGCCAGTCCGACGGCGCGGTCATCCGGTGGAACAGCTCCAGCGGCTCGACGAACGGCCGCATCGCCTCCTGCGGGTCGGCGCCCACCTCGTCGAGCCGGTCGTGCAGCCGCTGGTAGTGCTGGAACTCGGCGGAGGCCATCCGGGCCAGCGCAGCCTTGTCGGCGAGGTCCGGCGCGAGCTTGGCGTCCTCGGCGAGCCGCTCGAAGGCGCTCAGCTCGCCGTAGGCGAGGGCGCCGAGCAGATCCAGCACGGCCGCCCGGTAGCCGGGGTCGGCCGAGCAGCTCGCCCAGTCCCCGATCGAACCGGCCCCGTCGTCCTGCGTCTCACCATGGGTCTCCATGACCTGCCACCTTAGTGCCGACCGCCCTCCCGCACACGCATGGTGCGCCACCGGCCGCCCCGGCCCCGGGCCCGGCCGCCGCGCACCGCGCGAGCAGGCCTCCCGCCGCCCCGCAGGCCCTCCGAGCAGCGATGTCATGCGCGTCACGTGTTCGAGTCGGCCCGTCACGGTATGGTGGTAGGGAGGCCCGTAGTGCTCGCACGGTGTCACCGACGTCTCGGTGCGCCGGGCAAGCCCGCTCCGTAGCGGGACCGTCCCTCAGGACGTGTCCGTACCGGAAGCCGGGTACTCACGTACGCGGATGCCCGGTCGGAGAGCCGATCGGCTCCGACCATGGCTTGGACTTCAAGCCTTGGCACCGCATCAGTGGCCGAGCGAGGGCCGCCGCGGACCGCGCCGCCCGGCGCAAGGTCCCGCGCAGGTCCCTCACGGGAAATCCTCCCCGACGCCGCCGGAGACGCGCCCCTTGACCGGGCCGCGCGCACCGGCCGGCCGCAGGGACCGGCGCGGTTGTGCGTCCGCGCAGCTGTATTCAGGGCCCCTGGCCCGTACGCAGCCGCGCGGCTGCCCGCCGCTCTCTCGCTCTCGGCCCCACCACACGGAAGAGGCAGCACCCTGTCCACCACCGCTGAACCCACCAAGACCACTTTCCGGGACCTGGGGATCCTCCCGGAGACCGCCGAGGCCCTGGAGGCCGTCGGCATCATCCACCCCTTCCCCATCCAGGAGATGACCCTCCCGGTCGCGCTGACCGGCCATGACGTCATCGGCCAGGCCAAGACCGGCACCGGCAAGACCCTCGGTTTCGGCCTCCCGCTGATCGAGCGCGTCGTCGTCCGCGCCGACATCGACGCCGGCCGCGCCACCGAGGACCAGCTCTCCGACGGCCCGCAGGCGCTGATCGTTGTCCCGACCCGTGAGCTGTGCACCCAGGTCACCAACGACCTGCAGACGGCCGGCAAGGTCCGCGACGTCCGCGTGCTCGCGATCTACGGCGGCCGCGCCTACGAGCCGCAGGTCGAGGCGCTCAAGAAGGGCGTCGACATCATCGTCGGCACCCCGGGTCGCCTGCTCGACCTCGCGGGGCAGCGCAAGCTGGACCTGTCGAAGGTCCGCGCGCTGGTCCTCGACGAGGCCGACGAGATGCTCGACCTGGGCTTCCTGCCCGACGTCGAGAAGATCATCACCATGCTGCCCGCCAAGCGGCAGACCCTGCTGTTCTCGGCGACCATGCCGGGCCAGGTCATCAGCCTCGCCCGCCGGTACATGAGCCAGCCGACCCACATCCGGGCCGCCGCGCCGGACGACACCGGCCACACCGTGGCCAACACCACCCAGCACATCTTCCGGGCGCACTCGCTCGACAAGGTGGAGATGGTCTCGCGCATCCTGCAGTCCGACGGCCGCGGCCTGGCGATGATCTTCTGCCGGACCAAGCGCACCGCCGCCGACGTCTCCGACCAGCTGACCCAGCGCGGCTTCGCGGCCGGCGCGGTCCACGGGGACCTCGGCCAGGGCGCCCGCGAGCAGGCGCTGCGGGCCTTCCGCAGCGGCAAGGTCGACGTGCTGGTCTGCACCGACGTCGCGGCCCGCGGCATCGATGTCGAGGGCGTCACGCACGTCATCAACTACCAGTGCCCCGAGGACGAGAAGACCTACCTGCACCGGATCGGCCGCACCGGCCGGGCCGGCGCCTCCGGCACCGCCGTCACCCTGGTCGACTGGGACGACATCCCGCGCTGGCAGCTGATCAACAAGGCGCTGGACCTCAAGTTCAACGAGCCGGAGGAGACCTACTCCACCTCGCCGCACCTGTACGAGCTGCTGAAGATCGCCAAGGGCACCACCGGTGTCCTGCCGCGGTCGGAGCGGACCCGGGCCGGGCTCGGCGCGGAGGAGGTCGAGGACCTCGGCGAGACCGGCGGACGCGGTTCGCGTTCGGCCGGCGGCCGTGGCCGGGCCGCCGCGAAGGGCGGCTCCGGCAAGCCCGCCGCCGTCGAGACCCCCGAGGAGAAGCCGGCCCGCCGGACCCGTGAGCGCCGCCGCACCCGTGCCGGCAGCGCGCTCGCGGCCGACGCGGTGACGGGCGCGCCCGTCGAGGGCGCCGCTGTGGTCGATGCCCCGGCGGCCCCTGCGGCTCCGGCCGTCGAGGGTGCCGAGGGCGAGGCCGCGGCTCCGCGCCGCCGCCGGCGCCGTCCGCGCAGCGCCGCCGCCGGCGAGAGCGCCGTCGCCGCGGTGGCCGAGGCTCCGGCCGCGGTCGCCGAGACGGCCACGGCCGCGACCGCCACCGAGGAGAAGCCGGCCCGCCGCACCCGCAGCCGGGCCAAGGCGAAGGCCGAGCCGGCCGCCGAGGGCGCTGCGGCGCCCGAGGCCGCCGCGGACGCCCCGGCCGAGTCCCCGGCCCCGCGCCGCCGGACCAGGGCCCGCCGCCCGGCCGCCGAGGCCACCGAGGCGACGCCGGAGAGCTGACGCACCTGAGGCACCGCCCGGAGGGGGCGGCCCGGTCCCGCACGTCGGGGCGGGCCACCCCCTCCGGCGTTTCACGCCCCGGGGTGCGTCACGCCCACCCCCTAGGCTCAGGGTTACCGGCCGGTCAGTCCGTCCGGGTCACAGGAGAGCCACAGGAGATCCGCCCATGAGCACGCCGCCGTTCCTCACCCTCCCCCGTTGTGCGCGTGCGCTGCGAGTGGCCACCGCCCGCGGGGAGTTCGCCGCCCTGCGGGCCGAACCGGCCGGCGCGGTACGCGGGTCGGCGCTGCTGGTGCCCGGGTTCACCGGCAGCAAGGAGGACTTCATCGCGCTGCTGGAGCCGCTCGCGGCGGCCGGCTACCGGGTGACCGCGGTCGACCAGCGCGGCCAGTTCGAGACCGGCGGCCCCGACGACCCCGCCGCCTACGCCGTCGACGCCCTGGGCGCGGACGTCCGGGCGCTCTCCGCCGTGCTGGCCGCCGACGGCGGCCCGCTGCACCTGCTGGGCCACTCCTTCGGTGGCCAGGTGGTCCGGGAGGCCGTGCTGGCGGCCGCCGCCGAGGGGCCGCTGCCCTGGCGGTCGCTGACCCTGATGTCCACCGGGCCGGGGGCGATCGAGCCGGGCGAGGCGGAGCGCACCAAGCTGCTGATCTCGGTACTGCCGACGATGAGCCTGGAGGAGATCTGGCAGGTGCTCCAGCAGATGGAGGAGGGCTCGGGCGACCCGGCCCGCCACCGGACCCCCGAGGTCACCGGGTTCCTGCACCGCCGCTGGCTGGCCAACGTGCCGCAGGCGCTCATGACCACCGGCGGCCACCTGGTCGACGCGCCGGACCGGGTGGACGAGCTGGCCGCGGCGGCCGGGGCGCTGCCCGCCCTGGTGCTCTCCGGCGTCCGGGACTACGCCTGGCCGGTCCCGGAGCAGACGAAGATGGCCGAACGGCTGGGCGCCCGCCGGGTGGTGGTCGAGGACGCCGGCCACTCCCCCAACGCCGAGCAGCCGGCCGCCACCGCCGAGGCGCTGGCCGGCTTCTGGAGCCTGGCCTAGCAGGTTCCGGTGCTTCCCACCGGCCCGGCCGGCGGTCAGCACGGGACAAAATTCGTTAGTTACGGTAATATTTGATTCTGTCCGGGAATCATCGTCGACCCCGACGTCGGCGCGAATCAGCCGAAACCAGGACTTTACGGGCGAGCAATGACCCGGTAGCAGCACCACGACACCGTGGTTCACGCGGGACCGGAGGTCCTGGGCAAGCAGGGGGGAGCCCTTTTGCCGCAGCAGACCGTCGACCGTTCGACGCGACAGACCCCGAAAGGGCTGATACCGACTCAGCCACAACCGCCCCGCACCGCGGGGCCAGGAAAGGAGACGCCCATGCGCTTCGAGATCCTCCGACTGGACGACGCCAACGGCACCGCCACCGACCGACTGATCGCCGACGCCGAGACCGTCCGCGAGTTCGTCCAGGCCGCCGCCCGCACCGGCGAGCGCCTGCTCATCCGTCCGTGCCCGACCGTCTGACCCAGCGCGGCGCCTCCGACCGGGAGCCCTCACCCGCCGCCGAAGACCCGGGAACGTCCGATACCGACGTTCCGATACCCGACTGACGCCCCGTCGCCGCGAACGCCGATGACGGGGCGTCAGTGCGTCCGGGCCTCCCCGGCCCGCGGGACGGACGTTTGCCGCCGCCCGCCGCTGGACATTCCCTACCGGGAGCCGCCCGCACCGCGCCCACCCGGCGCCGGACGGACGCCCGCCACCGACAGGTGCCGCGGCGCCCTCCGTACGGGTGATCGTCCTTGACGCGGCGGTCCGGAGGGAGGAGCGTTGTCGGCTATGAGGGGCGAGCCAAGCTGCCCGAGGTGCGCCGGTCGGGTCCGCGCCCCCGGTCTGTTCTCAGACACCTGGCAGTGTGACCGGCACGGGGACGTGCACCCGATGCAGCCGGTGCTGCCCCCGAGCGTGGAAGCGCTCGGCGTCGCCGTCGCCCGTTCACAGGTCCCCGTCTGGCTGCCCTGGCCGCTCCCGGTCGGCTGGCTCTACACCGGCATCGCGCACGTCGGTGACGACGTCTCGGGCGCCCGAGCCACCGCCGTCGCCTGTTCCGGCCCGGCGCCGCTCGGCGGCTTCGGGGAGCTGGTGCTGGTCGCCGAGGAGCTGGGCGTCGGGCTCGGCGCCCGCTACGCGGGGCTGGCCGGCCCGGACCCGGGCGAGTCCGTCGCCCTCTACAAGCCCGCCGACGCCAAGCTGATGGCGGCCGGGCGGCCCACCCCGATGTTCCACGTCCCGGACGCACCGCCCGACCGCGCGGTCTTCGTCGGCGAGGCCCGCGGGCTCTGGCTCTGGGCGGTGGCCTGGCCCGAACAGTCGGCGCTGGTGATGTACGACGAGCTGGTCATCACCGACCTGCGCGAGGCCGGCGCCGAGCTGGACCTGCTCCCCTGCGGGGCCCTCTCCCCCCGCCTGCTCGGCTGAGCCCCGCGGGGGCCGCACTATCCTGGGCGGCACCCCGCCGCCCACCCCAGGAGCCGACTTCCGTGCGCATCGACCTGCACGCCCACAGCAACGCCTCCGACGGCACCGACAGCCCGGCCGAGCTGGTCGCGGCGGCGGTCACCGCGGGTCTGGACGTGGTGGCGCTGACCGACCACGACACGGTGGGGGGCCATGCCGAGGCCGCCGAGGCGGTGCACGCGCTGCCGGCCGGCACGCGGCTGACCCTCGTCCCGGGCGCCGAGCTGTCCTGCGTCGTGGACGGCATCAGCATGCACCTGCTGGCCTACCTGTTCGACCCGGCCGAGCCGGCGTTCGCGCAGGAGCGCGAGCTGGTGCGCACCGACCGGTTCCGGCGCGGACGGGCGATCGTCGAGCGGTGCCGCGCCCTGGGTGCGGACATCAGCTGGGAGCAGGTCGAGCGGATCGCGGGCGCCGGTTCGGTGGGCCGGCCGCACATCGCCAGCGCGCTGGTCGAGGCCGGCGTGGTGGCCACCGTCTCGGACGCGTTCACGCCGCAGTGGCTGGCCAACGGCGGGCGGGCGGACGTCCGCAAGCACGAGACCGACCCGGTCGAGGCGGTCCGGCTGGTCCGGGCGGCCGGCGGGGTGCCGGTCTTCGCGCACCCGGGCGCGGTCAAGCGCGGGCGGACCGTCTCCGACCGGGTGATCGCGGACCTCGCGGCGGCCGGGCTGGCCGCACTGGAGGTCGACCACGTCGACCACGACGAGCCGGCCCGGGAGCACCTGCGCGGGCTGGCCGCCGAGCTCGGCCTGCTGACCACCGGGTCCAGCGACTACCACGGCAGCCGCAAGACCGTCCGGCTCGGCGAGCACACCACCGATCCCGCCGTCTACGAGGCGCTGGTGGCGCAGGCCACCGGCGCGAAGCCGATCGGGGGGTAGGCCCTCCCCGGCGCGCGAGCCGGGGTACGGAAGCGCCCGGACGCTCGCCGGGCCAGGCCTGAGCCGGTGTCAGTCCAGCGGTACCGCGCGGCGGTCGGGGTCGCGCAGGTCGGCGCCGTGCCGGAGCCAGCGCTCCTCCAGGGCGGCCGCGCCGTGCACGCGCTTCCAGCCGGCCTCGTTGGGCGTCATCGGCAGCAACGGCAGGAACCGGACCGGGTCGGCCGGCTCGTCCAGTTCCAGATCGGGCACCAGGCCGCCCGGCTCGGCGGCCAGCACCGAGGTGAACGGCGCGCCGTCCCAGAGCGGGGAGCCGAGGTCCAACGAGCCGCCGGGGGCCACCACCAGGCCCTCCACCTGCGGGGTCGCGGCGAAGGTGGCCAAGGTCCTGAGCACGCTGTCGCGCGCCCCACGGACCGTCAGGACCAGTTCGGCGCGCGGGCCCCGGACCTGGTCGGCGACGGTCGCGGTGGGGTCGGCCATCGGTGCGGCGGCCATCCCGAGCGTGGCATAGCGGACCAGGCCGTCGGCGTCCGGGCCGAAGCGCAGCACCTCGATCCGGTCCGCGCCGAGGAAGGTGACCGCCGCGCGGCCGCTCGGTTCGCCGAAGGCGGTCAGCAGCCGGGCCTCGACGGCGGCCAGCACCGCCTCCCGGGAGAGTCCGGAGGGGTCGTGGGAACCGCCGCCGGAAGCCGAGGAAGGGTCGCCGAAGAGCGGGAAGTCGTGCGCCATGCCGTGAGCGTAACCCGGGGCACCCGCCCGGTTGTCACGAGCGTCACGGGAACGCCGCAGCGGCAATGCCCGGTCAGATGTTAGTGTGAGCGACTGGCCACCGGGGATGCTTACCTCCTCCGGGGCAGCGGCGTGAAGGAGGTGGTTGCGGTGGATACCAGCCGACCATGCAGTACCGGCAGCTCTACCCGGCCCGGACGCCTTCCCCGTACCCCTCGTCACGCAGGCTGAAACAGCCCCAGCAGTAGCTGGGCCCGCCGCGTCCGTCGAGACGACCGAGGCAGTGTCGGGCCGGCCCGGGAGAGCACCCTCACCGGCGTCCGGTCGTTCCAGCGCGTGCCCCAGCAAGGCCGAGGACCGACCGCAGGCGCCCTTCCACCGGTGTTCCTTCGCCGTCGCACCACGGCCACTTCTGTCACCGCGCCGCCGTGCGGCGGCTCCTGCCCCAGGGAGCCTGCCATGTCGATGATCAACAGCCTGCGCGCCGCCGTCCGCACCAACCGCCGCCGCTCGGCGGCCGGCCTGTTCGACTCGATCCACCCGGGCGCGTCCACCTCGGCGGTGGTGGACTGCGCCGTCTACCAGCACGGCCGGCGACAGGGCGAGAGCTGCAGCCCGCGCGAGGCGGCCCGCCTCGTCAAGGCCTCGCAGCAACTGCCGGACGGTGCAGGATCGTTCAGCTGGATCGGGCTGCACGAGCCGACCGAGGCCGAGTTCGAGGGCATCGCCCAGCGCTTCGGCCTGCACCCGCTGGCGGTCGAGGACGCCGTCCACGCGCACCAGCGGCCCAAGGTCGAGCGGTACGACGACGTCCTGTTCGCCGTCTTCAAGACGATCCGCTACGTCGAGCACGACCAGCTCACCCCGACCAGCGAGGTGGTCGAGACCGGCGAGCTGATGGTCTTCGCCGGGCGGGACTTCGTGATCACCGTCCGGCACGGCGGGCACAGCTCGCTGCAGGAGCTGCGGCACCGGCTGGAGGCCGACGCGGACGGCTCCGGGCTGCTCGCCAAGGGCCCGTCCGCGGTCCTGCACGCGATCGCCGACCAGGTGGTGGACAACTACCTGCTGGTCGCCGACCGGCTGCAGACCGACGTGGACGAGATCGAGTTCGACGTCTTCTCCAACAAGGGCGGCCGGGGCACCGACGTCGGCCGGGTCTACCAGCTCAAGCGCGAAGTGCTGGAGTTCAAGCGGGCGGTGGCGCCGTTGCTGCGGCCCATGCAGCAGCTCTCCGAGCCGTTGCAGCGGCTGGTCGACCCGGACATCCAGAAGTACTTCCGGGACGTCGCCGACCACCTCGCCCGGGTCACCGAGCAGGTGCACGGCTTCGACGAACTGCTCAACTCGCTGCTCCAGGCCAACCTGGCGCAGGTCTCGGTGGCGCAGAACGAGGACATGCGCAAGATCACCGCCTGGGCGGCGATCTTCGCCGTGCCCACCATGATCACCGGCGTCTACGGCATGAACTTCGACTACATGCCGGAGCTGCACCACAAGTACGGGTACCCGATGGTGCTCGGCAGCGTCGTGCTGATCTGCATCGGCATGTACCGCGGCTTCCGCCGCAACGGCTGGCTGTAGCGCCCCGCCCGGGGCCGCCGGAGCGCTACCTGCGGCCCCCGCGGGCGACCAGGACCAGGCCGAGCAGGATCAGCACCACCGCCGGGTAGGCGGCCACCGGGGGCCACTGGCCGAGCCAGAGCGCGGCGATCAGCGCGGCCCCCGGGGTCTCCAGCAGGATCGCGGTGGAGGTGACGGACGGGCCCAGGGTGCGCACCACCCGGTTGCTCAGCGAGTGGCCGAGCAACTGGGCGGTGACCATCAGCAGCACGATCTGCCACCAGACCCCGGCCGGCCAGCCGCTCATCGTCGTCCCGGCGGCCAGGCAGATCACCAGCAGCACCACCGCCGTGGTGGCGTAGCAGACCAGGGTGTACGCCGTGGTGCTGACGGTCCTGCGGACCTCGGCGCCCAGCAGCATGTACCCGGCCGCCGCGAGACCGGCGCCGAGCGCCAGCGCGTCGCCGAGCATGGCGCGCGGGGACAGCGACATGTCGACGCCGGTGAGCACCAGCACGCCGGCGAAGGCCACCGACATGCCGGTCCAGACCAGCCTGGGCGCCCGCACCCCGAACAGCCGCATCAGCAGGATGGTCCAGAGCGGGGTGGTGGTCACCAGCGCGGTCGCCGAGGCCACCGAGGTCATCCGCAGGCTGGGCATCCAGAGCGCGAAGTGCACCGCGAGCAGCGCACCGGCCGCCACCGCCAGCAGCAGCGCCCGTCCGCCGATCCCGCGCAGCTCGGCGCGGTGCCGCAGCAGCGCGTACGGGCCCAGCACGCCCACCGACATGACGTTGCGCCAGAACGCGATCGCCAGGGCGGGGGCGGCGGTGGCGCTGATCAGCGGCCCGGAGAGCGAGATGCCGGAGACGGAGACGGCGAGCAGCAGCAGGTCGAGCTTGGGGAGCGGGTGCGAGGGCGCCCGGCCGGCCGCGGTGGCGGTGCGGCCGGAATCGGCGGGGGCGGCGGTCTCGGGCCGGGCGGCGGGCACGGCGCTCCTCTGGCTCGTCGTGAGGGTGTGGGCGGATCCTAAGGTAAGGCCCATGGGGCCGCCATGGCACTGTCGCCCGACGAGTGAGACGTCTCGTGGGCGTCCTGCGGGCGCGTCGCCGGGGCAGCGGTGTCCGCCAGGCAGGCAGTACTCCGACGACACGCCCCCAGGCCTTACGCTGTCCGCCATGGACCGTACGCCTGCCGCAGCCGTGACCGCCGACGACTTCCTCGACCGGGCTCTGCTGGAGGAGGCCGCCAAGAAGTCCGGCCTGCTCTGGGTGCGCGCGGACGGCCAGGAGCAGAGCCGGGCGCTCTGGCACGCCTGGTACGACGGCGCGGTGGTGGTGGTCGGCGACGGCGGCGAGCAGCCGCTGCACGGGCTCGCCGCCGGAGTCGGCGCGGTGGTCACCGTGCGCAGCAAGGACAAGGGCGGCCGGCTGACCGGCTGGCCGGCCCGGGTCACCGAGCTGACGCCGGGCGGCGAGGCCTGGCTCGGCGCCGTGGAGGAGCTCAAGGGCAAGCGGCTGAACGCGCCCGACACCGACACCATCGCCGACCGCTGGGCCCGCGAGTGCCGGGTGCTGCGGCTGGAGCCGGCCGGCGCGCTGGCCGAGCACCCCGGGGCCATGCCGGACACCTCGCACGCCGCCGCCCCGATGCCCACCCCCGCGACCACCCGGATGCCCATCCCGGCCGGGCTGCCCAAGCTGCTCCTCAAGCGCCGCAAGGGCTGAGCCCCACCCCCTGGATCCTCCCGGATTCCCCTGGGCCCCCTGGATCCCCCCGCGGCAGGAAGCCGGCCGGGCCGGCCCCCTGTGCGGCCGCGGAGCCGGCTCCCCCGCAGGTCACGCGCCCCGGCCGCGGGCCGTGCCTCGCCGGGCCGGGCCCGGAGTGCCCGGGTAGCCTTGGCCGCGGGGCGCTCCCCCGCGCCCGTGCGGGCGCCGAGCAGGTCGAAGCGGGCGCCGAGCAGGTCGAACGAGGCGAGGGAGTCCATGGCAGGGGCAGGCAGCCGGGTCTTCATCTCGCACCTCTCCGGCGTCGCCGTCTTCGACCCGAACGGCGACCAGGTCGGCCGGGTCCGTGACGTGGTGGTCTCGCTCCGCCTCGGCGGCCGCCCGCCCCGGGTGCTCGGGCTGGTGGTCGAGGTGATCGGCCGGCGCCGGATCTTCCTGCCGATGACCAGGGTGACCAGCCTGGAGTCCGGCCAGGTGCTCACCACCGGCGTCATCAACATGCGCCGCTTCGAGCAGCGCCCGTCCGAGACCCTCGTCCTGGGCGAGCTGCTGGACCGCACCGTCACCTGGAACAAGACCGGCCAGGAGGTCACCGTCCTGGACGTCGCGATGGTGCAGTCCCGGCTGCGCGAGTGGGAGATCAGCAAGGTCTTCGTCCAGGTCGGCCGGGTCGGCCGGCTGCGCAAGGCCAAGGGCGAGACGATCACCGTGGACTGGAAGGACGTCACCGGTTTCGCCCTCCCCGAGGAGAACCAGGGCGCCGCCAACCTGCTCGCCACCTTCGACCAGCTGCGCGCCGCCGACCTCGCCAACGTCATGCACCACCTCTCCTCCAAGCGCCGCGCCGAGGTGGCCGCCGCGCTGGACGACGAGCGGCTCGCCGACGTCCTGGAGGAGCTGCCCGAGGACGACCAGGTCGAGATCATCGGCAAGCTGAAGGACGAGCGCGCCGCCGACGTCCTGGAGGCGATGGACCCGGACGACGCCGCCGACCTGCTCTCCGAACTGCCCGGCGACGAGGCCGAGCGGCTGCTCCAGCTGATGGAGCCGGAGGAGGCCGAGCCGGTCCGGCGCCTGCTGAAGTACGAGGAGAACACCGCCGGCGGTCTGATGACCACCGAACCCATCGTGCTGGAGCCGGACGCCACCGTGGCCGAGGCGCTCGCCCGGGTGCGGGTCTCCGACAACAAGCCGGCCCTGGCCGCGCAGGTCTTCGTGTGCCGCCCGCCGAACGAGACCCCGACCGGCAAGTACCTGGGCACCGTGCACTTCCAGCGGCTGCTCCGCGAGCCCCCGTACACCCTGGTCGGCTCGTTGGTGGACGACGACCTCGACCCGCTGCCGCCGGACACCCCGCTGACGCTGGTCACCAGCTACCTCGCGACGTACAACATGGTCGCCGCCCCCGTGGTCGACGAGGCCGACCACCTCGTCGGTGCGGTGACCGTCGACGACGTGCTCGACCACCTGCTGCCCGAGGACTGGCGCGAGGCCGCCCTGCACGGGCCGGCCGACGAGAGGGAGGTCACCGGTGGACGCTGACCGCAAGGGCCGGCGGGACGACAGTCCCCGCCAGCGCCTGCAGGGCGAGCTGCGGCAACTGCGCCAGCTGCGCGAACTGCGCGCCCGGGAGGGTGCCCGCGAACGGCGCGAGCCCTCGGCCGGCGGCCCCGCCCGCTCCCGGCTCGACCAGCCGCGGACGACCCGCCCGGGCCTGATCACCCTGCCGACGTACGACCCGGAGGCCTTCGGCAAGCTCTCGGAGCGGATCGCCCGCTTCCTCGGTACCGGGCGGTTCATCGTCTGGATGACGATCGTGGTGGTCATCTGGGTGGGCTGGAACACCGTGCTGCCGGACCAGGTCCACTTCGACGACTACCCCTTCATCTTCCTCACCCTGATGCTCTCGCTCCAGGCCTCGTACGCCGCGCCGCTGATCCTGCTCGCGCAGAACCGCCAGGACGACCGGGACCGCGTCAACATGGAGCAGGACCGCGCCCGCAGCGACCGCAACATCGCCGACACCGAGTACCTGACCCGCGAGGTGGCCGCGTTGCGCCAGGGCCTCGGCGAGGTCGCCACCCGGGCCTTCATCGCCTCGGAGCTGGGGAGTATCCGCTCCGAACTGCAGTCCCTGCTCAAGGAGATCGACGAGCGCCGGGAGACGTCCGAGGTGCTGTGACCGGCGGCACGCTACCGCCGGGTTAACCGGTACGCCCGGAGCCGTACCATCAAGGCATGGCCAACGAGACAGAGGTCGCGGCCGGCGTCACGGAGGAGTCCGTACGCCAGGCGCTGGCGACCGTCAACGACCCGGAGATCAACCGCCCGATCACCGAGATCGGCATGGTGAAATCGGTCGAGATCGCCGAGGGCGGCGCGGTGCGCGTCGCGGTCTACCTGACGGTCTCCGGCTGCCCGATGCGCGACACCATCGTCACCCGCGTCCGCGAGGCGGTCGGCAGGGTCCCCGGTGTGACCGGGGTCGAGGTGGAGCTCGACGTGATGAGCGACGAGCAGCGCAAGGAGCTCTCCCAGCTGCTGCGCGGCGGGGCCCCCGAGCGGGAGATCCCGTTCGCCAAGCCCGGCACGCTGACCCGCGTCTACGCGGTCGCCTCCGGCAAGGGCGGCGTCGGCAAGTCCTCGGTGACGGTGAACCTGGCGGCCGCGATGGCCGCGGACGGCCTCAAGGTCGCCGTGGTGGACGCCGACATCTACGGCCACAGCGTGCCGCGGATGCTGGGCGTCGAGGGCAAGCCCACCCAGGTCCAGGACATGATCATGCCGCCGCAGGCGAACGGCGTGAAGGTCATCTCGATCGGCATGTTCACCCCGGGCAACGCCCCCGTGGTCTGGCGCGGCCCGATGCTGCACCGCGCGCTGCAGCAGTTCCTGGCCGACGTCTACTGGGGCGACCTCGACGTCCTGCTGCTCGACCTGCCGCCCGGCACCGGCGACATCGCGATCTCGGTGGCGCAGCTGGTCCCCAACGCGGAGATCCTGATCGTCACCACCCCGCAGATGGCCGCCGCCGAGGTGGCCGAGCGGGCCGGCACCATCGCGGTGCAGACCCACCAGAAGATCGTCGGCGTGATCGAGAACATGTCCGGCATGCCGTGCCCGCACTGCGACGAGATGATCGACGTGTTCGGCACCGGCGGCGGCCAGACCGTCGCCGACGCGCTCACCCGGACCGTCGGCGCCACCGTCCCGGTGCTCGGCTCGATCCCGATCGACGTCCGCCTGCGCGAGGGCGGCGACGACGGCCGCCCGGTCGTGCTCGCCGCCCCCGACTCCCCGGCCGGCGCCGCCCTGCGCGCCGTCGCCGGCAAGCTCGGCGGCCGCCAGCGCGGCCTCTCCGGCCTCTCCCTGGGGCTCACCCCGAAGAACAAGTTCTGATCGGACACACCTCGAAGGGCCGGGCCTGCGCCCGGCCCTTCGTGCTGTCCGGCCCCTCGTGCCGTCCGGGCTACGAGCGGGTGTAGGCGGTCAGGTCGGGGACGGTGGAGAAGCCGGCGCCGTAGGCGCTGACGCCGCGGCCGTAGGCGCCGAGCAGGACGCCGGGGGCCTCGCCCGCGAGCACCCAGCCGTACTCGGATTCGCGGTAGCGGAAGGGCTGCGGCAGGCCGTTCACCGGGAGGCTGAGGGTGGACCAGTCGGGGCCGGCCAGGTCGTCGGCGAGGTCCCAGGCAAGGGCGGACTGCTGGTCCAGCCAGTCCTGGCGCAGGGTGCGGTCCAGCTGGCCCGGCCAGGTCGAGGCGAGCAGGCCGGAGCCGGCCAGCCAGGCGGCGGAGGAGGCGGAGGTCGCCTCCAGGGTGCCGGTGTTGTCGGCGCTGCGGCGGCTGTCCCGGCGGGCGACGGTGACCACGACCGCGAACTTGCGCATGTCGCGCGGCTCGTACTGCCGGGCCGGCTCCTCGCCGTGGCCGAGGGAGCCGTAGTCGACGCTGCCGGGGGCCGATCCGGTGCGCGGGCCGCCCGCGCCGGCCTGCATCAGGTAGCGGTGGCCGGCCCAGCCGTCGTCCAGGCCGTACCAGGGGAAGTCCGCCGACAGGTAGGGCACCAGCGGGTCCGCCGGGCCGGCCTGGCCGCCGACCACCCGGCCACCGGCCGTGGCCGTGGCCGTCCCCACCGCATGACTCGTCGCGTCCATCCCCGGGCCTCCTCAAACGCACGTATTCCTGCCGCAGCGCGCTCCCATGGTGGCGCACCGCGGCGTCTCCGCCGTGCGTCTTCGGTCCGAAGGGGACCGGAAGTGACCGACGGCACAGCGGGAACAATCAGCACAATAGCGGCGCGGACGCCGCCGCCCCGCTCAGCCGTGCGGCCGGGCGGGGCGGTGGTGTCGTGGTGCGGACGCGCGATCAGGTGGCGTCGGGGTCGAACGGGGGGCGCTCGCCGGGCTCGAGCGGAGCACCCGCCGAGGCGGCTGCCGGGGCGGCGGCGGAGGACTTGTCCATGCTGACCGTGCCGGTGCGGCCGTGGCCGTTCACCGCGGCGGCGGGCTTGTCGTCCAGCACCGAGCGGATGTCGAGGGAGTCCCGCATCTCCTTGAGGCCCAGCGGGTCCGGGTTGTCGCCCATGAGCTGCTTGCGGACGAAGGTCTTGGGGTGGAGGTCCTCGAACTCGAAGTCCTTGAACTCGGGGCCGAGCTCGCTGCGGATGTCCTCCTTCGCGCTGTCGGCGAAGGACCGGACCTTGCGGATGAAGCCCATGGTGTCCTGGATCAGCTTCGGCAGCTTGTCCGGGCCGAAGATCACGATGGCCATGATGACCAGGGTCAGGATCTCCAGTCCGCCTACGTCGCTGAACACCTAAGCTCCCTCAGCTCGTCGGACAACGGTTCCTAACAGCGTAATGGCCACCGGCGGTTCCACGGCCCACGATGTGATGAAGCCGTGGTGAAGACCCGCCGATGGCCGTGGCCGGCGACCGAGGCCGAGGTGACCCGGTGTGCCTAACGGGTCTCGTGGTGGAGACCGGCCAGGCCGGAGCTGGGGGTGCGGTCCGGAGCGTCGAACGGCGGGGTCGCGCCGCGGGTGGCCGCCACCGGGCGGACCGGGAAGTCCACCGGGACCTGCGCGGTCATCGGGACCAGCCCGCCGCTGCGGCCGGTGCCGCCGACCGCCGGGCTGACCGAGGTGCCGTGCTGGTCCTCGCTCTGCGCGGTGAAACCGCCGACGCCGCCGAGCGTCACCGCGGCGACCGAGAAGGCCCCGGCGGCGGCGAAGACGAACCGGCGCCCGCGCGGCGGGGCCTGCCGGACGACGGCGGGGCTCGCGGCGGCCGCGGCCGGCTCGGGACGGGCGGAGGCCTCGGGGCGGCCGCTGCGGCGGCCCATCAGCGGGCGCAGCACCGAACCGCCGCGGCCGAACGCCCGGGGGTCGATGCCCGGCACCGGCGCGTCGGCACCGAGCGCGCCCGCGCCGAAGGAGGCGCCGGCGCCGCGGCCGAAGGAGCCGCCGTTCAGCCGGCTGCCGCCGAGCGTGCCGCCGGTCGCGGGGAGGCCGCCGCCGGGCAGGTCGTCGTCGTCCCGGCGCGACCGGTCGGCGGCGGGCGGCCGCTCGTCCGGGACGTCGTCCGGGAGGGCGCCGACGGCCATCAGCCGGGCCATCAGCCCCGAGGACGGGCCGGGTGTGTCGGTACGGGTCAGCAGGTGCTTGACGGCGCGGCCCTCGTCGGCCTCGGCGAGGCACTGCGGGCAGGTCGCCAGGTGGGCCTGGACGCGGTCGCGCGAGTCGTGGCCGAGTTCGCCGTCGACGAAGGCGGAGAGCCGCTCCCCGAGGTGGTGCTCCTCGGTGTGCTCGGTGGGCCGGACGGCGACCGCGCGCAGCGCGGGATCACCCGGCAGGGCGGTGGCCGGCGGCACGGGCACGTCGGTGCCGTCCTGGCCGCGGCGGCCCAGCTGGGGCCAGCCGCCCCGGCGGTTGGCGGCCTTGCCGGTCGCGTCCGACCGGCCCGGCCCAGACCGGCCGGTTCCGCTCACGATCGCCTCCGTCCGCGCCCGCCCGGCGCTCCGGGGGCCTCGCCGGCGGCGACGCCGACCGGCACCGGCTCCTCGGAGCCGCCCCGGCGCTCGCGGCCGGGGGCCGCGCCGGGAGCGCGGTGCTTGAGCGCGGCGCGCAGGTGCGAGCGACCGCGGTGGATCCGGCTGCGGACGGTACCGAGCTTGACGCCGAGCGTGGCCGCGATCTCCTCGTAGGAGAGGCCCTCGATGTCGCAGAGCACCACGGCGGCACGGAACTCGGGGGCCAGCGTGTCCAGCGCCTGCTGGATGTCGGCGTCGAAGTGGGTGTCGCTGAAGTGCTGGGCCGGGCTGGGCTCGCGGGAGGCCAGCCGCTCGGCCGCGTCCTCGCCGAGCGCGTCGAAGCGGATGCGCTGGCGGCGGCGGACCATGTCCAGGAAGAGGTTGGTGGTGATCCGGTGCAGCCAGCCCTCGAACGTGCCGGGGGTGTAGGTCGACAACGAACGGAACACCCGGACGAAGACCTCCTGGGTGAGGTCCTCGGCGTCGTGCTGGTTGCCCGTCAGACGGTAGGCGAGGCGGTAGACGCGGGCACTGTGGGCCTCGACGATCTCCTCCCACGTGGGCGGAGTCCAGGTCTGCGCGTCGGGACCCTCGGCGAAGCTCGCGAGGGCGGCGGGGGCCTCGGTGGTACCGGCGGCCGGCGTCGCGGCGGCCGGCTGGTCCAGGGGGGAGTGCGCAGGCTGGTTCATCACGGGCTTCGGCGTACGGGCCGACGTGGTGCTGCGGATGTGCCGCCGCACAGGGACGTCGCCCTCGGCCACACCTCCTCGGTCGGCTCTTCTGCCCAGCAGGGCCACCACCATATCCACCTCACCCGTCAAGCCCGGATAAAAGTGCCCGGGGCCGTCAAGCCCGGATTGCGGGCCCGGGGATGTCGGCTCACCCGGTCCCTGCTCCACCCAACGGCCCGCCGCCGTACGCGGTTCCCGCCCGGCCAGTAATCTGTGGCAGGAAATATCGACATCCGCTTCGACATCCGCTCCGCGCCGGGCCACCGCCCGGGGCTCCGAAAGAGGCAGCCATCAGCGAGTTCGGGCCCGCCCGCGTGGCCCTCGCCGACACCTATGTCGGCGAGGATGCGGTGCTGACGTACGCCCGGGCACAGTCCGCGCGGACCGGCATCAAGGCGATCGGACCGAGCGGCGGGGCCTGTCTGCGCCTGCTGGCGGCGGCGCTCGACGCCAAGGCGGTGGCCGAGATCGGCACCGGGACGGGCGTCTCCGGGGTCTACCTGCTGCGCGGGATGCGGCCGGACGGCGTGCTCACCACGGTGGACTCCGAGCCGGTGCGCCAGCAGCTGGCCCGGGAGGCCTACCAGGCGGCCGGATTCGCGGCCAACCGGTCGCGGTTCATACCGGGCCGGGCACTGGAGGTTCTGCCCCGGCTCGCGGACGGCCAGTACGACCTGGTGTTCTGCGACGGGGACCCGGCGGAGTCCCGGGAGTACCTGTCGGAGTCGATGCGGCTGCTGCGGCCGGGCGGGATGGTCTGCTTCGAGGGCGTCTTCCAGGAGGGCCGGCTGGCCGAGCCGGAGCTCCAGGACCCGCAGACCCACGCGGTGCGCGACCTGGTCCGGGACGTCCGGGAGAGCGAGTCGCTGCTGCCGGCGCTGCTGCCGGTCTCGGACGGGCTGCTCTGCGCCGTGAAGCGCTGAGCACCCCCTGTCGGGCCAGGGAGCACTCCAGGTCGGCCCCGGGAACCACAGAGCCCGGGCAGACGAATTCGTCGTACCCGGGCCCGGCAGCACATCTCAAGGAGATGGCGAGCACCCGCTGCGGTCAGCCGCAGGCCTTCTTCAGGGCCTCGCCGAGGGCGTCGGCCTCGTCAGGCGTGAGCTCCACCACAAGGCGTCCGCCGCCTTCGAGCGGAACGCGCATGATGATGCCCCGCCCCTCTTTGGTGACTTCGAGCGGGCCGTCACCCGTCCGCGGCTTCATGGCCGCCATGCTCGTTCCCCTTCCTGCAACCGCTCAGCTACGCACCGGCAGTCCGTCCACCGCCGGTATCGAACGCATTGATCGGAAGCCATTATCCCGCATGCCACGGCCTGATGACCAACATCACTCTCGGTGCAACCAGGGCCGGACCGGCCTCAAGCGGCACATTTCCAGCCATAAGCCCCGGCGCGGCGCCGGTCCGCACGCCACCGAAAGGTGCGATACCTCACACTCCCCACCCGGCCGTGTGCTCCGGCATCCTGACACACGACCGACCCGCGACGATCACAAGGGAGCCCCTCGCCCATGTCCGATTCCGTGCTGTACGAGCTGGACGGCGGCCTGGCCGTCATCACCATCAACCGTCCGGAGGCGATGAACGCCCTGGACGTCTCGACCAAGGTGGCGCTGCGGGACACCGTGGCCGCCGCCGCCGAGGACCGGGCGGTGCGGGCGGTGCTGCTGACCGGCGCCGGCGAGCGGGCCTTCTGCGTCGGGCAGGACCTCAAGGAGCACCTGGGCCTGCTGAAGCGGGCCGAGGAGACCGGGGAGGGCGCGCTCAAGACCGTCGCCGAGCACTACAACCCGCTGGTGCGGGCGCTGGCCGGGATGCGCAAGCCGACCGTGGCGGCCGTCGGCGGCGTGGCGGCGGGCGCGGGCGCCTCGCTGGCCTTCGCCTGCGACTTCCGGATCATCGCGGACACGGCCGGCTTCAACACCGCCTTCGCCGGGATCGCGCTGACCGCCGACTCGGGCGCCTCCTGGACACTGCCCCGGCTGGTCGGGCACGCCAAGGCGACCGAGCTGCTGATGCTGCCGCGCACGGTGAAGGCCACCGAGGCGATGGAGCTGGGCCTGGCCACCAAGGTGGTGCCGGCCGCCGAGCTGGCCGCCACCGCGCGGGTCTTCGCCAAGGAGCTGGCCGAGGGCCCGACGGTGGCGCTCGGCGCGCTCAAGGAGTCGCTGGCGTACGGCGCCTCGCACTCGCTGGACGAGCTGCTCGACAAGGAGGACGAGCTGCAGACCCTGGCGGGCGAGAGCGAGGACCACCGGATCGCGGTCCGCGCCTTCATCGCCAAGGAGAAGCCGACGTACCTGGGCCGCTAGGGCCCGGGCACGTCCGACGTTCCGCGCCCGGCGCTGAGCGTCGGGCGCGTCCTAAGGGCGGCGGAGCGCCTGGCGGACGTGGCAGTCCGCCAGGTGGTCGTCGACCAGGCCGCAGGCCTGCATCAGGGCGTACGCGGTGGTCGGGCCGACGAAGCGGAAGCCCGCCTTCTTGAGCGCCTTCGCCAGCGCCGTCGACTCGGGTGTGACGGCCGGCACCTCGGCCAGGCTGCGGGGGGCCGGCCGGTCCGGGTCGCCGGCGTACTGCCAGATCAACGCGTCCAGGCCGCCGTCGAGTTCTCGGGCGACCCTGGCGTTGGCGATGGACGCCTCGATCTTGGCGCGGTTGCGGATGATCCCGGTGTCGCCGAGCAGCCGCTCGACGTCCGCCGGGCCGAACTCGGCGACCTTGCCGATCTCGAAGCCGGCGAACGCGGACCGGAAGCCCTCGCGGCGGCGGAGGATGGTGATCCAGGACAGGCCGGACTGGAAGGCCTCCAGGCAGACCCGCTCGAACAGCGCGTCGTCGCCGTGCACCGGGCGGCCCCACTCGGTGTCGTGGTAGACCCGGTAGTCGTCCGTCGAGTCGCCCCAGGCGCAGCGGCGCAGGCCGTCCGGGCCGATCACGGCGCCGTCCGCGCTCACTGGTCGGCCGCCGGACCGGTGCCCTCCGGGTGCTTGGTGAGGCTTGCCGGCTCGACCACCTTGGCGAACTCCTCCAGGCCCGGCAGCGGTTCGGCGCCGGCGTCCGGGCCGGCGGTCGCCTCGACGGCGCCGCGCACCGTGGCGACGGCCTCCAGCTCGGCGATCCGGGCATCCCGGTAGGCGAGTTCAGCGCCCAGGCGGTCGAGGACGTCGTCCACCTCGTCCATCCGGTAGCCGCGGACGGCCATCGGCAGCCGGATGCCGTCCACGTCGTCCCGGCTCAACGGACGGTCCTGCGGCAACCGGGCGGCGATCCGGTCCTGCACCGCCTCCGGCAGCGAGCCGCCCCCTCCGAGCGCCACCAGCGCGGCGCCGCCGACCACCACGGCCATGGCCACCACGATCACCCAGAACACGTGCTGTCCTCCCGACTTCCCGGCCGGCCCCCGTACTGGTGGGATCATGGTTCCCGAGAGGCCGGGGGCCATCATCGCACCCGCAGCAGCTGTGGAGGAGACATCGGTGGCACTGCGCCTGGGACCACGGGAATTCGGTGACGACGAGCTGGTGATCATGGCGATCGTCAACCGCACCCCGGATTCGTTCTTCGACAAGGGCGCCACCTTCGCCGACGAGGCCGCGTTCGCCGCGGCCGACCGCGCGATGGCCGAGGGCGCCGCGATCCTGGACATCGGCGGGGTGAAGGCCGGGCCGGGCGACGAGGTCACGGTCGAGGAGGAGCTGCGCCGCACCGTGCCGTTCGTGGCGGAGCTGCGCAAGCGCCACCCGGAGGCCGTGATCAGCGTGGACACCTGGCGGCACGAGGTCGGCGAGGCGGTCTGCGAGGCCGGCGCGGACCTGCTGAACGACGCCTGGGGCGGGGTGGACCCGAAGCTCGCCGAGGTGGCCGCCCGGCACGACGTCGGCCTGGTCTGCACCCACGCGGGCGGCGCCGAGCCGCGCACCCGGCCGCACCGGGTCGGCTACGAGGACGTGATGGCGGACATCCTGCGGGTGACCGTCGAGCTGGCCGAACGGGCGGTGGGGCTGGGCGTGCGGCGGGACGCGGTGATCATCGACCCGGGGCACGACTTCGGCAAGAACACCCGGCACTCGCTGGAGGCGACCCGGCGGCTGCCGGAGATGACCGCGACCGGGTTCCCGGTGCTGGTCTCGCTCTCCAACAAGGACTTCGTCGGCGAGACGCTGGACAAGCCGGTGGACGAGCGGCTGCTCGGCACGCTGGCCACCACCGCCGTCTCGGCCTGGCTGGGCGCGCAGGTCTACCGGGCGCACCAGGTGGCGCAGACCCGGCAGGTGCTGGACATGGTCGCCTCGATCCGGGGCACCCGCCCCCCGGCGGTGGCCCGCCGGGGGCTGGCGTGAACCGCTGGACCTCGTTCACCTAGATCTCGTTCACTAGATCTCGTTCACCGGCCGGCGGGCGTCGGCGAGGATCTTCATGACCTCGTCGATGTCGTCGGTGATGTGGAACAGCTCCAGGTCGTGCGGGGCCGCCTTGCCCTGCGCGACCAGGGTGTTCTTCAGCCAGTCGACGAGGCCGCCCCAGTACTCGCTGCCGAACAGGATCACCGGGAACCGGGTGACCTTCTTCGTCTGGACCAGGGTCAGCGCCTCGAACAGCTCGTCCAGCGTGCCGAGGCCGCCGGGCAGCACCACGAAGCCCTGCGCGTACTTCACGAACATCGTCTTGCGGACGAAGAAGTAACGGAAGTTCAGCCCGAGGTCGACGAACTCGTTGAGCCCCTGCTCGAAGGGCAGCTCGATGCCGAGGCCGACGCTCAGGCCGCCGGCGTCCGAGGCGCCGCGGTTGGCCGCCTCCATCGCGCCCGGGCCACCACCGGTGATCACCGCGTAGCCGGCCTCGGCCAGCGCCCGGCCGATGGCCACGCCGGCCGCGTACTCGGGCGAGTCGACCGACGTCCGGGCCGAGCCGAAGACGCTGATCGCGGGCGGGAGTTCGGCGAGCGCGCCGAATCCCTCGACGAACTCGGAGGTGATCCGCAGCACCCGCCACGGGTCGGTGTGGAGCCAGTCGGTCGGGCCGGTGGTGTCCAGCAGGCGCTGGTCCGTCGTGCTTTCGCCGACCTGGTCCCGGCGCACCAGCACCGGGCCCTTCTGCTTCTCGGGCCATGCCTTCTTCGGGCGCGGACCGCCCACCTGCTCGGGACCGTGACCGTAGTGCTTTTCGTCTCCAGTGCCTGTCATGACGAAACCCTACGCCCGTTGATCCCCGTTTTCAGGCAACGGTGGAAGGTCGGTTGGGCGACCGGAAGATGGCGTTCAGCTGCTGATCCTCCGGTCCGCCCATCGGACCGGTCAGCTGGTCAGCCAGGCGCGGAGCCGGTTCTCGGTCTCGGCAATGGCGGCGAGCGAGCAGTGCTCGTCCCGCTTGTGCGCGAGGTTCGGGTCGCCGGGGCCGTAGTTGACCGCGGGGACGCCGAGCGCGCTGAAGCGGGCGACGTCGGTCCAGCCGAACTTGGCCCGGGCGACGCCGCCGGTCGCGGCCAGGAAGGCCTGCGCGGCGGGCTGGGAGAGCCCGGGCAGCGCGCCCGGGGAGGAGTCGGTGACGGTCACCTCGAAGCCGTCGAAGACCTCCCGGACGTGCTTCTCGGCGTCCGCCTCGCTGCGGTCCGGCGCGTAGCGGAAGTTGACCGTCACCACGCACTCGTCGGGGATGACGTTGCCGGCCACGCCGCCGTCGATGCGCACGGCGTTCAGGCCCTCGCGGTACTCCAGGCCGTCGATCTCCACCCGGCGCGGCCGGTACGCGGTGAGCCGGCCGAGCACCTCGGCGGCGTGGTGGATGGCGTTGTCGCCGAGCCAGCTGCGGGCCGCGTGGGCGCGCACACCGGTCAGCCGGATCTGCACCCGCAGGGTGCCCTGGCAGCCGCCCTCGACGGTGGCGCCGCTGGGCTCCATCAGCACGGCGAAGTCGGCGGCCAGCCAGTCCGGGTGCTGCGCGGCGAGGTGGCCGAGGCCGTTGCGGTGGGCCTCCACCTCCTCGCAGTCGTAGAAGACGTAGGTGAGGTCGCGGTTGGGCTCGGTCAGGGTGGCGGCCAGCCGGAGCTGGACGGCCACACCGGACTTCATGTCAGAGGTACCGCAGCCGTAGAGCAGGTCGCCCTCGACGTAGGACGGCAGGTTGTCGGCGATCGGCACGGTGTCCAGGTGGCCGGCGAGCAGGACGCGCTCGGCGCGGCCCAGGGTGGTCCGGGCGACCACGTTGTTGCCGTGCCGGTCGACGGTGAGGTGCGGGTAGGCGCGCAGGGCGGCCTCCACGGCGTCGGCGAGCGCCTGCTCGTCGCCGCTGACCGACGGGAAGTCGACGAGCCGTGCGGTCAGCGCACCGCCGTCGAGGGTGAGGTCCAGGGGCGTCTTCGGGCTGCTCATGGTCGTCCAGCCTAGTCCTGCGGGCCGGTCCGGCCGTGGACCACGGGCGGGTGCGGGCGCGAATCGGAGAACCGCGGGCGCCGCACATCCGTCCGAGTGGGTACGGTAACGGATCAGAAGCACGGTGGAGAGGGGCGGCGGTGGCCAGGAAGAAGAGCGGCGAGCAGGGCGGCGACGCGACGCCCGGGCGGCGCCGCAGGCCGTTGCGCGCGGTGCTGATCGGACTGCTGGTGCTCGCGGTCGTCGCGGTGGGCCTGTTCTGGCTGCGCGACCAGAAGTTGCTGGCCCCCGAGGGCTGCGCGGTGAAGACGCCGGCCGGCGAGGGCACGCTGGAGGTGCCGCAGGCGGCCAACGCGGCCACGATCGCCGCCGTCGCGCACGCACGCGGCCTCCCGGACCGCGCGGTGACCATCTCGCTGGCGACGGCGATGCAGGAGTCCAAGATCCGCAACCTGTCCGGCGGCGACCGGGACTCGGTCGGCCTGTTCCAGCAGCGGCCCTCGCAGGGCTGGGGCACGGCGCAGCAGATCATGGACCCGGTCTACGCGACCAACAAGTTCCTCGACGGCCTGGTCAAGGTCCCCGGCTACACCCGGCTGCCGCTGACCGACGCGGCCCAGCAGGTGCAGAAGAGCGGCTACCCGCAGGCCTACGCCAAGCACGAGACCAAGGCGACCCTGCTGGCCTCCGCACTGACCGGCCGCGAGCCGGCCGCGCTCAACTGCGTGGTGCACGACTTCGCCGCGCCTGAGGAGGCGGACGACACCGCCTCGCCGGCCGCCTCGGCCGTCCCCGCCGCCGCGGCCTCCGCCACCCCGGCCCTGCGGCCGGACCGGGCGCAGGTGCTGAGCGACCGGGTGCGCCGCGAGTTCGGCCGGACGGTGACGCCGGCCACCGGCTACAGCTCCTCCATCAAGGGCGCCGAGAGCGCCGTCTCGCTCACCCCGGACCCGGCCGCCAGCACCGACGCCGGCCCGGAGGCCGAGCGGCAGAACGGCTGGGCTGTGGCGCACTGGGCGGTGACGCAGGCCCAGCAGCTGGGCATCGAGACGGTCGCGTACGACGGGAAGATCTGGCGCAAGGCCAAGTCCGAGGACGGCTGGAAGCCGCAGCCGACCGGCACCTCGACCAAGCTGGTGCTGGTCTCGCTGGCTGCGCCGGCGAAGGCGTAGCGGCGCGCGGAGGCTCAGCGGCGGTGCGCGCGGGCGTAACGGCCTGTCCGGGCGTAGCGGCCCCGCAGGCTCGGGAGCCGGGGCGGCGGTGGCCCGGCGGACGGTGGTGCGGTGGATGGTGGCGCGGTGACGGCGCTCCCCGGGCGTTGACGCACTGGTGTCCGGGTTGCCGCTGAACGGGTGATTGCGGTCAACTTCGCTGGACGACCGGTCCGTTGCGGCAGGCCGGGGTGCAGAACCGTCTCTGCCCTTGGCCCGCACCGTCTTCACCTCGCCGGCAGGCCGGCCGTCGCGCCCCGGCGTCGCACATACGATCCGATCGTCGGCCGGTCCTTTTCCTTGCTCCGGCCGAAACCTTCTGGCTTCTCAAGCGGTAATAACCTCGTCCGCCCGGCGGACGGGACGGACCCAGACCCTTCGAGGAGCCCCATGTCTCACCCCCTCACGCGTCGGATCGCCCAGGCCGCGCTGCTCGTGGCGGCCGGCGCGACCCCGCTGGTCGCGGCCGGCTCCGCGTCCGCCGCCGACGCCCTGCTGCCCAAGTCGGACCTGGCCGCCCCGCTGGGCCAGCTGACCGACACCGACGCGGGGTCCACCCTGCAGCACACCACCCACGAGCTCGGCCAGGCCGCCGGTGACACCGGCGTCGCCGCGGGCGTCCCGGCCACCGCCGACGCCACCGGCAACATCGTCGCCCACCAGCTCCCCGAGGCGAACGAGAAGGCCGGCCCGCTGACCGCTCCGGTCGACAAGACCGCCGCCACCACCGGCCAGCTCTCCGCCATCACCCCGAAGGCCACGTCCACGCTGGCCGGCAAGCTCGGTGAGGCCGTCACCGGCGACCACGGCGCGGCCGGCCGCAGCGCCGGGGCCGGCGCCAACCCCGTCGGCGGGCTCTCCCAGACCGCCGGCCTGACCCAGGGGCTGCCCGGCACCGAGGCGCTCACCGGTACCGTCCCCGGCGCCGACGTCACCGACGCGCTGCCGCTGGGCGCGCTCGACCGTGCGCTGCCGACCGAGGCCACCTCCGCCCTGCCCGGCGCCGACGTGCTGGGCCTGGCCGAGCACGGCTCGGCCAACCGCCTCGGCGGCACCGACCTCGGCCCGAACTCCCCGCTGTCCGGCCTCTCGCCGACCACCGGCCTGCTCGGCGCCATCGGCGGCGGCGGCCTCGGCGGCCTGCCGATCGGCTGATCCTCCCGCCCCGACGTGAAGGGGGCCGGCGTCCCGTTCCGGACGCCGGCCCCCTTCACTGTGCGGGTGCTCAGCCGCGCAGCCGCTCCACGGCCGCCGCGACCCGCTCGTCGGTCGCGGTGAACGCGACCCGGACGAACCGCTCGCCGGCCGGCCCGTAGAAGTCACCGGGCGCCACCAGGATGCCCAGCCCGGCCAGTTCGGCCACCGTCTCCCAGCAGGGCCGGTCCTGGGTCGCCCACAGGTACAAGCTCGCCTCCGAGTGCTCCACCCGGAATCCGTACGCCTCCAGCGCCGCCCGCAGCGCCGAGCGCCGCGCCGCGTACCGCTCACGCTGCTCGGCCACGTGCGCGTCGTCCGCGAGCGCCGCGATCGTCGCCGCCTGGACCGGCGCCGGGACGATCATGCCGCCGTGCTTGCGGACCTCCAGCAGCTCCCTGACCACCACCGGGTCGCCCGCCACGAAGGAGGCGCGGTAGCCGGCCAGGTTGGAGCGCTTGGAGAGGGAGTGGACGGCCAGCAGGCCCTCGTGCTGCCTTCCGTCGTCGGGGCCGCCGCAGACGTCCGGGTGCAGGACGGAGACCGGGTCGGCCTCCCAGCCCAGCTCCAGGTAGCACTCGTCGCTGACCAGCAGCGCCCGGTGCTCCCGGGCCCACTCCACCGCGCGGCGCAGCTCGTCCTTGCCGAGCACCCGGCCGGTCGGGTTGGAGGGCGAGTTGACCCAGAGCAGGCGCACCCTCGAGCCGTCCAGCTCGTCCACCGAGTCGTACTCGACCGGCTCGGCGCCGCAGAGCCGCGCGCCCACCTCGTAGGTCGGGTAGGCGAGGCGCGGGTAGGCGACCTGGTCGCCGGGGCCGAGGCCGAGCTGGGTCGGCAGCCAGGCCACCAGCTCCTTGGAGCCGACGGTCGGCAGGACGGCCTGCGGGCCGATCTCGGCGCCGACCCGGCGGCGCAGCCAGCCGGCGATCGCCTCGCGCAGCTCCACCGGGCCCCAGACCGTCGGGTACCCGGGGGTGTCGGTGGCGGCGGCCAGCGCCTTCTGGATCACCTCGGGGACCGGGTCCACCGGGGTGCCCACGGAGAAGTCGCAGAGCCCGCCGGGGTGGGCGAGCGCGGTCCGCTTGTACGGCTCCAGCTTGTCCCAGGGGAAGACCGGCAGGAGGTCGGAAACGCGGCGCGCCGCCCCCGGGTGACCCGGGAACGGCGCGTGCGTGCTGTCGTTGGTGCTCACAGCTCAGTTGCCACCGATCGTCAGTGGTCGGCGTTCTGCGGCGGCAGAGCGGCGATGAACGGGTGGTCGCGCTCGATCAGGCCGAGCTTCGAGGCACCACCGGGCGAACCGAGGTCGTCGAAGAACTCGACGTTCGCCTTGTAGTAGTCCTTCCACTCCTCCGGAGTGTCATCCTCGTAGAAGATCGCCTCGACCGGGCAGACCGGCTCGCAAGCGCCACAGTCGACACACTCATCCGGGTGGATGTAGAGCGATCGCTCGCCCTCGTAGATGCAGTCAACCGGGCACTCTTCGATGCACGCCTTGTCCTTGACGTCGACACAAGGCTGCGCGATGACGTAGGTCACGCTGTCGTTCCTCCTCGGAAGGGCCCTGGCGGCCCATTCTGTTCTGCTCGCGTGCGCGGGTGAGCGCGGCGTCGTCGATGCCCGCCCCTAGTATCGCGGGTCGGAGACGGCAAATGCACAGGAGGTGCCCAGATGGCGGCTGGAGGACCGGTCCAGGATCGCCCGGAGGTCCGGATAGATCGCTCTGACGTGGGACGACGCGTGTCCATCCGGCGTGTCGCGGAGTTCGTGGACGGCCGGCCGATGTTCCGGGATGCGATCGGCGTGCTCACATCGTGGGACGATCATGGGTTGACGATCGCCCCGCGCAGCGGCGGTCCGGTCTCCTTCGACGAGAAACTGCTGGTCGCGGGCAAAGTGGTGCCGCTCTTCCCGGCCCGGCGCGCCCCCCTGCCGCCCACCACGCCGGTCGAGCTCCAGCGGATCGCCGCCCGCGGCTGGCCGGCCGTCGAGCAGGAGCCGCTCGGCGCGTGGACGCTGCGCGCCTCGTCCGGGTTCACCCGGCGGGCCAACTCCGTCCAGGCGCTCGGCGACCCCGGGATGCCGCTCGGCGTGGCGCTCACCGCGGTGCAGGAGTGGTACGCGGCGCGCGGGCTGCCGGCCTGGGTCGAGGTCTCCACGCCCGGCTCGCCCGAGGCGCTGCGGGCCGAGCTGGACCGGCGGGGCGCGGCGTACTCACCGACCCTGGTGCGGGTCGCCGGGCTGGCGCCGCTGGCCCGGCTGGGGGCCTCCTCCGCGGTGGAGCGGGTCCGGCTCGCACGCACGGCCGGCGCCGAGTGGATGTCGCTGTACCGGCGGGTGACGGACGACCCCGCGGTGGAGGAGGCGGCGCGCCGGGTGATCCACGGCGGCCCGTCGGTCTGGTTCGCCACCGTGCCGGGCACCCCCGGGCAGCCGCCGCTGGCGATCGGACGCTGCGTCATCGACGGGCCCTGGGCCTGCTTCGGCGCGATCGAGGTCGCCCCGTACGCCCGCCGCGCGGGCCTGGCCACCGCGCTGATGGCCGTGCTCGCCGCCCGGGCCGCGGAGGAGGGCGCCACCGGCGCGTACCTCCAGGTCGAGGCCGAGAACGACGGTGCGAACGCGCTCTATGACGGACTTGGCTTCACGACCAGTCACACTTACCACTACGCCCGCCTTCCCCAGGGGTAGGACTCCCCCGGGGGTTCCGTCCGCCCGTCCGTCCGATTGCCTTCCCGTCCGCCCGTTGTCCGCCCGTCTGTTGTCCGCCCGTCGTACGAAAGCCGTCGCAGCCACCGTGACCGAGCAGAGCAGAGCACGCTTCCGGACCGAGGCCCGGGCCGAGCACCCCGATCCGGTGCTGCTCTGCCTGCTCGCCGCCGCCGAACACACCCCCGCCCCGGACCCCGACGACCCGCAGGACCCTCCCACCCTGGAGGCCCTGCTGGCCGCCTGCGAGGCCGCGCTGGAGCGGCACGCCGCCGCCGTCCGGCTGGCCGTCGCCGAACGCGCGCCGGCCGGGCCGGAGGAGACCGCCGCGCTGCTGGCCGCCGTCCTGGGCGGGCGCGAGCGGTTCCACGGGCGGCAGTCCGACTACCGGCGGCTGGAGTCCTCGCTGCTGCCGGAGGTGCTGCGGCGGCGGCGCGGGCTGCCGATCATGCTCTCGCTGGTGTGGACGGCCGTCGCCCGGCGGGCCGGGCTGACCGTCCACGGCGTCGCCCTGCCCGGCCACTTCATCGTCGCGGTCGGCGGCCCGGGCGGCGACGACTACGTCCTCGCCGACCCGTTCCACGGCGGGCGGCTGCTCGACCCGGAGGACGCGGCCGCCCTGGCCGGCCGGACCGGGCACCCGTTCACGCCCGAAATGCTCACCCCCGCACAGCCCCTGGACATCGTCCACCGGGTGCTGGGCAACATCCGGGCCTGGGCCGCCGAGCGCCCCGAACACGCCCGCACCCAGCTCTGGGCCACCGAACTCGCCCTGCTCCTCCCCCGCCACCCGGCCCAGCTCCGGCTGGAGCGGGCCGAGCTGCTGGTCCGCACCGGCGACTTCCTCGCCGGCTCGGCCGAGATGGACGCGTACGCGGAGATCCTGGACGCCTTCGACCCGGACACCGCGGCCCGGGTCCGCCTGGACGCCCGGGCGGCCCGGCACCGGCTGAACTAGGGCTTGGCCCGTCCGCCCCGGACTCCTACAGCCAGCCCTTCTCGCGGGCGATCCGGACCGCCTCGGTGCGGTTGCGGGCCTCGGTCTTCTGGATCGCCATCGACAGGTAGTTGCGCACCGTCCCCTCGGACAGGTGCAGCCGCCGGGCGATGTCCGCGTTCACCGCGCCGTCCGAGGCGGCCGCCAGCACGTCCCGCTCGCGGGCGGTCAGCGGGTTGGCCCCCTCGGCGAGCGCCGCGGCGGCCAGCGCCGGATCGATCACCCGCTCGCCGCGCAGCACCCGGCGGATCGCCTGGGCCAGCTCGGACGCCGGGGCGTCCTTCACCAGGAAGGCGTCCGCGCCGGACTCCATCGCCCGCCGCAGGTAGCCGGGCCGCCCGAAGGTGGTCGCGATCACCACCTTGGTCTGCGGCCGCTCCTTCTTCAGCAGCGCCGCCGCCTCGATGCCGGTCATCCCGGGCATCTCGATGTCCAGCACCGCGACCTGCACGTCGTTGGCGACCGCCGCCGCCACCACCTCGTCGCCCCGGCCCACCTGTGCGACGACGTCGATGTCCCCCTCCAGCCCGAGCAGCGCGGCCAGCGCCTCCCGGACCATGCCCTGGTCCTCCGCCAGCAGCACGCGGACGGAGGGAGCGGCATCGTTCTGAATCTCAGTCATGGGATCTGACCCTAGTAGTGCCCGGTCGGACCGGAGCCGGGCCTGCGCTCCGGCGCCGGCCCGCGGCCGCGTGCCCCTCCCGCAGGCCGGTCACAGCCTGAAGACCGCTCCGCGCCACGTCCACCCCGCGCCGAGAACCGCAGCCCGCAAGGGGTCCTTCATCTCCGCGGAGTCGAAGCGGAACACCTCGGTCGTCCGCGGACGGCCGTCAGCCCCGCGCTCGACCTTCCACTCCCGGGAAACCGCGGTGACCTGCCCACGGGAGTACTCGCGCGACGGCGCCAGCCTCGGTGTGTCCCCGACCCACGTGACCTCCAGCTGCTCGTCGAGCGCGCGGACTTCGTGGCGCGCCGGGACCAGACGCATCCGGGTCCGGACGACCCGGTCCGGCTGGGTCCGGGCGAAGAACGTACGCCAGGCAGGATCCCTGATCCGCCATTCCGCCACCAGGTCGGCACCCTCGGCAGCAGTGCCGCTCCGCACGACGTACGGCACGTCGGGCCCGTTCAGACCGAGCAGCGCCGCCCGGACGTCCTCGGCGGAACGCGGTGCGACACCGCCGCCGGGGTGCTTGGTGCCGGTCAATGCGTCGAAGAGGCCCATCGGGTCAGCCTAGGGACGTCCGGCAGCCGGAGACAAGATCGGTTGCGGGGCCGGCGCCGTCACCAGGGTGTCCGGGCCCGTCTTCACCGACCGGCCGGCGGGCACCCCCCGCCGTGGTCGCCGCCCGCCCGAACACCGGACTCGTTCGCCCGGCGGATCCGCTTGAGTCTCCCGTGGGGGGAGACGCGAAGGTGGAGCCATGGACGACCGCACGTTGCAATGTCCGAGTGGTTCACCCGGGCGCTGCGAGCCCACGGAGTCCGGGCGTTCTAGGCTGCGGGGATGATCAAGCCGATAGAACTCGTGATATTCGACTGCGACGGTGTGCTCGTCGACAGCGAGCGCATCGCCGCCCGCGTCCAGGTCGCGCTAGGCGCCGAGTTGGGGTGGCCGCTCACCGAGGCGGAGGTCGTCGCACGGTTCATCGGGCGGTCCCAGGCGTCGATCGGCGCGCAGGTCGCGGAGCGGCTCGGCGCGGAGACGGCGGCGCTCTGGTGCGAGCGGTTCGAGCAACTCCACCAGGAAGAGGTGGACACCCGACTGGAGGCGATCGAGGGACTGCCCGAGGCCCTGGACGCGATCGACCTGCCGACCTGCGTCGCGTCGAGCGGCTCGCACGAGAAGATGCGCCACACCCTGGGCCGCACCGGCCTCTACGAGCGGTTCGCCGGCCGCATCTACAGCGCCACCGAAGTGACCCACGGCAAGCCCGCCCCGGACCTCTTCCTGCACGCCGCCCGGCAGATGGGCGTCGACCCGGCCGCCTGCGCGGTGGTCGAGGACAGCCGCCCCGGCGTCCAGGCCGCCCGCGCCGCCGGCATGCGCGCCTTCGGATACGCGGGCGGCCTGACGGCGGCCGAGCTGCTGGAGGGCCCGGGGACGGTGGTGTTCCACGACATGCGCAAGCTGCCGGAGCTGCTCGCGGGAGGGGGAGCGGCGTAGGAAGTCGGACTGGCCGACTTCCTACTCCGCCGGCACCGCTAGAGCCAGCGCTCGGCGGCCTCGACGCTGGTGCCCCCGTTGGTGTTGAAGGCGATCGCGGCACTCGGAGCATGGCGGCGGGTCAGGTTGACGACCTGCTCGAAGAGCGGGAGGAGTTGTTCGGTCTTGCGGATGCCGCCGCCGATGACCACGACGTCCCACTCACGCGAGGTCAGGGCCGCGATCACCGTGGCTTCGGCGGACTCGTCCAGGGCGATCAGTGTCATGGCGGCGTCGATGCCGTGGTCGCCGAAGCGGGCGAGCTCGGCGTCGAGGGCTGCGCGAAGGGCGTCGCCGTCCGTGCCTGGGACGGCGTGCGGGTCGATTCCAAGAACGAGAGCAGTGGACATGATCGGTACACGCCTCGTCCAGCCGCATGGTTCCGGGGGCGGCGCTCCCCTCCGGCACAGTGCACCGAAGGCCGCACACCCACCGTCGCGGATGCCGGCACCGCTCGACGGGAGCCCCGACTGGCTCGCCGCGGGCGGTTCCGATGACGCCCTCCGCTGGACTGCCGAGACCGTGAGCAACGCCGCCGTCGCCCACGTCTTCAGCGCGCCCGTGATCGAGCCCTGAGCGGCGACGGGGGCACAACGGCGCCGGGGCCGCCTGGGCGGCCCCGGCCGGGTCGAGCGGCCCTACCGACGGCGCAGGCGCGCGGTCAGCACGGCCACCTCCTCCACGCGCAGCAGCCGGCCGAGGAGGAGGAACACCGCGGCCAGCGCCAGACCTCCCACCGCCAGGCCCGCCCACGCCGGCCCGACCGCCCGCGACGCCGCCCACGCGGCCGCGCCCGCAGGCAGGGCGGCCACGAGCAGCCGGGCGTGCGTGCCGAGGATCCTCGCGGAGCCCAGGGCACCCAGTCGCCGGCGGAGGAGGAGCGCCGCCCCGCCCACCGCCAGCAGGAACGATGCCCCGTAGCAGGCCGCCATGCCCGTCACCGCCCAGCGCAGCGGCAGGCACGCGTAGCAGAGCAGCGAGCCGGCGGCCGCCGCCGCGACGGGCAGCAGGTTGAGCAGGAACGGCGTCCGGCTGTCCCGCATCGCGTAGAGGACGCGAGTGAGCGCGTAGGCCGCCGAGTACAGCACCAGCCCGGGCGCGAAGGCCGTCAGCATCCATCCGATGGCCCGCACGTCCGCCTCCCCGGCCTTCCCGTGCCCGAATGCGACCTTCGCCAACTGCGGCGCAAGTACGGCGAGTCCGCACGCGGCGGGCACCGTCACCACGGCCACCGTCCGCAGTGCCCGCGAGGCCAGGTCACGCACCTCCGACAGCGAGCCCCGGGCCGCCGCCGCGCTCATGCCCGGCAGGACGGCCGTCACCAGCGACACCGTCATCACGCCGTGCGGCACGATCCAGAGCAGGTACGCGCTGCTGTAGGCGGTGTAGCCGACGCCCCCGGCCACGCCCGCCGCCTCGGCGTGTGCGCCGACCGCCGTGGAGAGCCGCGTCACCACCCAGTAGCCCGCCTGGTCGGTCAGGACGAGCAGCAGCGTCCACCCGGCGGCGCGCAGCGGGTCGGCGAGCCCGGCCTCGCGCCAGTCCCAGCGCGGGCGCAGCCGCACCCCGGCGGCGCGCAGGCAGGGCAGCAGCGCCGCGCTCTGGACGACCACGCCGAGCGTCGTCCCCGCGCCCAGGAACGCCAGCTGCGCCTGCGTCGGCGAGCCGGTCCCCAGCAGCGAGCCGAAGACGGCGATCACCACGAGGTTGTTGAGCACCGGCGCCCACGCCATCGGCGCGAACCGCTGCCGGGCGTTGAGCACCTGGCCGAGCACGGTGAACAGGCCGTAGCAGAACACCTGCGGCAGGCAGAGGTAGGCCAGCAGCACGGTGCGGTCCAACTGTTCGCCGCCGTACGAGGTGTAGGCGCGGACGATCAGCGGCGCGGCCGGCACGACCACCGCCGTGATGACGACCAGCACCGTCACCAGCAGGCTGACCAGCCGGTTGATGTGGGCCGCCCCGCCGTCCTCGGACTCCCGTGCCGCCTTGACCAGGTGCGGCACCAGGGCGGTGTTCAGCGCACCGCCGATGAGCAGCACGAAGAGGATGTTGGGCACGGTGTTGGCGACGTTGTAGCCGTCCGCCGGCAGGCCGGAGCCGAGGACCGCGACGACGAGCGCCGCACGGACGAAGCCGGTGGCCCGGGAGACGATGGTGCCGGCGGCCATCACCAGACTGGGCGGTATCCGACGGCGCGGCTTGCGGTGGCGCAGACGCTGCACGGGCGGCCTCCCCCCGTCGGCCCCAACTACGGTGTGCTCGGCCAGAGTTGCGTTCAAACGACTCACCCCTGCCGCCGTGCCAGGTAGCGTCGGAACGCCGCGTGCAGCGGCCGGTTCAGCGGCAGCTCCCACTCCCCGAGGCCCTCCACGACCTGTCCGCCGGCGCCGAGCTTCCAGCGCAGCAGGCCGTAGTCGGGCCCGGAGGGGTCCAGCGAGGGCTGGACGCCGCGCAGGTCGTACACGTCGGCACCGAGCCCGTGGGCGGCCTGGATCATCGACCACTGCAGGGCGTTGCCGGGCCGCACCTGCCGCCCCTGCGTGGCCGATCCACCGGTCAGGTACCAGGCCCGCCGGCCGACCGTGACGAGGGTGTGCGCGGCCAGCACCTCACCACGATGGCGGGCCAGCAACAGCCGCATCCGGCCGGGCAGTTCGGCGTTGAGCTCAGTGAACTGCCGCTGGTAGTACGCGAGTCCGCGGCCGAGGTCGAAGCAGCCGCGCCGCTCGGTCTCCTGCACCAGTGCGTAGAAGCACTCCAGATCCTCGAACGCGCCCTCGGCGACCGACACGCCCGCCGCCCGCGCCCGGCGGACGTTGCGCCGCCACTCCGGGCTCAACCCCTCCCAGACGGAGCCGAGTTCACGCCCGGCGAGGGGCAGCCGGAAGGTGAACCGGGGCTGGGTGTCCCGTCCGGCCGGCTGCCAGCCGAGCGCCCGCAGCCGCTCGCCGGTCGCCGCACCGACCGGGTCGACGGCGTCCGGCAGCACCTCGGAGAGCCGGGAGACCGAGCCGCCCCGCACCGCCGCCCGGACCGTCGCCGCCTCCCAGATCCGGTGGGCCGGCGGCGGGCCGATCCGCACCGTGAAGACGCCGCGCGAGCGCAGCAGGTCGACGAGCGGATCCAGCCGGCGGCCGAGGTCCGGCCCGGCCCAGTCCATCGCCGGGCCCTCCGGCAGGTAGGCGAAGCTGCGCCCCAGCCCGCGGACGTCCCGGTACAGCACCAGCGCCACGGCGACCGTCCGCCCCTCGGCGCCGGTCCAGGCCAGGCTCTCGGCCCGCCAGCCCGCTTTCACCCGGGCCCAGGACGGGCACTGCAGAAAGGTCGTGCCGCCGTGGGCGGCGATCCAGGCGGCGTGCTCCGCCGCCGGTATCGGCACCACCCGCAGCGGTCCGGTGTCCGCCGGACAGGCGGCAGCGGCCTCCGGGACGACGACGGTCATCGGCGATCCCCTCTCGCTCAGGGCGCCGGCGGGGAGCGCCGGCGGACGGCGAGAGCATGCGCCGGGGTGCCTGAAGCGAGGCTGAGAAAGCTGAAGACCGCTTAAGGAACGTTCCGCGGCCGGGTGGCATCCTGATCCGCATGGAGATTCTGGTGGTGGAGGACGACGCCCAGGTCGCCGCCGCGGTCCGCCGCGGCCTGGAGGCGGAGGGCTACACCGTCGACCTCGCCCCGGACGGCCTGACCGGCCTCCGGCTGGCACAGCGGCACGCCTACCGGGCGATCGTCCTCGACATCATGCTGCCCGGCCTGAACGGCTACAAGGTCTGCGAGGCGCTGCGCGAGGGCGGCGACACCACCCCGATCCTGATGCTCACCGCCAAGGACGGCGAGTACGACGAGGCCGAGGGCCTGGACACCGGCGCGGACGACTACCTCGTCAAGCCGTTCTCCTACCTGGTCTTCCTGGCCCGCCTGCGCGCCCTGCTCCGCCGCAGCCAGACGCCCGGCGCGCTGCTGCGGGTCGGCGACCTCTGGCTGGACCCGGCGGCCCGCCGCTGCGGCCGCGGAAACGCCGAAGTCACGCTCACCGAACGCGAGTTCGCCGTCCTGCGGTTCCTGGCCCAGCACCCCGGCGAGGTGTTGTCCAAGCGCCGGATCGTCGACGAGGTCTGGGACATCGCCTTCGACGGCGAGGAGTCCATCGTCGAGGTGTACATCAGCATGCTGCGCCGCAAGGTGGACGCGCCCTTCGGCCGGCACTCGATCGGCACCGTCCGCGGCGCCGGCTACCGGCTGGAGGCCTGACGGTGCTGGGCCGGCTCTCCACCCGGGTCCGCACCTCGCTCGCGGCCGGCCTGGCCGCGCTGCTGCTGCTCGGCGTCGGCGCCTGGTGGCTGCGCGGCCACATGTACGACGCCCAGCTGGCCGCCGCCGAGTCGGAGGCTCAGTACCAGGCGCGGGAGATCGGCCGCGCCTTCACGCTCGGCCAGCAGTTGCCGGACAGCGACCTGATGCCCTACCTCGTGCTCGACAAGGACGGCCGGCTGCTCACCCTGGGCGGGCCGCTCACCACCCAGCGCCTGGCCGCCCCGCTGCCGCCGGTGGCCCCGGCGCTCGCCCCCGCCGACTGGCAGCCGGAGGGCGAGCGGATCACCGTCGGCCCGGCCAGCCCGGCCGCCGCCAACCGGTACTCGGGGCGCACCTTCGCCGCGATGGGCAGCTGGAGCATGTACTACCGGGTGACCGACACCACCGGCCCCACCACGCCCCCGCTCGGCCCGGTCACCGTGTACGTGCTGGCCACCCCGTTCGCCGCCGAGGCGGCCCTGCACACCATCGACCCGGTGCTCCGGGCGGGCGTGCCGGCCGCCGCGCTGCTGGTGGCCCTGATCGCCTGGGTGGCGACCAGCCGCGCGCTGCGGCCGGTGGAGGCGATCCGCGCCGAGCTGGCCGAGATCGGCGAGCACCGGCTGGACCGCCGGGTGCCGGTGCCGAAGTCCGGGGACGAGATCGCCCGGATGGCGACCACCACCAACGCCACCCTGGACCGGCTGGAGCGCTCGTCCGTCCAGCAGCAGCGGTTCGTCGCGGACGCCTCGCACGAGCTGCGCAGCCCGATCGCGGCGCTGCGCACCAACCTGGAGGTCTCGCTGGCCCACCCCGAGCGCACCGACTGGCCGGCCGCCACCCAGGAGGCGCTGACCTCGGTCGAGCGGCTCCAGCGGCTCACCGAGGACCTGCTCTTCCTGGCCCGCGGCGCCCACCCGGCCGCGACCGGCCCGGACACCACCGTCGACCTCTCCGCCGTACTGCGCGAACTCGCCGACCAGTACCGCCCGGTGATCGGCAGCCGGCCGGTGCTGGTGGTGGACGCGCCCGACCCGCTGCCGGTGCGCGGCAGCCGCCTCCGGCTGCACCGGCTGGTCCGCAACCTGCTCGACAACGCCCGCCGGCACGCCACGTCCGAGATCGTGCTGGCCACCCGCCGGACGGCGCACGGCTGCGTCCTGGAGGTCCGCGACGACGGGCCGGGCGTGCCGCCGCAGGACCGCGAGCGGATCTTCGAACCGTTCACCCGGCTCGACGAGGCGCGCAGCCGGGACGCCGGCGGCAGCGGCCTCGGGCTGGCCATCGCGGCCGACATCGCCACCCGGCACGGCGGCACCCTGCGGGTCGCGCCATCCCCGCGCGGCGCCCGCTTCCTCCTCGAACTCCCCGACCCCTAGGAGATGTTGGTCGCCTGACCCACGGTGGGGGCCGACACCGTCCGCAACGGCACCAGCGCCCGCAGCCGGAAGCCCCTCCCGCGCTCGCCCGGCCCGGTCTCCAGCCGGCCGCCGACCAGCGCCAACCGCTCGTCCAGGCCGGAAAGCCCGTTCCCCGGCGCCGACTTGCCCGGCCCGGCCCCGTTGTCGGTGATCTCCAGGACGGCGTACCGCTCACCGCCGCCCTCCCACGCCTCGTCCCCCCGCACGGTGCAGAGCGTCGCGCCCTCGCCGTGCCGGACGATGTTGGTGACCGCCTCGCGCAGCGCCCAGGCCAGCGCGCCCGCCTCCTCGGTGGCCAGCCCCGGCCAGGCGTCCACCAGCTCGGGCGCCGCCTCCAGCCGGACCTGCGCGGCCGCCAACGCCGTGCGGGCGGCGGCGAGTTCGACCGGCAGGGTGGGCCGGCGGAACCCGGTCACGGCCTCCCGGACGTCGATCAGCGACTGCCGGGCGACCTTCTCGATGTCGGCGACCTGCGCCCGCGCCGCCTCGTCCTTGCCGCCGTCCATGAACCTCCCGGCCAGCTCGCTCTTCAGCGTGATCAGCGAGAGGGAGTGCCCGAGCAGGTCGTGCAGGTCCCGGGCGAGCCGCAGCCGCTCCTCGGACGCGGCGAGGTGGGCGACGGCGGCCCGCGCCTCGCGCAGCTCCCGCATGGTGGTGACCAGCCGCTGCAGCCCGGTCATGGCGGCGCCGGAGAGGAAGGCGGTGAGCGCGATGGTGGGGATCGCTCCGGGGTCGGCGTGGCTGAGCAGCCCGACCGCCACGGTGAGCCCGGCCATCCCGCCCACCCCGGCGATCCCGTACCGCGGCGGCGCGATGATCGCGACCGCCACCGAGGCGTAGGTGAACAGGGTCAGCCAGGAGGTGCCGAGGCCGAAGGCGGTGACCACCGCGATGACGGCCATCATCGCCACCACCGCCTGGGCGGCGCGCGGCGGCGAGCCGGGCCGGGAGCGGAAGACCACCAGGCTGACGTAGGCGGCGACGAAGGCGGCCAGGGCGATCCAGCCGGCCAGGGTGGCGACCGTCCCGTGCTTGTGCTGGAGCAGGTCGCCCACCGGGTAGGCCAGGTAGACCATCCAGAGCAGCATCCAGCTGACCTTGACCAGCAGCTGCCGCCTGGTCTCCACCGGAGCGCCGGGGACGTTCATGAACGACACGCGCCCCGTCCCCGCCTCCGGCTGTTCGTCGGTTCGGTGGGTACGGGGCGTGTCGGGCATGAGGGTCATCATGCCTGCCGGGCGTCACGGCGGTACAGCCCGGCCGCGGCGGCGACGAAGACCACCAGGAAGGCCGCCAGCCCGGCGACCGCGACCAGGTCGAGCGAGTGCCCGGGCTGGGTGAAGGTGGCGAGCCTGTTGTACAGGTACACCGGGTCGAACCGCGCGAACCTCTCCAGCGTGCCGGTCACCGGGAACCACGTCCCGCCGAACAGCGCCATCGCCATGTAGGCGATCATCACGATGGTCTGCACCGAGTCCGGCGCCGCCGCGTAGCCGAACGCCACCCCGAGCGCCGCGAAGACGAAGCTGCCCAGCCAGAGCGCGGCCGCCAGGCCGGCCCACTGTCCCGCGCTCAGCCGCACGCCCTGGGTCGCGCCGACCGCGAACACCACCAGGATCGCGGGCAGGGTGGTCACCGCGCTGGAGGCGATCTTCGCCACGGTGTACGCCCGGCCGGGGAGCGCGGTCAGCCGCAGCTGCCTGGTCCACCCGCTCCTGCGCTCCAGCGAGATCCGCTGCGCGCTGCCGGTCAGCACCGAGCCGACCGCGCCGAAGGTGGCCATCGACACCATGAAGTAGGTCTTCACCGGCAGGCCGCCGGCGACCTTGTCGGTGCCGTAGGCGTTGATGAAGAAGAAGTACATCAGCGCCGGGTAGAGGATCGTGAAGAGCAGGTACTTCTTGTTGCGCAGGGTGCGCGTGATCTCCAGCTGGATCAGGGTGGTCATCGCACGGCCTCCGTCGCGAACCGGTTGGTGCCGGCGGCGTCCTGCTCGCCGGTGATGGTCAGGAAGGCCTGCTCCAGGCCCAGGCCGGTGACCTCCAGGCCGCGCGGGTACAGGCCCGCGCGGTAGAGCCCGGCGACGCCCGCGTCGGCGTCCGCGGTCCGGATCCGGACCGTCCGCACCCCCGGCACCCGGGCGCTGACGTCCAGCGCCAGCGTGCCCGGCAGGGTGCGCAGCAGCGACTCCTCGAACGGGCCGTCCACGTCGTGCAGTTCGAAGGTGATCCGGCGGGCGCCGGCCTTCGCCTTGATCTCGGCGGAGGTGCCGTCGGCGATCAGCCGTCCCCGGTGGAGGACGAGGACGCGGTCGGCGATCGAGTCCGCCTCCTCCAGGTAGTGGGTGGCGAACAGCACGGTGCGCCCGGCGTCGGCCTGCGCCCGCATGCTCGCCCAGAACGCCTGCCGGACGGAGACGTCCATGCCGGTGGTGGGCTCGTCCAGGACGATCAGGTCGTTGGCGCCGGCGATCGCCAGGGCGAAGCGCACCCGCTGCTCCTGGCCGCCGGAGAGCTTGTCGGCCCGGCGCTCGGCCAGCTCGGTGATCCCGGCGTCGGCCAGCACCTCCGTGACGGCCCGGCCGCGGGGGTGGACGTCACAGGCCAGCTTCACCAGCTCGCGGACCTTGACGTCGGCCATCAGCCCGCCGCTCTGCAGCATCGCGCCGACCCGGCCGGCCGTGATCGCGTCGCGCGGGGCGCCGCCGAACAGCGCGACGGTGCCGTGGTCCGGCTCGCGCAGGCCGAGCAGCAGGTCGAGGCTGCTGGACTTGCCGGCACCGTTCGGGCCGAGCAGGGCGACGGTCTCTCCCGGCCTCAGCACCAGGTCCAGGCCGTCGACGGCCCGCACCCGCCCGTAGTTCTTGCTGACGCCCCGGAAGGCAGCCACCTCTGTGACCATCGCCCCGGTCCTCTCCCCTGCTGGTGTCGTTCGCACCACCTCAGCGTCCCGCGCCGGCCCGGTACGGCGGCAGTGCCCGCCGTCGTGGCTTCCGCATGACGGATGTCATGCCGGCGGCCGGTACCCGGGTCACGGGCACCGGCCGCCGAAGCCGCAGGTCAGCAGGGTTGGGGGGTAGCAGGGGTGGTGGTCAGCAGGGTCGGGGGGGGTCAGATCCCCAGCGACTTCTTCACGAAGTCGACCTGGAGCAGCAGCAGGTTCTCCGCGACCTCCTCCTGCGGGGTCATGTGCGTCACGCCGGAGAGCGGCAGCACGGTGTGCGGACGGCCGGCCGCCAGCAGGGCCGAGGAGAGCCGCAGGGTGTGCGCGGCCACCACGTTGTCGTCCGCCAGGCCGTGAATGATCATCAGCGGGCGCTCCAGCCCGGCCGCGTACCCGCTGAGCGAGTTGGCGGCGTACACCTCGGGCCGCTCGGCGGGGTGGCCGAGGTAGCGCTCGGTGTAGTGGGTGTCGTACAGCTCCCAGTCGGTCACCGGGGCGCCGGCGACGGCCGCGTGGAAGACGTCCGGGCGGCGCAGCACGGCCAGCGCGGAGAGGTAACCGCCGTACGACCAGCCGCGGATGGCGACCCGCTCGAGGTCCAGCGGGAACTCCTCGGCGAGCGCGTGCAGCGCGTCCACCTGGTCGTCGAGGGTGGCACCGGCGAAGTCGAAGGCGATCGACTTCTCCCAGGCCGGCCCGCGGCCGGGGGTGCCGCGCCCGTCGGCGACGATCACCGCGAAGCCCTGGTCGGCGAACCACTGCGAGTTGAGGTGCGGATTGTGCGCCTGGACGACGCGCTGGCCGTGCGGGCCGCCGTACGGGTCCATCAGGACGGGCAGCAGGCCGTCCCGCTCCCGGTCGTAGCCGGTGGGCAGGAAGACGGCGGCGGGGATGCGGCGCTCGCCGGCGTAGCGGAAGACCGGGCGGGCGGTGATCACCGGGGTCTCGGCGTAGGACTCGATGGTCGCGACGTCGTCGACCACCACGCCCTCCGGCAGGTCGCGGGCGACCTGGACCAGCGTGCCGGGCAGGTCGGGCTCGGCGGTGGCACGGACGGTGATCCCGCCCGCGTGCACGGCGGTGGTGACGGACGTGAACGGCCGGCCGTTGGAAGCCTCCCAGCCGAGCCGCTTGCCGTCGTGGCCGATCCGGCCGGCGGCGATCCAGCCCGGCTCGGGGTCGGTCTCCTCGGCGCCGCCGGAGGCGGTGAAGAAGACCTCCTCGGCCGTCACGGCGAGCACCGAGCGCAGGTGCAGGTCGGCCCCGGTGACGGCGTGGTCGCCGATCACCAGCGCGCGCACCCCGCCCTCGTCGCCGATCCGGACCAGCTTGCCGTCCGGCGTCCAGGCCGGGACGCCCTGGAACAGCTCCAGCCAGGCGTCGTCGCGCTCCTCGTGCAGCACCTCGGTGGCGCCGGTCTCCACGTCCACGCCGAGGATCTGCTGGCTGCGCTGGTCGCGGGCCTGGACGAGCAGCAGCGGCACGCCGCCCGTCGACCAGTGCACCCGGGCCAGGTAGGGGAAGGCCGCGCGGTCCCAGTCGACCTCGACCCGGGTGCCGTCCAGGCCGAGGGACCAGAGCCCGACCTCGGCGTCGGCGGTGCCGGCGGCCGGGTAGGCGATCTCGGCGGGCTCGCTGCCGGGGTTGGCCGGGTCCGCGATCCACCAGCGGCGCACCGGGCTGTCGTCGGCCCGCTCGACCAGCAGCCGGTCGCTGTCGGGGGACCACCAGAAGCCGCGGTCGCGGCCCATCTCCTCCTGGGCGATGAACTCCGCCTGGCCCCAGCTCACGTTCGCACCGTCGGGCTCGGCGAAGGCCCAGTCGGCGGTGCCGTCGGTGCGGGTGAGCCGCAGCTCGCCGGCGGTGTTGGCGTACGCGACGAAGGTGCCGTCCGGGGAGAGCCGCGGGTCCAGCAGCGGGCCCTCGGCGGGCAGCTCGGTGCTGGTGCCGGCGACCAGGTCGGCGGTGAACAGCCGGCCGGACAGGGCGAAGGCGGCCAGCGCGCCGGCACCGTCCAGGGCGTAGCCGACGATGCCGGCCGAGCCCTCGCGGCTGCGCTCGCGGCGGGCCTTCTCGGCCGGCGAGAGGTCCTCCTCGCCGCCGCCGAGCAGGACGGCCGGGTCAGCGGCGATGCGCTCCTCGCCGGTGGCGGTGTCGAGGGTCCAGAGCAGGTTGGCGCGGTCGCTGCCGGAGCGCGAACGGAGGAAGACGACCCGGGAACCGTCGGATGCGACGGAGAACGACCGGGGCGCGCCGACGGTGTAGCGCAGGGTGCGCGCGTACTGCCTCGGGAAGGTGTCCGCAGGGGTGTGGGAGGTCATGGCACCAGACCTTATGACGTTCCGGTGCCACCGCCGGCGGATTGTGATCACTCGTTCGGAGCATCGCCCGGAAGTGTGCACCGAACGGGCCCGCACCCCTTCCGACCGGCCCGTACGCCCCCGCCGTACAACAATGCCCCGGCGCGTGCAGACTCACTGAACGTAATGCGCCCCTCACCCATCGGGTATGACTGGTCCAACGAGTGATCGTCAAGCCCCGTCCCGGGCCGCGGTCACCCGACCGCAGGTCCCCACGGTCCCGACCGCCGCCTCCCCGAGGGGGTGGCGCACCCGAGAAGGGGTGTGAACCGACATGGCTTTGTCCATCTCCGCAGCCATGCTGATGCTGGTCATCGTGGTGGTGCTGATCCGCCGCTCCGGCCTGAAGCTCTCGCACGCGATCGTCTGCGCACTACTGGGCTTCTACCTGGCGTCCAGCTCCATCGCCCCCTCGATCAGCCAGGTCACCAGCAACCTCGCCGGGATGATCAACGGCCTGAAGCTCTAGCTCCCTGCCGCCGGTCGTTAGGCTTCCTCCCATGACCGTGACTACCGGCCGCCGCCTCCTCCTGGTCCACGCCCACCCCGACGACGAGTCGATCGGCAACGGCGCCACGATGGCCAGGTACGCCGCCGAGGGCGCGCACGTCACCCTGGTGACCTGCACCCTCGGCGAGGGCGGCGAGGTGATCCCGCCGGAGCTGGCCCACCTCACGGCGGACCGGGACGACACCCTCGGCCCGCACCGGATCGGCGAGCTGACCGACGCCATGCGCGCGGTCGGCGTCGCCGATTTCCGCTTCCTCGGCGGCCCGGGCCGGTACCGCGACTCCGGCATGATGGGCGTCCCCGACAACGAGGCGCCCGGCTGCTTCTGGCAGGCCGATGTGGACGAGGCCGCCGGCCACCTTGTCGCGGTGGTCCGCGAGGTGCGGCCGCAGGTGCTGGTCACCTACGACGAGAACGGCGGCTACGGGCACCCGGACCACATCCAGGCGCACCGGGTCGCGATGCGCGCGTACGAGCTGGCCGCCGACCCGGCGTACCGGCCCGGGCTGGGACCGGCCTGGCGGATCGCCAAGGTGTACTGGAACCGGATGCCCCGCTCGGTGATCGAGCAGGGCCTCGCCAAGACCGCCGCCGAGGCGCGCCACCCCGGCGTCGCGCAGCAGGCCGACGTCCCCGGCGTGGTGGACGACGCCGTGGTCACCACCGTGCTGGACGGCTCCGCCTACGCCGCCCCCAAGGCGGCGGCGATGGCCGCGCACGCCACCCAGATCACCGTGGACGGCGCGTCGTTCGCGCTCTCCAACAACCTCGGCCAGCCGCTGATCGCCACCGAGTACTACCAGCTGGTACGCGGCCAGGCCGGGCCGGAGCGGCCCGAGGACGACCTCTTCGCCGGCCTGGACACCACCGCCGGCGACAACAGCGCGGACGGGACCCCCACGGACCACGGCACCGCGGCCCACAGCACCGCGAACGACAGCACCGCAGCCCACACCGTCGAGGAGAGCGCCCGATGACCGAGCCGACCGAGACGAAGGCGCCCCGCCGCTCGATCACGGTGACCGTCCTCGGCACCCGGGCGGAGCGCCTGAAGGAGCCCCAGCCCCCTCGGGCCGGGCGGATCGCGGCTTATGTCCTGTTCTTTCTGCTGGGCATCGCGGTGTCGGTCTGCGGAGCATTTGTGCAGGCCTTGTGGCCGCCCGTGGGAGTCCTGCTGGCGCTAGCCGCGACCGCCGCGACCTTCTACGCGGGCCTGCGGGTGACCGGCACCCGGCTCGGCGCGGCAGCGCCGGCGGCCGGCTGGTTCCTCGCCCTGCTGCTCCTGATGGTCCCTCGCCCGGAAGGGGACAATGTGCTCTGGACCAATGCCACGTCGCTCGCCTGGCTGTTCGTCGGATCGATCCTGGGCGTGATCTGTGCCACCCTGCCGACCCGGAGCAGCTGGTTCCCCGGGGTGCCCGGCCCCCCGCGCTGACCGCCCCGCGGGGCCGCGTACCGTACCGCGTAGGACGAGCAGTCAGGACCACACGGCCGTACTCTCATACCGGAGGAACCGGACGTATCAGGTTCTATCCGAACCGGTTCACCGCTCAGTTCTTCCCAGTATGGTGGTGCGGCAGAACGCCGTACCCGACCGCCGATCCCGCCAGGCCCGGCGCCCACGAACCGCGGTCGCGCCGCACGGCCCGCCCGCGAACCCGGAGCAGAGCAGCATTGAGCAGCCGCGAATCTGAGAACGCCCACCCGACGCCTCGGCGCACGGGCCCGGACGCCTACCCGTCGGGCACCCCGCCCTACGGCACACCGGGATTCCCCGGCGGCGACCGTGCTGGTGCCGGTGCCGGTGCCGTCGAGGGTTCGGCGCCGGGTGACGAGGACGAGGCCCCGAAGACCGAGACCACGCTCACCACGCGGGTCCGGATCAACATCCCCGGCTCGCGTCCGATCCCGCCGGTGGTGGTCCGCTCCACCGTCAAGAACGAGGACGGCCCCGGCGAGGAGAACCCGCCGGCCGCCCCCGAGCCGGCCGGTCCCCGGCACCGCTCGGCCGCACCGGCCTCCCCCGTGCTCGGGGTGATGGACGGCAGCGCCCGGACGGCGACCCCGCCGAACCTGCCGCCCGAGTGGGAGATCCCGCCGGCCACCTCGGAGTCCGAGTCCACCGGCGCCTGGTTCCGGCCGCGCCAGAAGAAGGGCTCGGCCGCCGAGACCGCCCCCGCCGCGGTCCCGGCCGGTGCCCCGGGCGCCCCCGCCGCCGGACCGGCCACGCCCGCCGCCGGCACCGAGGCCCGCCCGAACGGCGCGCGCCCCAAGAACGCCGGCCGTGGCCAGCAGCAGGGCCCCGGTGCGGCCCGCCAGGGCGGCCGCCCGCTGCCCGCCCAGGCCGCCGCCCCCGCCCCGCGCCCCACCGGTGCGCCCGCCTCGCCGTTCGGCGGCGGCAGCGACGCCCCGGCCGACGACGCCGGTGTGTACGAGGACGCCCCGTTCGCCCCCGGTGCGCCCGCCGACCCCTTCGCCCCCAGCCGCGACCTTCCGCGCCGCAACCCCCAGGGTGGCGGCCGTCCGCAGCCCCAGGGCCAGGGCCGGCCGGCCGGCGGTGCGCCGGCCGCGGCGAACCCGGAGGACACCTCGGTCGACGGCTTCGAGCCGATCCGCGAGGACACCCCGCCGCCCGGCGCCATATCCGGCCTGCCCCAGAACGGCCTGCCCTCGCACGGCGCCCCGCAGAACGGCCGCCCGCAGCAGGGCCTGTTCGCCTCGGCCCCGGCCGGCACCGACCCGTTCGCGGTCCAGCGGCCCCCGGCCGGCGCCGAGCCGTACGGCAGCGCCGCCCCCGGCGGCCTCTTCCCCGGCGCCCCCGGCCGCCAGGGCGAGCCCGCAGCCCCGGCCGACCCCTTCAACACCTCCCCCGCCCAGCCGCGCCCGGGCGCACACGGCGGCCCCGACGGCGAAGCCCCCGCCGGCCCCGCCGCGGTGCCGGTCCCCGCGCCCGGCCCCCGGCCGGACGCGCCCGGCAAGCCGGCGGCCCCCAAGACCGGGGCGGCCAAGGCCAAGCGGGGCGGCACCGGCAAGAAGCTCGTCAAGCTCGGCGTCTACGGCGTCGGCGGTGTGCTCTTCCTGGGCGCCGCCGCGTACGGCACCGGCCTGATGCTGAACCAGTCCGACATCCCCAAGGGCACCGTGGTGCTCGGCACGGACATCGGCGGCAGCAACCGCGACCAGGCGATCCACCAGCTCGACGACAGCGTCGGCAAGGCCGGCCAGCAGCCGGTCAAGCTGAAGGTCGGCGACCAGACCCTGGACCTCGACCCGGCCGTCGCCGGGTTGGGCTTCGACACCACGGCCACCGTGGACAAGCTCACCCAGCACTCGTACAGCCCGGTCGACGTGATCACCTCGCTGAAGGGCGACGAGAAGGCCGTACCGCCGGAGGTCAAGGTGGACCGGGCCAAGCTCAAGGCCGCCCTGGAGGCGCTGGCCGCCGGCTCGGGGCAGGGCCTGGCCGAGGGCTACGTCAAGTTCGGCGACAACGGCGAGCCGATCGTGGTGCCCGGCAAGGCCGGCCAGGCGGTGGACTCCGCCTCCGCCGTCGACCAGGTCGAGCAGGCCTATCGCGACCGCGCCGCCGGCAAGCCCGAGCAGCCCGTCACGCTCACCGTCACGGCCGCCCAGCCGAAGATCTCCCCGCAGGCCCTCCAGGCCGCCGCGGACAGCCTCGGCAAGTCCGCGGTGAACGGCAGGATCCACATCATGGCCGGCGTCAAGACCTGGGACTTCGGCCCGAAGACCGCCCCCAAGACGCTCACCCTGGTGCCCGACGCCTCCGGCAAGATCGTGCCCAAGTGGGACCTCGACGCGCTGGGCGGCCAGCTGGGCACCGTGTTCGACAAGGTGAAGATCAAGAAGAACGGCCAGACCGCCGCGATCACCCCGCAGGACGTCGCCGACGCCATCACCTCGGTGCTGGACAAGACCGGCGACAAGGACCGCACCTTCAAGTTCACCGTCGCCTGAGCGGTCCCACCACCGCCTGAACAGGCACCGCCGAGGGGCGGGCCGGCCCGTGGAGTCACCGGGGGCCGGTCCCGCCCCTCGACAACTCTGCTCCCCGGTCAGCAAGATGTGACGCCACACCACCCGCACCGCCTGTCACACCTGAACCGGGAGAACCGCCATGGGCCGCCGCCCCCTGTCACGCCGCACGGCCCTGCTCGCCTGCCTCACCGCCGTCTCGCTGACGCTCTGCGGCTGCGGCTCCGGAGCCGACAGCGGTGACGGCTCCCGGGCACTGCCGACCACGCTGGAGACGCCCAAGCTCACCACCGTCGACGTCAACCCGCACGACCGCGGGGAGCTGCGCCAGGGCGGCACCCTGAACGTCGCGATCGCCCAGCTCTCCAGCCAGTGGTCGCCGGTCCAGGCCGACGGCAGCGAGTCCTCCACCATCACCGTCACCAAGCCGCTGATGCCGACCTTCTTCCGCTCCGACGCGGCCGGCACCCAGACCGTCAACCCGGCCTATCTGCAGGACGCCCGCTCCGAGGTCCGGGACGGCCGCCAGGTCGTCACCTGGACGCTCAACCCGAAGGCCCGGTGGTCCGACGGCACCCCGATCACCTGGCGCGACATCGAGGCCAACTGGCGGGCGCTGAACGGCACCGACCCGGCCTACAAGGCGTCCAGCAGCACCGGCTTCGAGCTGGTCGCGGCGGTCGACAGGGGCAAGGACGACTTCCAGGCCGTGATGACCTTCGCGCGGCCGTTCTCCGAGTGGCAGTCGATGTTCAACGGCGCCGCCAACGCCCCGCTGATGCCGGCGAGCCGGCTCGCCACCCCGGAGCTGTTCAACACCGCCTACCTGGACGCGATCCCGGTCACCGCAGGACCGTTCAAGGTCGAGAAGCTGGACAAGGCCGCGCAGACCGTCACCCTGGTCGCCGACCCGGCCTGGTGGGGCGAGAAGCCGCTGCTGGACCGGATCGTCTTCCATGCCGTGCTCCCCAACGCGATGGCCGCGGCCTTCGCCAAGGGGCAGATCGACCTCTTCAACAACGGCCCGGACGTGGCCGGCTACCAGCTGATCAAGAGCACCAAGGGCGCCGCCGTCCGCCGCGCCGGCGGGCCGGACTTCCGCCAGTTCACGCTGAACAGCAGGAGCCCCCTGCTGACCGACCCGGCCGTCCGCCAGGCCGTCTTCCAGGCGATCAACCGGGACGCGATCACCCGCTCCGACCTCAACGGGCTGGACTGGCCCACCGTCACCCTCAACAACCACCTGCTGGTCGCCAACCAGAACGCCTACCGGGACAACTCCCTCGGCCTCAGCCGCTACGACCCGGCCGAGGCCGTCCGGAAGCTGGACGCGGCCGGGTGGAAGCTCGACGGCGACGTCCGGAAGAAGGACGGCAAGGAACTCAACCTGCGGATGGTCATCCCGGCCGGCGTCACCCAGGCCCAGACCGAGGCCGAGGTCACCACCAGGATGCTCAAGGACGTCGGGGTCAAGGTCACCACGGTGACCGCCAACCCGAACGAGTTCTTCGACAAGTACGTCAACCGCCACGACTTCGACCTCGCCGCCTACTCGCTGCTCGGCACGCCGTTTCCGGCCAGCGGCAACCGGGCCAACTTCGCCCAGAACGGCGGCACCAACCAGTCCCAGGCCGGCAGCCCGGCCGTCGACGCCGCCCTCGACCGGGCCTCCGGCGCGACCGACGCCGCCACCGCCTTCGAGGCCATCAACCAGGCCGACGGCGAGTTGTGGAAGGTGGCCGGCGTCCTGCCGCTCTACCAGCGCCCGCAGCTGTACGGCGCCCGCGCCGACCTCGCCAACATCGGCGCGCAGGGCCTGTCCGACATCGTCTGGGAGAACGTCGGCTTCACCAAGTGACAGGCCGGGCACCGGAGTCGGTACGACCCCGGTGCCCGGCCCGGCCACCGGACGGCGCTCAGCCCGCGCCGATCACGTCCCGCACCTCGGCGAAGTGGCACGCCGACTCGTGCGCGGCCGGCCCGGTCAGCACGGACGGCACCGCCAGCAGCGGGACCTCGGTGGAGCAGCGCTCCTCCGCCTTCCAGCAGCGGGTGCGGAACCGGCAGCCGGACGGCGGGTTGGCCGGCGACGGAAGGTCCCCGCTGAGCAGGATGCGCTCACGCTGTTCGCGCCCGGTCGGGTCCGGCACCGGCACCGCGGAGAGCAGCGCCTGGGTGTACGGATGGGTCGGATGGGCGTAGATCTGGTCCTCCGTCCCGATCTCGACCAGCTTGCCGAGGTACATCACGCCGACCCGGTCCGAGATGTGCCGGACGATCGAGAGGTCGTGCGCGATGAACATGTACGACAGCTCGAACTCGCTCTGCAACTGCTCCAGCAGGTTGATCACCTGCGCCTGGACGGAGACGTCCAGCGCGGAGACCGGCTCGTCACAGATGATCACCTCCGGCTTGAGCGCCAACCCCCGGGCGATGCCGATGCGCTGGCGCTGGCCGCCGGAGAACTGGTGCGGATACCGGTTGATGTACTCGGGGTTGAGGCCCACCACGTCCAGCAGGTCCTGGACGGCCTTGCGGCGGTCCCCCTTCGGCGCCACCTCCGGGTGGATCTCGAACGGCTCCCCGATGATGTCGCCGACCGTCATACGCGGGTTGAGCGAGGTGTACGGGTCCTGGAACACCATCTGGATGTTGCGCCGCACCGCCTTCAGCCCGGCACCGGAGAGCCGGGTGATGTCCTCGCCCTTGAACCGGACCTCGCCGGAGGTGGCCCGCTCCAGGTTCATCAGCACCTTGGCCAGCGTGGACTTGCCACAGCCGGACTCGCCGACGATCCCCAGCGTCTCCCCCTTCTTCAGCTCGAAGGAGACCCCGTCCACCGCCTTCACCGCGCCGACCTGCTTCTTGAAGACGATCCCCTGGGTCAGCGGGTAGTACTTGACCAGATCCCGGACCTCCAGGATGGGCTCAGCCATGGAGGGTCTCCTTCCAGAGGTGGCAGGCGCTGCGGCGGCCCGGCAGGTCGGCCCCGTCGGCGTCCAGCACCGGTACCAGCCGCGGGAGTTCGGTGCGGCAGCGGTCCACCGCCCGGTCGCAGCGGGGGTTGAAGGCGCAGCCCTCGGGGATCCGCAGCAGGCTCGGCGGCAGGCCCTGGATGGCGTAGAGGTTCTGGCCCTTCTGGTCCAGCCGGGGGATCGAGTTGAGCAGGCCGCGGGTGTACGGGTGGGCCGGCCGCGCGTACAGCTCGTGCACGGGGGCCGTCTCGACGATCCGGCCCGCGTACATCACCGCGATCTTGTCCGCGACGTCGGCCACCACGCCGAGGTCGTGGGTGATCAGGATCAGCCCCATGTTGAACTCGGCCTGCAGCTCGGCGAGCAGGTCCATCACCTGGGCCTGGACGGTCACGTCGAGCGCGGTGGTGGGCTCGTCGGCGATGATCAGGTCCGGTTCCAGGGCCAGCGCCATCGCGATCATGATGCGCTGGCGCATACCGCCGGAGAACTGGTGCGGGTAGTCGTTCACCCGCTGCCTGGCCGCGGGGATGCGCACCCGCTCCATCAGCTCGACGGCCTTCTCCCGGGCCTCCTTGCGCGAGGCCCCCTGGTGCACCCGGAACATCTCACCGAGCTGGTAGCCCACGCTGAGCACCGGGTTCAGCGAGGAGAGCGCGTCCTGGAAGATCATCGCGATCTTCCGGCCACGCACCGCCCGGCGCGCCTTGGGGCTCATGGTGAGCAGTTCCTCGCCCCGGAACCGGATCGACCCGGAGGTGATCTTCCCCGGCGGCATGTCCAGGATGCCCATGATCGCCTGCGCGGTCACCGACTTTCCCGAACCGGACTCGCCGAGCACCGCCAGGGTCTCCCCCGCCGACACCGCGTAGCTCACCCCGTTGACGGCCTTGGCCACGCCGTCCCGGGTGTGGAACTCGATGTGCAGGTCCTCGACCTCCAGCAGCGGAGTGCCGGGCACCAGGCTCTCCCGGCCGCCACCGACCACCTCCACCGCGTTCTGGCGGGGTACCGCACCCTTCGACAGCTTCGTCGCGTCACTCATCTCCGCGGCCCTCCTCAGCGCAGCTTCGGGTCGAGGGCGTCGCGGACCGCGTCGCCGAGCATGATGAACGCCAGCACGGTGATGCTCAGCACGACGGCCGGGAAGAGCAGCACATGGGGCGCGGTCAGGAAGCGGGACTGCGCGTCGCTGATCATCAGACCCCAGGAGATCGCCGGGGACTGGATGCCGATGCCGAGGTACGAGAGCGCGGCCTCGGCACCGATGTAGACGCCCAGGTTGATGGTCGAGACCACGATCACCGGGGCGACCGCGTTCGGCAGGATGTGCCGGGTGACGATCCGTCCGGTGCCGGCGCCGAGCGCCTTGGCCGCGACCACGTAGTCGTTGTGCTTGTTGGAGAGCACCGCCGAACGCATCAGCCGGTAGATCTGCGGCCAGCCGAGCACGGCCATCACCGCCGAGACCGTCCAGGCGTTGCCCTTGCCCCAGGTGGACATGATCAGCATGCCGCCGAGCAGCAGCGGGATGGCGAAGAAGATCTCGGTGACCCGGGAGAGCGCGCTGTCCCAGAGACCGCCGATCCAGCCGGCCCAGAGGCCGAGCAGACCGCCGACCGCGACCACCAGGGTGGTGGTCAGGATGCCGACGATGATCGAGTTGCGGGCGCCCCAGATCGTCCGGGTGTAGATGTCGCACCCCTGGACGTCGAAGCCGAACCAGTGGTCCGCGCTGGGCCGCTTCAGCGAGTCGGCCAGGTTGCAGAAGCCGCCGGCCCTCGGGTCCCCGTCGGTGAACAGCTGCGGGGCGACGGCCAGCGCCACCATGAACAGCACCAGGAACCCGCCGATCAGGAACAGCGGGTTGCGCCGCAGGTCGTACCAGGCGTCGGTCCAGAGGCTGGCGACCCGTTCGCCGCCCTTGCCGCCCTTCCCGTCCTTGGTGAGCGTGGCGGCCTCCGCCGCGGGCCCGCTCGCGGCGGACCCGGAGCCGGGCTGCCCCGGGACCGACACCCTCGTGTCCTCGCTCTTCGTCGGCTCACTCATAGCGGATCCTCGGGTCCAGGACGGCGTACATCAGGTCGACCACCAGGTTGGCGAACAGGTAGACGAGCACCAGGGCGCTCACGATGCCCACGACGATGGTGCGTTCGCGCAGGTAGACGGACTGGAAGAGCTGGTGCCCGACCCCGGGGATGTTGAAGATGCCCTCGGTGATCACCGCACCGCCCATCAGCCCGCCGAGGTCCATGCCCAGGAAGGTGACGATCGGGATCAGCGCGTTGCGCAGTCCGTGCCTGACCACCACCCGCATCGGGCTGAGCCCCTTGGCGACCGCCGTCCGGACGTAGTCCGCCCGCATCACCTCGATCAGGCTGGTCCGGGTGAGCCGGGCGACGTACGCCAGCGAGGTGGAGGCGAGGACGTAGGCCGGCAGCAGATAGGACCGGAAGCCCGCCTCCTCGTTGAACGAGACCGGGAAGAAGTCGATGCCGTAGTCGGTGTTGAGCTTCACCCCGAGGATCAGCTGGAGCACGAAGCCGATCACGAAGACCGGGATCGAGATGACCATCAGGGTCGAGATCAGCACCACGTTGTCGATGAACCTGCCGCGCCGCAGTGCGGCGACCACGCCCGCGGTGATGCCCACCACCATCTCGATGACCAGCGCGGTCACCGCCAGGTTGATGGTGTAGGGGAAGGCGGTCTTCATGACGTCCACGACCTGGTTGCCGCGGTAGTCCTCGCCGAAGTCGCCCTTGAACAGGCCGACCAGGTAGTCCCAGTACTGGACGAAGAACGGGTCGTCCAGGTGGTAGCGGTCGCGCAGCACCGCCACGACGGCAGGGTCCTGGCGCTTCTCACCGGCCAGTGCCGTGATGGGATCGCCAGGCAGCAGGAAGACCAGTGCGTAGATCAGGAACGTCGCGCCGAGAATCACCGGTATGGCCTGGATGATCCGGCGGACCACATAGCGGCCCATGCGGCCTCCTCGTGGCTCGGGGCACGCCGGTGGCGGGCGGCGCGGGGATCACCCGCGCCGCCCGTCAGCTCGTGCCGGTCAGCTGGGTCGCGGTCAGGCCAGTTCGACGTTGGCGAGGTCGATGCGGTTCTGGGCGTCGATGACGACGTTCTTGACGGCCTTGGTGTAGGCACCCGAGGTCATGTACGTGTAGACCGGGATGTACGGCAGTTCCTTGATCAGGATGTCGTCGGCCTGCTGGTAGAGCTTGATGCCCTCGGTGTCGGTCTTCGCGCTGTCGGCCCGGGCCAGCAGGGCCTCGAAGTCCTCGTTGACGTAGCCGCCGTAGTTGGACCCGTTGTCGATCGCGATCTTGGAGAAGATCGGCCGCAGGTAGTTCTCGATCGACGGGTAGTCCATCTGCCAGGCCATCCGGAAGGCCCCGGCGTACTTGTGGTCGCCCAGTGCGGTGAGGATCGCGCCGAACTTCTCGAACGGCTTGAAGGTGACGTCGACGCCGAGGTTGTTCTTCAGCTGGTTGCCGACGGCCTCGATCCACTCCTTGTGGCCGCCGTCCGCGTTGTAGCCGATCTCCAGCGTGTTCCCGGGCAGGCCGCCGGCCTGGGTGAAGAGCTCCTTCGCCTTCGCCGGGTTGTACTTGGCGGCGTCGCCGAGTGCGCCCTGCCGGTAACCCGGAATGATCGGGCTGATGAAGTCGTCGGCGGGCTTGCGGGTGCCCGAGAAGATGGTCTTCGTGATCGCCTCGCGGTCGATCGCCATCGAGATCGCCTTGCGGATCTCCGGCTTCCCGAACGCCGGATTGGTCGAGATCGGGAATCCGAGGTAGCCGACCCCGGATTCCGGCTTGTAGATGTAGCGGTCACCGAACTCCTGCGCGACGGTCGACATCGCCGAGATCGGGAGCTTGTTGGTGATCTGGATGTTGTCCGCGCGCAGGTCGTTGTACGAGGTCTCCAGCTTGTCGTAAATCTTGAAGGTGACGGAATCCAGCTTTGCCTTTCCGTCGGCCGCCGGGAAGTTCTCGTACCGCTTCACCTTGATCTGCTTGTTGTGCTCCCACTTGCCGTCCATCTGGAACGGGCCGTTACCGATCGGCGCGTCCTCGAAGGCCTTCGGGTCGGCGAAGAACGCCTTCGGCAGCGGGTAGAACGCGGTGTAGCCGAGCATGGTCTTGAACTGGGAGAACGGGGCCTTGAGAGTGACCGTGAAGGTCTTGTCGTCGACGACCTTGAGGCCCTTGAGCTTGTCCGCGGCGGGCTTCTTGTCCTTGCCCGGGGCCAGCTCGTCCGAACCGAGGATCTTGTCGAAGAACGGCAGCCCCTCCTGCGCGTTGTCCTGGTTCGCCCCGTAGTTCCAGGCGTCGACGAAGTTCTGCGCGATGACCTTCTCACCGTTGTGGAAGGTGTAGCCGTCCTTGAGCTTGATCGTCCAGGTGGTGGCGTCGCTGCTCTCGATCGACTCGGCGGCCCGCAGCTTCGGCGAGTTGTCCTTGTTGTCGTAGTCGACCAGGCCGGCGAAGAGTGCCGCGAGAACCTGGGCCCCCTCGGACTCGGCCGTGTTCTGCGGCACCAGTCCGTGCTGCGGCTCACCCGACTCGATGCTGATCGAGCCGCCCTTCTTGCCGGACCCGTTCGCCTGGTCCGAGGACTTCTTGTCGCTGCCGGTGCTGCACGCGGAGATCGCGAGCGCGGTGCAGGCCGCCAGCGCGGTCCAACGCATCGTCTTGGTGAGCCTCATTCAACTGCTCCTCGATTTAGGGGCTTACGAACGAACGGCGCCCCGCCAGTCGGTGTGCCGGGCATGGCGAAGGTCGACATCTCAGGGCCGATCCGCACAGTTGGCGAGGTGACCACTGATACGCGCAGAGCAACTATCGATCACCGGACCCCTCCGGCGGAATCCACGTCACATCTCTTTTCAATTACATGCTCAGACCAAGTCGTGACATTGCTCGCCAAATTCCTGCATATCGCGCACGGAGTCCCGCACTCCACTTTCCGGATAACGAACAATATTCTCCGGTATTCGATGCTTTACGGAGCGTAATGATCAAATTCGGCCGGAGGAATTCCGGTGTTTCCGCAGGACAACGCAAGGGCGCGCCCTCCGCTGGGAGGGCGCGCCCTTGGTTCGGGATCTGGACGGTGGTGTCAACCGGTTTCCGGCGCCGGCGGGGTCGGGCCCCCGCCGTCCTCGCTCCGGCCGGTCCCGGGCTGGCCCGCATCGGGCTCGGCCGCGCTGGGCCCCGCCTCGGGCCCCTTCGCTCGGGGCCCGGTCTCGCGCTCCGCCGCGCCGTGCTCGATGTCGCGCTCCGCCGCGCCGTGCTCGATGTCGCGCTCCGCCGCGAAGTGACACGCCGAGTCGTGCCGGGCCAGCCCCTCCAGCCACACCGGCGCGGCCAGCAGCGGCACCTCCACCGTGCACCGCTCCTGCGCCTTCCAGCAGCGGGTGCGGAACCGGCAGCCGGACGGCGGGTTGGCCGGCGAGGGCACGTCCCCGGTGAGCACGATCCGGTCCCGCGACTCACGCGCCGTCGGGTCCGGCACCGGCACCGCCGAGAGCAGCGCCTGGGTGTACGGATGGGTCGCGTGGTCGTAGATCTCCAGGTCGGAGCCGATCTCGACCAGCCTGCCGAGGTACATCACACCGACGCGGTCGGAGATGTGCCGGACGATCGAGAGGTCGTGCGCGATGAACATGTACGAGAGGTTGAACTCCCCCTGGAGCTGCTCCAGCAGGTTGATCACCTGCGCCTGGACGGAGACGTCCAGCGCGGAGACCGGCTCGTCACAGATGATCACCTCCGGCTTGAGCGCGAGGCCGCGGGCGATGCCGATGCGCTGGCGCTGGCCGCCGGAGAACTGGTGCGGATACCGGTTGATGTACTCGGGGTTGAGACCCACCACGTCCAGCAGGTCCTGGACGGCCTTGCGGCGGTCCCCCCTTGGCGCCACCTCGGAGTGGATCTCGTAGGGTTCGCCGATGATGTCGCCGACCGTCATACGCGGGTTGAGCGAGGTGTACGGGTCCTGGAACACCATCTGGATGTTGCGCCGCACCGCCTTCAGCCCGGCACCGGAGAGCCGGGAGATCTCCTCACCCTTGTAGCGCACCGACCCGCCGGTGGCCGGCTCCAGGTTCATCAGCACCTTGGCCAGCGTGGACTTGCCACAGCCGGACTCCCCCACGATGCCGAGCGTCTCCCCCTGGACCAGGTCGAAGGAGACCCCGTCCACCGCCTTCACCGCGCCGACCTGCTTCTTGAAGACTACGCCCCTGGTGAGCGGGAAGTGCTTGATCAGGTCCCGGACTTGGAGGATCGGCTCGCCGGGCGCCACCTCCCGTGCGAACGCGACGTCCTCCGGCACCGCCGGCCCCAGTGCGCTGGCCCCGTTAGCGGTCATGGAGGGTCTCCTTCCAGAAGAAGCAGGCGCTGCCCCGCCCGGCCATCTCCCGGCCGTCGTCCTCGGTGACCGGGAACAGCTCCGGCACCTGGCCCCGGCAGATGTCCTGGGCCCGCGGGCAGCGCGGGTTGAACGCGCAACCCGGCGGAATCCGCAGCAGGTTGGGCGGCAGGCCCTTGATCGCGTACAGCTCCTGGCCCTTCTGGTCCAGGCGCGGGATGGAGTCCAGCAGGCCGCGGGTGTACGGGTGGGCCGGCCGCGCGTACAGCTCGTGCACGGGCGCCGTCTCGACGATCCGCCCCGCGTACATCACCGCGATCTTGTCCGCGACGTCGGCCACCACGCCGAGGTCGTGGGTGATCAGGATCAGGCCCATGTGGAACTCGGCCTGCAGCTCGGCCAGCAGGTCCATCACCTGCGCCTGGACGGTCACGTCCAGGGCGGTGGTGGGCTCGTCGGCGATGATCAGGTCCGGTTCCAGGGCCAGCGCCATCGCGATCATGATGCGCTGGCGCATACCGCCGGAGAACTGGTGCGGGTAGTCGTTCACCCGCTGCCTGGCCGCGGGGATGCGCACCCGCTCCATCAGCTCGACGGCCTTCTCCTTGGCCTCCTTGCGCGACGTCCCCTGGTGGGCCCGGAACATCTCACCGAGCTGGAACCCCACGGTGAGCACGGGGTTGAGCGAGGAGAGCGCGTCCTGGAAGATCATCGCGATCTTCTGCCCGCGGATCTGCCGCCGCTCCTCCTTGCCCATCTTGAGCATGTCCTGGCCCCGGAACCTGATCTCGCCCCGGGGGATCCGGGCCGGCGGCATGTCCAGGATGCCCATGATCGCCTGCGCGGTCACCGACTTGCCCGAGCCGGACTCGCCGAGCACCGCGAGCGTCTCCCCCGCCCGGACGCTGTAGTTGACCCCGTTGACCGCCTTGGCCACCCCGTCCCGGGTGACGAACTCGACGTGCAGGTCGCGGACGTCCAGCAGCGGCCCCTCGTAGGGCTCCTCCCGCTTCGGCTTGCCGGTGTCGACAGCTGTGGTCACGATGAGTCCCCTCGCTCAGCGAAGCTTCGGGTCGAGGGCGTCGCGGACCGCGTCGCCCAGCATGATGAAGGCCAGCACCGTGATGGAGAGCGCCGCGGCCGGGAAGAAGAGCACGTACGGGGCCGTCCGGATCACCTTCTGGGCGGAGGCGATGTCGATGCCCCAGGAGATGGTCGGGTCCTGCAGGCCGATGCCCAGGAAGCTCAGGGTGGCCTCGGTCGCGATGTAGCCGCCCAGGGCGATGGTGGCGACGACGATCACCGGCGCGACCGCGTTCGGCAGGATGTGCCGGAGCATCAGCCGCCCGGTGCCCGCGCCCAGTGCTCGGCCGGCCATCACGTAGTCGGCCTGTTTGACGGTCAGGACGGCGCCGCGCATGACGCGCGCGATCTGCGTCCAGCCGAGGACCGCCAGCGCGATCACCACGCTCCACACCGTGCGGGCGGAGAAGGCGCCCAGCAGGACCAGCGCGCCGAGCAGCAGCGGGATGCCGAAGAAGATGTCGACGACGCGGGAGATCACGGCATCCACCGCGCCGCCGAAGTACCCGGCGACCATGCCGGTCAGCCCGCCGAGCAGGGTGACCCCGAGGGTCACGAAGATGCCGACGGTGATCGAGGCCCGGGCCCCGTAGATCACCCGGGCGTAGATCGACCGGCCCTGGCCGTCGTAGCCGAACCAGCCGGCGCCGAAGAAGTCCGTCCAGTCCGGGCGCTTGAGGAAGTCGTGGATCAGGTCGGCCTTGCGCGGGTTGGCGTCCGTGAACGCCCAGGGGAAGATCGACATCACGATCAGCAGCAGGATCAGCAGCGCCGAGATCAGGAAGACCGGCCGCCGGCGGAGGTCCCGCCAGGCGTCGCCCCAGAGGCTGCGGGCCTCCTCCCGTTTGGCCGGGTCGCCCTCGACCAGGGTCTCCTGCTCGACCGCCATGCCCTGCTCGCCGGCGTAGTCGAGGTGGTCGACACCGGGCACCGAATGCGGCTTGAACTCGCCCTCGTCATGCAGGTCAGGCATAGCGGATCCTCGGGTCCAGGACCGCGTAGAGCAGGTCGACGATCAGGGAGGCGACCAGGTAGACGATCACCAGGACGGTCACGATGCCGACCACGGTGGGGCCCTCCTTCTGGTTGATCGCCCGGTACAGGACGTTGCCGATGCCCTGCACGTTGAAGATCCCCTCGGTCACGATCGCGCCGCCCATCAGCGCGCCGAGGTCGGTGCCGAGGAAGGTGACCACCGGGATCAGCGAGTTGCGCAGCAGGTGCCGGGAGATGATGGTCCGCCGCGGCAGGCCCTTGGCGACCGCGGTGCGCATGTAGTCGGCCCGCAGGTTCTCCCCGATCGACGTCCGGGTGAGCCGGGCGACGAACGCGAGGGAGAGCGAACCCAGCACGATCGCGGGCAGGATCAGCTGGGAGAGGTCCGTGGAGTCCTGCACCGTCGGGGTGACCCAGCCCAGGTTGGTGGCGAAGATCGTCTGGGCGATGTAGGCGAGCACGAACACCGGGATCGAGATCACCACCAGGGTCAGGGCCAGCACCAGGGTGTCCTCGATGCTGCCCCGCCTGAGGCCGGAGATCAGACCGAGTGCCAGCCCGACGACCAGCTCGAAGGCGAAGGCCATCAGGGCCAGCCGGATGGTGACCGGGAAGGCGTCCGCCATGATGTCGGTGACCGAGCGGCCGGTGAAGCTCGTCCCGAAGTCACCCTGGAACAGGTTCCCCATGTAGTGCAGGTACTGCTTCCACAGCGGCTGGTCGAGGTAGTACCGGTGCTTCAGGTTGGCCACCACCGCCGGGTCGGCGGCCTTGTCCCCGAACAGCGCCGCGACCGGGTCGCCCGGCAGCGTGTAGACCATCAGGAAGATCAGGAATGTGGAGCCGAAGAACACCGGGATCATCTGCAGCACCCGCCGCAGCACGTAACTTCCCATCCGAGCCTCCTTCCTAGGTGACGGGTCGGCCCGTGACCGGGTGCGGCGGGCCGTTGGACCGAGTGCCCGGGCCCCGCCCCCCGTGCGGGGAGGGCGGGGCCGCGCGGGGCCGGGCCCCTCGCCCCCGGCCTGGCGGCCGGGAGGTGCCGCAGCCCGGTGCCGGGCGGGGAGGGGGGATCAGCCCTTGACCTCGACCTGGGTCCAGGCCGGGTTGCCGAAGGAGTCGAACGTCACGTTCTGGACGTTGTTGGAGTAGCCCGAGTTGGTGCGGTAGTACCAGAGCGGGATGGCCGGCATGTCGGTCGCCAGCACCGCCTCCGCCTGCTGGTAGCCCGTCACCGAGCCCTGGACGCTGTCCGCCTGGTCCGCCTGGGTGGACAGCTTGTCGAACTGCGGGCTGCTGTAGCCGAAGTCGTTGGACGCCGCGCCGGTGCGGTAGACGTCGGCGAGGAAGTTGGCGTTCAGCGGGTAGTCCTGCACCCAGCCCGTCCGGAACATGCCGTCGATCTGGTGGCCGGTGATCGCCGCCCGGGCGGTCTTGAAGTCGGGCTTCGGGTCACCGGTGCAGTCCGCCCCGGTGCTCTGTCGGACCGAGTTGCAGACGGCGTCGACCCACTCCTTGTGGCCGCCGTCCGCGTTGTAGGTGATGGTCAGCTTGTTGCCCGGGATGCCACCGCCCTGGGCGATCAGTTGCTTGGCCTTGTCCGGGTTGAACGTGCAGAACTCACCGCACTGGCCCGCCTTGTACCCCTCGACGCCCTCGGCGACCCAGGCGCTGGCGGGCGCGCGCGACCCCTGGAGCACCGTCTTGGTGATGGTGTCGCGGTCGATCGCCATCGAGATGCCCTGGCGGACCTGGGCCTTCTCGGGCGCGGCCCAGTCCGCCTGGTACAGCGTGAAGCCGACGTTCTGAATGGCACCCTGCGGGGAGTCGATCGCCCGGTCGCCCAGGTCGCTCTTGTAGGTGGCCAGCGCCGACGGCGGCACCTGGTCCATCACGTCCAGGTTGTTGGACTGCAGGTCGGCGTAGGCGGCCTCGGCGGTGCTGTACATCTTGAAGACGACGCCGCCGTTCTTCGGCTTGTCCACGCCCTGGTAGTTCGGGTAGGCCTTGGTGACCACCTGCTGGTTGTGGTCCCAGCTGACGAACTGGTACGGGCCGTTGCCCACCGGCTTCTGCCCGTACCCGGTCGGGTCGTTGAAGAAGGCGGACGGCAGCGGCGAGAAGGCGATGTACCCGAGCTTGTACTCGAAGTACGAGACCTTGCCCCGCAGCTTGATGGTGAAGTGCGTGTTGTCCACGACGGTCAGCCCGGACATCTTGGTCGCGGTCGGCTGGCCGCTGGCGGGGTGGACGTCCTGATAGCCCTCGATGTCGGAGAACCAGGAGCTGTTGATCTGGTTGTTGGTGGTGGTCGCGCCCCAGTTCCAGGCGTCGACGAAGTTGGTCGACGTGACCGGCGTGCCGTCGTGGAACGTCCAGCCGCTCTTCAGCGTGACGTTGAAGGTCTGCGAGTCGCTGGTGTCGATCGAATCCGCGACCTGCATCCGGATCTGGGCGTTGCTGGGGTCGTAGTCGACCAGGCCCTTGAAGAGGTTCTGCAGGATGCGCCCGCCGCCGGTCTCGTTGGCGTTCGCCGGCTGCAGCGGGTTCTGCGGCTCACTGCTCTGGTAGCTGAAGGTCTTGCTGCTGTCCGACGAACTGCTTCCGCCTCCGCCGCTGCTGCTGCACCCGCTGGCCACCAGGGCCACGGATGTCGCACCGGCGAGGACCCATCGAGCACGGGGGGCTGCGGGCATGGAGGTCCCTCCTCAAGGTGTGTGTCGCATCACACCCCATGAGAAGCGCGCCCGCGCGGCGGCGCGAGCCGGGTACCCCCGGATGGGTGCAGCAGGCCCTGCGTGGAGTTGACGGAACGCCGGAAGGGCCCGCAGCACGACGGCTGCGGGCCCTTCCGGGAAACGCCTCGGGATCAGACGGCGGCGGCCGTCTCCCGGACCTCGGCGAAGTGACACGCCGACTGGTGCTTGGCCGGGCCGCTCAGCACCTCCGGCACCGCCAGCAGCGGGACCTCGGTGGAGCAGCGCTCCTCCGCCTTCCAGCAGCGGGTGCGGAACCGGCAGCCGGACGGCGGGTTGGCCGGCGAGGGGATGTCGCCGGTCAGGATGATCCGGTCACGGCTCTCGCGCGCCGTCGGGTCCGGCACCGGCACCGCGGAGAGCAGCGCCTGGGTGTACGGGTGCGTCGCGTTGTCGTAGATCTCCTCGTCGGTACCGATCTCGACCATCTTGCCCAGGTACATCACGCCGACGCGGTCGGAGATGTGCCGGACGATGGAGAGGTCGTGCGCGATGAACATGTACGACAGCTCGAAGTCGCTCTGCAGCTGCTCCAGCAGGTTGATCACCTGCGCCTGGACGGAGACGTCCAGGGCGGAGACCGGCTCGTCGCAGATGATGATCTCGGGCTTGAGCGCGAGGCCGCGGGCGATGCCGATGCGCTGGCGCTGGCCGCCGGAGAACTGGTGCGGGTACCGGTTGATGTACTCCGGGTTCAGGCCGACGACGTCCAGCAGGTCCTGGACGGCCTTGCGGCGGTCGCCCTTCGGAGCCACCTCGGGGTGGATCTCGAACGGCTCGCCGATGATGTCGCCGACCGTCATGCGCGGGTTGAGCGAGGTGTACGGGTCCTGGAACACCATCTGGATGTTGCGGCGGACGGCCTTGAGGGCCGCGCCGGACAGCTTGGAGATGTCCTCGCCCTTGAACAGGACCTCGCCGGAGGTGGCTCGCTCCAGGTTCATCAGCACCTTGGCCAGCGTGGACTTGCCACAGCCGGACTCGCCGACGATGCCGAGGGTCTCGCCCTTCGCCAGCTCGAAGGAGATGCCGTCGACCGCCTTGACCGCGCCGACCTGCTTCTTGAAGAGGATGCCCTGGGTCAGCGGGTAGTGCTTGACCAGGTCCTTGACCTCCAGGATGGGCTCAGCCATGGAGGGTCTCCTTCCAGAGGTGGCACGCGCTGCGGCGGCCGGTGAGCTCCTTGCCGTCCTTGTCGGTCACCTGGTGCAGCTTCGGGATCTCCGTGCGGCACAGGTCGGTGGCGACGTCACAGCGGGGGTTGAACGCGCAGCCGGCCGGGACCTTCAGCAGGTTCGGGGGCAGACCCTTGATCGCGTACAGCTCCTGGCCCTTCTGGTCCAGGCGCGGGATGGAACGGAGCAGGCCCTTGGTGTAGGGGTGCGCCGGGTTGGCGTACAGGTCACGCACCGGGGCGGTCTCGACGATCCGGCCGGCGTACATGACGGCGATCTTGTCCGCGACGTCGGCGACCACGCCGAGGTCGTGGGTGATCAGGATCAGGCCCATGTTGTACTCGTCCTGCAGCTCGGCGAGCAGGTCCATCACCTGGGCCTGGACGGTGACGTCCAGGGCGGTGGTGGGCTCGTCGGCGATGATCAGGTCGGGCTCCATGGAGAGCGCCATGGCGATCATGATGCGCTGGCGCATGCCGCCGGAGAACTGGTGCGGGTAGTCGCCCACGCGCTGCCTGGCGGCGGGGATGCGCACCCGCTCCATCAGCTCGATGGCCTTCTCCCGGGCCTCCTTCTTGGAGGCGCCGCGGTGCACCCGGAACATCTCGCCGAGCTGGGCGCCGACGGTCATCACCGGGTTCAGCGAGGAGAGCGCGTCCTGGAAGATCATCGCGATCTTCTGGCCGCGGATCAGCCGGCGCTCCTCCTCCTTCATCGCGAGCATGTCCTGCCCGCGGAAGAGGATCTGGCCCTGGCTGATCTTGCCGGGCGGCATGTCGAGGATGCCCATGATGGTCTGGGCGGTCACCGACTTGCCGGAGCCGGACTCGCCGAGCACCGCCAGGGTCTCACCGGCGGCGACGGAGTAGTTGACGCCGTTCACGGCCTTGGCGACGCCGTCCCGAGTGTGGAACTCCACGTGGAGGTCGCGGACCTCCAGCAGCGGGGTGCCAACTTCGAGCCGGCCGCTCTTCTGGTTCTTCTCGATCACGGTGGTCATCGGGTCGTCACCTCTTCTCTCAGCGGAGCTTCGGGTCGAGGGCGTCGCGGACCGCGTCGCCGAGCATGATGAAGGCCAGCACGGTGATGCTCAGCGCGGCCGACGGGAAGAGCAGGACGTGCGGGGCCGCGAGGAAGCGGACCGAGGCATCGCTGATCATCAGGCCCCAGGAGATCTCCGGGGACTGCACGCCGATGCCGAGGTAGGACAGCGCCGCCTCGGCACCGATGTAGACGCCCAGGCTGATCGCCGAGACCACGATGACCGGCGCGATGGCGTTCGGCAGGATGTGCCGGAAGGTGATCCGACCGCTGCTGGCGCCCAGCGCGCGGGCCGCCATCACGTAGTCGTTGTGCTTGTTGGAGATCACCGAGGCACGCATGATGCGGAAGATCTGCGGCCAGCCGAGGACGGCCATGACCAGCGACACGGTGTAGGCGTTGCCCTTGCCGAGCATCGACATGATCAGCATGCCGCCGAGCAGCAGCGGGATCGAGAAGAAGATCTCGGTGAAGCGCGACAGGATCGAGTCGGTGATCCCGCCCTTCCAACCGGCCAGCAGGCCGAGGAGCGAGCCGACCACGGTGACCAGCAGCGTGGTCAGGACACCGACGATGATCGAGTTGCGGGCGCCCCACACCGTGCGGGTGTAGACGTCGCAGCCCTGCACGTCGAAGCCGAACCAGTGCTCGGCGCTCGGGCGCTTCAGGGAGTCGGCCAGGTCGCAGGCACCGTTCGCGGTCGGGCTGCCGTCGGTGAACAGCTGCGGAACGGCCGCCATGACCAGCAGGAACAGCACCAGAGCGGCACCGATGATGAAGACCGGGTTGCGGCGCAGGTCGCGCAGCGCGTCCGTCCAGAGGCTGGCCACCCGCTCCGGCTTCTGCTTCTTCTCCGGGGAGGTCTTCGGGCTGTTGTCCTCGGACGGGGCCTCGCTGCCCACGGTGATGGTGTCACTCATAGCGGATCCTCGGGTCGAGCACGGCGTACAGCAGGTCCACGAGCAGGGTGGTGATGAGGTAGATCATCACCAGCAGGGTGACCATGCCGACGATCACCGTGCCCTGCTTCTGGTACACGGACTGGGCGAGCAGGCCGCCGATGCCGTGCATGTTGAAGATCTTCTCGGTGATGACCGCGCCACCCATCAGGCCGCCCAGGTCGGCACCGAGGAAGGTGACGATCGGGATCAGCGCGTTGCGCAGGGCGTGACGGCCGATCACCCGACGGCGCTTCAGGCCCTTGGCGACCGCGGTACGGACGTAGTCCGCGCGCATGGTCTCCATCAGGCTGGTGCGGGTCAGTCGGGCGACGTACGCGAGCGAGGTGGACGCCAGCACGAAGGCCGGCAGCAGGTACGCCCGCAGTCCGTCCTCCTCGTTGAAGGAGACCGGGAAGAAGTCGAAGCCGTAGTCGTTCTTCAGCTTCACGCCCAGCAGCAGCTGGAGGACGAAGCCGGTGACGAAGACCGGGATCGAGATCACGAACAGGGTGCTGATGAGGACCAGCTGGTCGATGAACTTGCCCTTGCGAAGGGCCGCCATGACACCCGCCAGCACGCCCATGACCGCTTCGATGATGAAGGCGACGAAGGCGAGGTTGACGGTGTACGGGAACGCCTCACTGATCATGTCGGTCACGGAGCGACCGGTCAGGCTTTCACCGAGGTTCCCCTGGAAGACCCCCGAGATGTAGTTCCAGTACTGGAGCAGGAAGGGGTCGTTCAGGTGGTACTTCTGGCGGATCATCTCCGCCACGATCGGGTCGGCTCGCTTCTCGCCGGCCAGTGCCTGCACCGGGTCACCGGGCAGGTAGTGAACCAGCGCGTAGATCAGCAGCGTCGCGCCGAGCAGGACAGGGATTGCCTGTATCAGTCGGCGGATGACATAGCGGCCCATCAGACCTCCATACTTTCGGACAAGGAAGGGAGGCGGGAGGACTCGGACTGTAGTCCGGTCCACCCGCCCCCGATCGTCTGACTACCGGATCAGCCGGCGAGCTCGACCTTGGCCAGGTTCATGCGACCCTGGGCGTCGGTGTCGAAGTTCTTGATCTTCTTGGTGTAGGCCGCGGAGGACATGTAGGTGTACACCGGGATGTACGGCAGGTCCTGGACGAGGATGTCGTCGGCCTGCTGGTACAGCTTGATGGCCTCGTCGTCCGTCTTCGCCTGGTCGGCCTGGTCCAGCAGGGTCTCGAACTTGTCGTTGACGTAACCGCCGTAGTTCGAGCCGTTCTCGATCGCGACCTTGGAGAAGATCGGGCGCAGGTAGTCCTCGATCGACGGGTAGTCCATCGACCACGCCATGCGGAAGGCGCCCGAGTACTGCTTGGCCTGCAGGTCGTCCAGGATCTTGCCGAACTTCTCGAACGGCTTGAAGGTGACCTCGACGCCCAGGTTCTTCTTCAGCTGGTTGCCGACGGCCTCGATCCACTCCTTGTGGCCACCGTCGGCGTTGTAGCCCAGCTCGATGGTGTTGTTCGGAACACCGTTGGCCTGGGTGAAGAGCTCCTTGGCCTTGACCGGGTCGTACTTGGCCGCGTCGCCCATGGCGCCCTTGCGGTAGCCCGGGATCAGCGGGTTGACGAAGTCGTCGGCCGGGACGCGGGTGCCCGAGAAGATGGTCTTGGTGATCGCCTCGCGGTCGATCGCCATCGAGATCGCCTTGCGGATCTCCGGCTTGCCGTACGCGGCCGGGTTGGTCGAGATCGGGAAGCCGATGTAACCGACGCCGGACTCCGGCTTGTAGATGTAGCGGTCGCCGAACTCGCTCTTGACGGTCGACATGGCCGAGATCGGCAGCTTGTCGGTGGCCTGGATGTTGTCGGCGCGCAGGTCGTTGTACGCGGTGTCCAGGTTGTCGTAGATCTTGAAGGTGACGCCCTGGAGCTTCGCCTTGCCGTCCGAGGCCGGGAAGTTCTCGTAGCGCTTGACCTTGATCTGCTTGTTGTGCTCCCAGCTGCCGTCCATCTCGAACGGGCCGTTGCCGATCGGCTTGTCGCCGAAGGCCTTCGGGTCGGCGAAGAACGCCGACGGCAGCGGGTAGAACGGGTTGTACCCGAGCATCGTCTTGAACTGCGAGAACGGCGCCGACAGGGTGACGGTGAAGGTCTTGTCGTCGACGACCTTCAGGCCCTTGAGCTCCTTGGCGGTGGGCTTCTTGTCCTTGCCCGGAGCCAGCTCCTCGGAGCCCTCGATCTTCGCGTAGAACGGGAGGCCCTCGGCGGCGTTGTCCTGGTTGGCGCCCCAGTTCCAGGCGTCGACGAAGGACTTGGCGGTGACCTTCTCGCCGTTGTGGAAGGTGTAGCCGTCCTTCAGCTTGATCGTCCAGACCTTGCTGTCGGCGGACTCGATCGACTCGGCCACGCGCAGGGTCGGGGCGTTGGTCTTGAAGTCGTAGTCGACCAGGCCGGCGAAGAGGGCGTTCTCGACCTCGGTGCCCTCGGACTCCGCGGTGTTCTGCGGCACCAGACCGTGCTGCGGCTCACCGAGCTGGACGGCGATGGAGCCGCCGCCGGAAGCAGCCTTGTCATTGCTCTTCGAGCTGGTGCTGCAAGCGGTCGCCGCAAGGGCGATCGCGGTCGCCGCAACGAGCCACTTGGTCTGGGTTGCACCGCGCATGGGGGATGCCTCCTGAAATCGACTTTCCAACGAGGAGAGCACCGCGGGCGGCTGACGCCGCTTCCGTTGTGCCGTCCGCGCTCGTGGTTTCGGCGCGCACCCCTGCGCGTTAACCCTTGACCCGAGCCTGACTGCACCCACTATGTGTCACGCACGGACACGAAAGTGACCAATGCCGATCTCAATTAGGTCACATGAACGGTCGGTAAGTTTCGAAAATCGGACATATAAGACATACTCAGACAGGCATTAAACGGACAGTCGTCATGAATGACGGACTGTCACGTTCGCTCAGCGGACACCTTGCCGTGGTAAGCGCTATTCCGTTTATACGCGCGTCGACAACTTGGAGTAGTTGAAAACGATCGCCCCCCTCTCCACTGGAAAGGGGGGCGATCGATTCAGGCCAAAGGCTGTTTAAACCCGGGATCACGCCTTCTTGGCGCGCGAAGCCGAACGGCCACGCTCCTTCTGGTCGAGGACGACCTTACGGATGCGCACGGTCTCCGGGGTCACCTCGATGCACTCGTCCTCGCGGCAGAACTCCAGCGACTGCTCCAGCGAGAGCTTGCGCGGCGGCACCAGGTTCTCGGTGGTGTCGGAGGAAGCGGCACGCATGTTGGTGAGCTTCTTCTCCTTGGTGATGTTGATGTCCATGTCGTCCTGGCGCGAGTTCTCGCCGACGATCATGCCCTCGTACACCTCGGTGGTGGGCTCGACGAAGAGCGTGCCGCGCTCCTGGATGCCCATCATCGCGAACGGCGTCACGACGCCCGCGCGGTCCGCCACCAGCGAACCGTTGTTGCGCATCCGCAGCTCGCCGAACCACGGCTCGTGGCCCTCGAAGATGCTGTGCGCGATGCCGGTGCCGCGGGTGTCGGTCAGGAACTGGGTCCGGAAGCCGATCAGGCCGCGCGACGGGACGATGAACTCCATGCGGACCCAGCCGGAGCCGTGGTTCGTCATGGTCTCCATGCGGCCCTTGCGGGTCGCCATCAGCTGGGTGATCGCGCCGAGGTACTCCTCGGGGCTGTCGATGGTCATCCGCTCGACCGGCTCGTGGGTCTTGCCGTTGATGACCTTGGTGACGACCTGCGGCTTGCCGACGGTCAGCTCGAACAGCTCCCGGCGCATGGTCTCGACCAGGATGGCCAGCGCCAGCTCGCCACGGCCCTGGACCTCCCAGGCGTCCGGACGCTCGGTCGGCAGCACGCGGAGCGAGACGTTACCGATCAGCTCGCGGTCCAGGCGGTCCTTCACCATGCGGGCGGTGACCTTGTGGCCCTTGCCGCCCTTGCCGACCAGCGGCGAGGTGTTGGTGCCGATGACCATCGAGATGGCCGGCTCGTCCACCGTGATGAGCGGCAGCGCGACGGGGTTCTCCAGGTCGGCCAGGGTCTCGCCGATCATGATCTCCGGGATGCCCGCGACGGCGCAGATGTCGCCGGGGCCGGCCACCTCGGCCGGCTTGCGGGTGAGCGCCTCGGTCATCAGCAGCTCGGTGATCTTGACCTGCTGGACCGAGCCGTCCCGCTTCATCCACGCGACCTGCTGACCCTTGCGCAGCTCGCCCTGCTCGACCCGGCAGAGCGCGATGCGGCCGAGGAAGTTGTCGGCGTCCAGGTTGGTGACGTGGGCCTGGAGCGGCGCGTCCTCGTCGTAGGTCGGGGCCGGGACGTGCTCCAGGATGGTGGAGAAGAACGGCTCCAGCGAGTCGCTGTCGGCCGGCACGGTGCCGTTCTCCGGCTTGGTCATCGAGGCGACGCCGTCACGCGCACAGGCGTAGACGATCGGGAACTCGATCTGGTCCTCGGTGGCGTCGAGGTCCAGGAAGAGGTCGTAGGTCTCGTTGATGACCTCGTCGATCCGGGAGTCCGGGCGGTCGGTCTTGTTGATGCAGAGGATGACCGGCAGCTTGGCCGTCAGCGCCTTGCGGAGCACGAAGCGGGTCTGCGGCAGCGGGCCCTCGGAGGCGTCGACCAGCAGCACGACCGCGTCGACCATCGACAGACCGCGCTCGACCTCGCCACCGAAGTCGGCGTGGCCCGGGGTGTCGATGATGTTGATCGTGATCGGCGCGCCACCCTCCTTGGGGTGGTACTTGACGGCGGTGTTCTTCGCGAGAATGGTGATGCCCTTCTCGCGCTCCAGGTCGTTGGAGTCCATCATCCGGTCGTCGAGGTGCTGGTGGGCGGCGAAGGCGCCGGCCTGCTTCAGCATGGCGTCGACCAGCGTGGTCTTGCCGTGGTCGACGTGGGCGACGATGGCAACGTTGCGGATGTCATTGCGCGTGGGCATGCGGAGCGGATTCTCCCGGAATCGTGGGTTACGGCGCCCGGCCGCGAGACGCCGACCGGCGATCCCTGTCGATCGCCGCCGCCCGTTCCGCCTGCTACTACCGGTCCACCCGCCGGGCAGGACATGCCACGGCTTCCTCCTATCGTACGGGGAACCGCCCAGGTGGGCAGAAACGAGCAGGTCGGTCGGGATCAAGATCACAGGTGGATCACACGCCGCTCACCCGGCGGACGCCGTGCGCGTGCCCGGATCGGGCGCCCCGGTCAGCCGGTGAGGAGGCCCACGTCCTGGAAACGCGGCCAGCCGAAACCCCAGACCCCGGCGCCCGCCACACCCTCCCGGACGGCGACCAGCTCCGGGCGCTGGAACAACGGCACCGAGTGGCCCAGCTGCCAGATCCGGGTGTCGGCCTCCTGGAGCAGGGCGAGGTGGGCGGCGGGGTCGAGTTCCCCGGCGGCGCGGTCGAAGAGGCGGTCGATCTCCTCCGTCCCGGTGCGGCCGTAGTTGGTGCCGGTCTCCAGGGCGCCGTCCGCTCCGGGCCGGGGCTTGGCGTAGACGGGGCGCTGGTCGACCGCCGGGTTGGGGCCGGCCGGCCAGGAGAAGAGGGCGAGGTCGTAGTCGCCGGCGGCCAGGCCGGTGCGGACGAGGGCCTCGGCGGGGAGCGCCACCGGGCGGACGGCGATGCCCGTCCCGGCGAGGTCGGCGGCCAGCGCGTCGGCGGCGCGCCGGGCGGTGGCGGAGCCCGAGGGGATCAGCAGGGAGAGCGAGAGCTCGTGCCCGTTCCTGGTCCGGGTGCCGCCGCCCTTCGGGCGCTTCCAGCCGGCCGCGTCCAGCAGCCGGCCCGGGTCCGCGGTGCCGAGGGCGCTGCTGTTGTCCCGGTAGCCGTCCTGGTCGCCGGCGAGCAGGTGGCTGCCGAGCGGGGCGGCGGCGAGCCCGAGCGGGGTGAGCGCCGCGTCGGCGACCCGCCGCCGGTCGACGGCCCGGGCGAGGGCCTGCCGGACGGCCGGGTCGGTGAGCGGCTCCCGGCCGGCGTTGAGGGTGAGCTGGGTGAGCGAGGCGGCGGCGGCCCGGTGGACGGTGATCCCGGGTAGTGCCTCGGCCCGGCGCAGCGCCTGGTCGGCGGCCTCGGCGCGGTCGGCCGAGGTGCCGGGCGCCGGGGCCCGGTCGACCGCCGCCGTGAGCGGGGCGATGTCGAGCAGGTCCTGGCCGAGCGCGTCCAGCCGCCGTTCGGCCGGGGTGGCGAGGAAGTCGATCCGGTCGGCCTTGGGCGGGTCGCCCCACCAGAGCGGGTTGCGCACCAGGGTGACCCGCCCGCCCGCCGCGTCGTACCCGCCCGGCCCGGAGATCACGAAAGGACCCGCCGTCGCCGGCGGACCGCCCGCCAGAGGCCGGCTGAAGGCGGCCGGGGAGGAGGTCACGGCGGCGGGGTAGAGCGGGCCGAAGAGGGACCGCCACTCGGCGTACGGCCGCCGGAAGACGATCCTGATCTCGGACGGGTCCGCGCCCGGGGTGATCGAGTCGATCGCGTCGTACCCGGCGGGGCGGCTGCCGGTGTAGGCGGGGTCGAGGCCGGAGAGGGCGGCCCGCTGGGCGGTGAAGTCGGCGGCCGAGAGCGGGGTGCCGTCGCTCCAGACGGCGTGCGGGTTGAGCCGGTAGGTGACGACCTGTGGCAGCTGCCCGGGCGGGGTGGACTCGGCGGCGGCCAGGTAGTCCGGGTCGGGGACGAGCCGGCCGTGCTCGTCCGGCCGGAACAGCGCGGGGTAGAGGGCGTGCGCGAGCAGCGCAGAGTCGGCGGTCGCCGCCGGCTGGTAGAGGTTCAGCGTGGCGGGGACGCCGTCCAGCGCCCAGCGCAGCGTGCCACCGTCCCCGACGGCGCTGCGGTCGGGCGGGCTGACGTCGCCGGTGACGGCCGTGGGGGCGGCGGACACCGGGACGGGCGCCGGGGTGCGGGCCGGGGCAGGGGCGCCGGAGCAGCCGGCCAGGGCCCCGGCGGCGAGCACCAGCGCGGCGACGGCGGCTGGGGCGGTGAGCTGGCGGACGCGCATGGCGGCCATGGAACGCCGCCGGGGCGCGGCCCGGCCCGGCGACACGGCGGCCGCCGGGCGACTGCACCCGGACAGCCGAACTGTGACCCGCCCGCGCGCCTCCGGGGCGTGGGGCTGCCGCCTACAGGGCCAGCTCGAACCAGACGATCTTGCCCTTGGGCGTGCGCCTGCTGCCCCAGCGCTCGGCCAGCAGGCTGACCAGCTGGAGCCCGCGCCCGCCCTCGTCGGTCTCCTGGGCGCGCCGCTGCCGCGGCTGGGCGTAGCCGTCGTCCCAGACCTCGCAGACCATGGAGCGGTCGCGCAGCAGCCGGAGCCGGATCTCGCCGCGGCCGTGCCGGAGCGCGTTGGTGACCAGCTCGCTGACCAGCAGCTCGGTGGTGTCCACCAGCTCGTCCAGGCCGCGGGCCAGCAGCCAGCTGCAGGCCAGCTCGCGGGCCTTGGCCACCGAGGTGGGCTCGGGCGGCAGGAACCAGTTGCCGACGGCGTCGTCGGGGAAGGCGTGCACCTTGGCCATCAGCAGGGCGATGTCGTCCTCGCCGTGGTGCGGGTTGAGCTCGCCGAGGACGTGGTCGCAGAGGTCCTCCAGGCCCTTGCCATCGGCGGACAGCGCGGTGCGGAAGGCGCGCAGGCCCTCGTCCAGCTGGTGCTTGCGGCTCTCCACCAGACCGTCGGTGTAGAGGCCGAGCACGGCGCCGTCCGGCAGGGTCAGCTCGACCTCCTCGAACGGCTCGCCGCCGACGCCGAGCGGCAGGCCGGGCGGCACGTCGAGCATCCGGGCGGGCTCGCCGGGGCTGAGCAGGACGGGCGGCAGGTGGCCGGCGTTGGCGAAGACGCAGCGGCGGGTGACGGCGTCGTAGACCGCGTAGACGCAGGTCGCGAGGTAGACCTCGCGGGCCTCCTCGTCGGCGGTCGAGGTGAGCCGCCCGTACGGGGTGGGTGAGCTCGCGGGCGCGGAGTCGTCGCCGAGGCCGCGGGCGATCTCGTCGAGGGCGGTGAGCACCTCGGCGGGGTCGAGGTCGAGCATGGCCAGGGTGCGGACGGCGGTCCGCAGCTGGCCCATCGCGACGGCGGCACGCAGGCCGCGGCCCATCACGTCGCCGATGACCAGGGCGGTGCGGTTGCCGGGCAGCTGGATGACGTCGAACCAGTCGCCGCCGACCTCGGTGTTGTTGTTGCTGGGCAGGTAGCGGCAGGCGATCTCCAGGCCGCTGGCGGCCGGGTTGCCCGGGGGCAGCAGGCTGCGCTGGAGGATCAGGGCGCGCTCGTGCTCGCGGCGGTAGAGCCGGGCGTTGTCGATGCAGACGGCGGCCCGGGCGACCAGCTCCTCGGCGATGGCGACGTCGCGGGCGTCGAAGGGCTCGCTGCCGATCGCCCGGGAGAGCTGGACGAGCCCGAGCACCTGGTCGCGGGCGACCAGCGGGACGATCAGGGTGGAGCGCAGCAGCGGGTCCGGCCCGGGCTCGGGGACGACGCTGCGGCCGGTGCGCAGCGCCCGGGCGTGCGGGGAGCGGCGCGGGTAGCAGAGGGTGCCGCCGGCCTCGGCGATGGGCAGGCCGGTGACCGAGCCGAGCACCGAGGAGGCGCCGCCGACCACGCTGGAGACGGCGACCCGGCGCAGTTCGCCGCTGCCGTCGGTGAGCACGCCGTCGCCGTACCGGCCGGCGCTGGGGACGGTCTCGCCGGAGAGCAGCGCGGTGTAGAGGTCGACGGTGGCGAGGTCGCAGAACGGCGGGACGACGACGTCCAGCAGCTCCTTGGCGGTGGTCTCCAGGTCGAGCGTGGAGCCGATGTGGGCGCTGGCCTCGTTGAGCAGGGCGAGGTTGCGGCGGACGCCGTCGGCCTCGCGCTCGGCGACGTGCCGGCTGGTGACGTCGGAGACCTGGCCGGCGACGCCCATCGGCTGGCCGGCCGAGCCGTTCAGCCGGTACAGCGAGACGGCCCAGAGCCGGTTGCCCTCGCGGGTGGGGACGGCCGAGTGGAAGCGCAGGTCGAAGACGGGCTGGCCGGTGGCGACGACCTTGCGCAGCGCGGCGGTGAGCCGGTCGGCCTCGGACTGCGGGAAGAGGTCGTGCGCGGTGAGGCCTTCGAGGTCGGTGGGGGCGAGGCCCATCCCGGAGGCGAAGGCGTCGTTGACGCGCTGGAGCCGGAGCCGGTCGTCGAAGAGGATGAAGCCGGTGGGGGTCTGCCCGAAGACGGCCTCGGAGGCGGCGAGGTCGGTCTCGATCCGGCGCAGCCGGCCGAGGTCGACGGCGAGACAGGTGGCGCCGGCGGTGGGCAGCGCGCTGTCGGGCATCAGGTAGAGCTCGGCGAGCCCCTCCCCGCCGGTGGCGTCGCGGTAGGGCGCCGTGCCCACCCACTCCTCGCCGGCCAGGGTGCGCTCCAGCCGGGCGCGGCCGCGCTGCCAGAGCTCGCGTGGCACGAAGGTGGTGATCGGGTCGGAGCCGACCGCCTCGGCGGCGGGCAGGCCGAAGAACTCGGCGGCCCGGTCGCTCCACTGGCTGATCCGGCCGTCGGGGCCGATCGCGAAGGTGGCGACCCGGATGTATTCGTAGATCGAGCCTGGGTCCCCGGCGCCCCACTGGTCGGCGCCGACCCCGGGGCGGGCGGCACGGCCCTGCCCGGCGGGTGCGGCCCGGGGGGCCGCTGGGGCGGGCAGGTGTGGGGAACCGGCCTGCCCGGGCACAGCGGCATGACCGCTGCTGCTCGGCGCATTACGCGCCGGGGTGCTGTTCAACGGACCGACCCCTCCAAACCCGCGACCGTCCGGATGCCGAGAAGACCGAGTATTCATCATCGAGGGGTACGTTCACACGCCCTCAACATCACAACATCAGATCGGGCGAAGGTTTTTGTCCTACCGCCCGCGCAACCACAATGCCACGCTCGCGCCCCCTGCCGGAGTGCGCGCTCCCCCCGGCCTCCCGATGGCATATGCAGCCCCGTTCTACTCGCGTCCTACTCGTCTCCCGGCTCCTCGGGCTCATTACCCGGCAGCGGCTGCTCGAACCAGACGACCTTGCCCATGCCTTCCGCCCGGGCGCCCCAGCGGAGCGCGAGCCGGCGGACGAGTTCCAGGCCCCGGCCACCCTCGTCGGCCTCGGCCGCGTGGCGCTCGCGGGGCGGGTCGGGCAGCGGGTCGGAGATCTCGACCAGCAGCGTCTCGCCCAGCGTCAACCGTACGCCGATGGGTGCGCTCGCATAGCGGACGGAGTTGGTGACCAGCTCGCTGACCAGCAGCTCCGCGGTGTCGGTCAGCTCCTCGACGCTCCACTCGGCGAGCGTCGCGCGGACCAGCCGGCGGGCCCGGGAGACGGCGGTCGGTTCGGCGGGCAGCGTCCAGCCGGCCGTCGGGGTGCCGGCCTGGCCGTGGCCGAGACGGGCCAGCAGCAGCGCCACGTCGTCCGGCTCGCGGCCCTGCTCCATGGTGTCCAGCACCGCTTCGCAGGCCGCCTGGATCGAGGCCTGGGGCTGCTGGAGGACGGTGATCAGCCGGCCGAGGCCGACATCGAGGTCCTTGTCCCGGGACTCCACCAGGCCGTCCGTGCAGAGGGCGAGCAGGCTGCCCTCGGGAATCTTCAGTTCGACCGCCTCGAACGGGACGCCGCCGACCCCGAGCGGGGCGCCCGAGGGCAGGTCGAGGATCCGGCCGGCGCCACCGGGCAGCGGCCCCCCGGTCCGGGTCGGCTCCTCGGCCCCCTCCCCCGGCACGATCAGCACCGGCGGGATGTGGCCGGCCTTGGCGACCGTCAGCCGGGCGGTGGCCGGGTCGAACACGGCGTAGATGCAGGTCGCCAGCAGCGCCTCGTCCGGCCCCTGCGCGAGGTCGTCGGCCAGCTCGTGGACGTGGCGCAGCAGCACGTCCGGCGGCAGGTCGAGGGCGGCCAGGACGCGGACGGCGGTGCGCAGCCGGCCCATTGTGGCGGCGGCCCGCAGGCCGTGGCCCATCACGTCGCCGACCACCAGCGCCGTGCGGTCCCCGGGCAGCGGGATGACGTCGAACCAGTCGCCGCCGACCTCGGTGCCGCTGCTGCCGGGCACGTACCGGTAGGCGACCTCGACGCCGGTGGGCTGCGGGACCTGCTGCGGCAGCAGGGTGCGCTGCAGGGTCAGCGCGGCGGTGCGCTCGCGGGCGTAGAGCCGGGCGTTGTCGAGCGAGCTGCCGGCCCGGTCGGCCAGCTCGACGGTGAAGGCGAGGTCGTCGCGGTCGAAGCCCTCGCGGTAGCCGGCCCGGCTGACCAGCAGCAGCCCGATCACGATGCCGCGGGCACGCAGCGGCACCACCAGCATCGAGTGCACGCCCAGGTCGTGGGCGGCCTGCATCTTCGGGTCGCCGGGGTAGGTGACGTCGTCCAGCTGGTCGGCGCCGGAGAGCAGCTCCGGGACGCCGGTGCGCAGCACCCGGCCGCAGGCGGAGTCCTCCGCGAAGGTGATCCGGGCGCCGCGGCGCAGCATCACCTCCACCTCGGGGCCGTCCTGGACGGAGGCGGTGCCCAGCTGCAGCAGCGAGGTGCGACGGTCGTGGCCGTGGCGGGGCAGGTCGTCGCCGTGGGCGACGGCCTGCAGCAGGATCACCGCGGAGTGGTCGGTGAGCCGGGGGACGACGGCGCCGGCCAGCTCCTGGGCGATCCGGGAGGCGTCCAGCAGGTCGCCGACGCGGGAGCCGAACTCGTTGAGCAGCGAGAGCCGGCGCCGGGCGTGCTCGACCTTGGCCACCGCCCGGTACCGCTCGGTCACGTCCATCACGGTGCCGGAGATGCCGAGCACCCGGCCGGCCCGGTCGGTCATCCGGCTGTAGGAGATCGAGCGGTAGCCGGAGCGGGCGGTGACGGGGGAGGCGAGGGTGACGTCGATGACCGGCTCGCCGGTGGCCAGCACCTGCCGCTGGATCGCGGTGATCTCGTCGGCGGCCCGCTCCGGCAGGGTCTCGCCGGTGGTGCGGCCGACGTGGTCCTCGGTGCTCATGCCGTTCATCGCGGCCAGGGTCTGGTTCACGGCGGTGTAGCGCAGCTCGGTGTCGAGGACGGCGATGCCCAGCGGGGACTGTTCGAACAGCGCGTCGCGGACGGCGAGGTCGCGCTCGACGGCCCGGACGGCGGCCGCCTCAGCCAGGTTGACCTGGAGGAACGGGGTGCCGTCGCCGTCCACCAGCAGGGAGATCCGGGCGTCCAGGGCGACGGGGGCGCCGTCGCGGTCGCGCAGCTCGGCGGGGCCGGCCCAGCGTCCGTGCCGCAGGGTGTCCTGGATCGCCGCGCGGATCCGGGCGACCTGCTCCTCGTCCGGGATCAGCTCGTCGATCCGGCGGCCCACCAGCAGCTCGTTCGGCCAGCCGAGCAGTTCCTCGGCGGCCGGGCTCCAGAGGACCACCCGGCCGGCGGTGTCGAGGATCGCGATGGCGACCTTGACCACGTCGAGCAGGGTGCCCTCGGTGCGGTCGTCGGGGCCGCCCGGCTCCCCGCCGGGGCCCCCGGGGAAGGGCCGCCCGGGGCGGCTCCGGATTCCCGCCGGAGGGGACGCGTCGGCGACCACCAGGGACGGCGCGGGCTGGTCCGGCGGCGGGGCGTCGGGGGCCGCGTTCTCCCCGCCGCGGCGGCGGCCGACCGGCGGCTGCGGCGGCGCTGGGCGCACGCCACGACGCAGCCGGGCGCGCGCGGCTGCGCTCCCCCCGGTGCCCGTGCGCCGCGCTCCCCCGCCGCCGTTACCGGTATTCGACACCGACGGGGCCTCCGGCTCTGGTCGGGATCGGCGGCGCCGGCTGGGGCGGCTCACCGATGGTGACGAATAGTGCCGAAAAGTGACATACCCAGCAGAACCCAGGCTATCCCGGCTTCCGGGTCGGCTTTTCCGATTGACCTACCTGGCGTATTGCGCGTCGCGGCGCCGGCTGCTCGGGCTCCCGTCCGGGCGTTCGCGCGGGCGGGTGGCGGGCGGGTTGGCCGACGGACGGGCGGCAGGCGTACGGCGGCCCGGCCGGGGGCCGTGCGCGGTCAAGGGGCGGCCGCGCGCGGTCAGGGGGCCGTATGCGCCGCTTCGAGCAGCCGGGCGATGTCCGGGAGGACGGCCCGGTCGTGGTCCAGCCAGTCGACGCCGTCCAGCTGCTCCGGGCCGAGCCAGCGCAGCTCGTCGTGGTCCTCCAGCGGCCGCGGGTCGCCCGCCAGCAGCTCGGCCACCCAGAGGTGCAGCTCCAGGCCCGGCCGGACCAGCCACGCACCGGGCAGCCGCTCCACGGCCCTCGCCCGGACGCCCAGCTCCTCCAGCAGCTCCCGCTCCAGCGCCTGCACCTCGGTCTCGCCGGGCTCGGCCTTGCCGCCCGGGAACTCCCAGCGCCCGGCCACCTCGGCCGGTGCGCTGCGGCGGGCGGCCAGCACCAGGCCGCGGTGGATGAGCGCGCCGCCGACGACGATCCGGTTCTCCATGGCCCCGACCTTAGGACCTGCGCTCGTCGGGCCCGCGCTCTCCACCCAGTACAGCTGCTTGTGACCGCGCGCCTCGAACTCCGCCGCCATCCGCTCGGCCTCGGCCCGGTCCAGGCCTGTGGCGACCAGGAAGCGGTTGCCGTTGTCGTCCTGCCGCATCACCCGAAAGGTGTCCATGCCGGTGAGCGTAGGGGGTACTCCCCGGGCGCTCGCAGGCGCGGGTCGAGGGGAGTGGCCCGGCCCGCGTCGCGGAAGCGGCCCCGGCCCGCGTGGGGGTCGGGTCGGGGGCCGCGTCCACCGGACGCTACGCCCGGCTCGCTACCGGCAGGTACGGTCCCTGTTAACGGCGGGTAAGGAAGCACGGCCGGTGAGGGCCGCTCCGGCAGGCCGGGGCCACCGGTGGGCGGCACTCCCGGCCGGGAGGGGCGCGGGCGGCGCGGGGTCAGACCTGGATGTCGCCGACCTGCTCGCCCGTCGACAGGCCCAGCTCGCGGCGGATGTCCAAGGTCAGCTTGGCCGACTTGGTCACCATCGCCTTCGCCCGCCGCACCTCGCGTTCGAGCGCGGCGCCGTCGGCCGTCTTGGCCGCGGTGTCCCAGGCGGTGGCGGCCTCGCGCTGGGCGGCGGCCAACTCGGCCACCTTCGCCTTGGCGCCCTCCGGCCAGGCCGTCGAACGCTTGGAGAGCTCGTCGGCCTCCTTGCGGGAGGCGTCCGCCATCTGCCGGGCCCACGCCAGGTACTCGGAGCGCGACCCGGCGACCTCGCCGTCCGGCTCGTTCCAGTACGCGGTGTTGAAGGCGCGGGCGGCCTCCAGGTAGGCGAGCTGGGCCGGGCTCAGGCCGGCGCGGTCGGTCCGGACGCTGCCGCGGTGCTGGGCGTCACGGTCCTCGTAGGTGCAGGTGACGTCGTGCTCGCCGGACTTCCAGTTGCCGCGGCTGGGGTAGAGGTAGACCTCCTCCATGCCGTCCGGCACGGCCCAGTAGTCGAGGGCGTAGTCGTCGAGCACCGGGCCGCAGAGGTCGGCGGCGAGGTCGCGGACGCGGGTCTCGCCCGGATAGGCCGGGCCGTCGCCGTCCGGGATCCGGGCGGTGCCGGCCACCTCGCCGTGGTGCGGAACCGCACAGGGCACCTTCAGCACCCAGAAGACCGTCTGGTCCCCGTCCTCGGGGGCGGAGCCGGCGGCGTTCCCGGGCGGGTTGTAGCAGTCGCCGGCCTTGAGCGAGGACCAGAGCACGGCCCCCGGCGGGGCCTTCGGGGCGCGGGCCGGGCGGTCGGCGCGGTCGGACGCGTCGACGCCGGCGGCCAGCACCCCGAGGAAGGCCAGCAGGGTGGCCAGCACCCCGAGGACGCCGAGGATCACGCCGGCCACGGCCATGCCGCGGCCGCGCTCGTTGCGCTTGGGGATCTGGACCAGCGCGACGATGCCGAGGACGAGCGCGATCGGCCACATGCAGAACAGGCCGGTGACCAGCGCGGCGACGGCGAAGCCGTTGGTGGCCCCGGGGGCCTGCGGGTAGGCGTAGCCGGGCTGGAAGCCGGACATCGAGCCGGGCGGGACGGCGGCCCAGCCGGAGGCGGCCGGCGGCGGGCCCGGGAACGGCGGCGGCGGCGCCGGGGCGCCGGCGGGGGCGCCTGCCATGGCCGGGGCGGGGGCGGCCCAGGGGTCCGCGGGTGCGGCGAATCCGGTGGGGGCGGTGGGCGCCCCGGGTGCGGTGGGCGGTGCGGGTGCGGTGGGCACTGCGGGTGCGTACGGGGCCGGGGGTTCCGCGTCCGCCGTGGCCGGCTTGGTCAGCTCCACCCGGTCGGCCGGCGCCGGAGCATCCGCGGCGGGGGCGTCCATGGCGGGGGCGTCCATGGCGGGGGCGTCCATGGCGGGGGCGTCCATGGCGGGGGCGTCCGTCGCCGGAACAGGCTGGGCAGGAACAGTCTCGGCAGGAGCCGCTGCAACGTCCGGACCCGGGCCTTCGGCCGCGGGAGCGTCCGGCGCAGCGACGTCCGGCGCGGGAACGGAAGGCGCAGGGACGGGCGCGTCGGGAACGGCCTCCCCGGGAACGTCCGGCACAGGGACGGGAGCGTCGGGATCGGGCTTGGACACGTGGACTCCCCCGCCCGGCGGTCACGGGCATCAGCTCGGCAGTTCGACTCGAACGTTCCGCCGGCGGAGCACACCCCTGCGATGGGAACGGACGCGCGACTTTACCCGATCTTGCCGAACGCCTTCCCGCCCTTTTCCCTGGCCGCCGAGCCCGGCTACCCGCGCGCCAGCACCTCCCCGTGCAGCATCGCGAACCAGCCGTCCTCGGCCGTCGCCCACCCCCGCCAGCCGGCCGCGATCCGCTCCAGCTCCGCCTGGTCCGCGAACCCCTCGGCCACCGCCGTCCCGGCCGTGCTGGAGGCCACCGTCCGGTCGGCCCACATGCCGCCCCACCACTCCCGCCGCTCCGGCGACGCGAAGGTCCAGGTGCTGGACGAGGCGGTGACCTCGGCGAAGCCCGCCGCCCGGGCCCAGGACAGCAGCCGCCGGCCGGCGTCCGGCTCACCGCCGTTGCTCCGGGCGATCCGCCGGTACAGCTCCAGCCAGCGGTCCAGTTCGGGCACCTGCGGGTACCAGGTCATGCTCTCGTAGTCGACGTCCCGGGCCGCGACCAGGCCGCCCTCCGCGGTCACCCGGCGCATCTCCCGCAGCGCGGCCACCGGGTCGGTCACGTGCTGCAGCACCTGGTGGGCGTGCACCACGTCGAACTCCCCGTCCGCGTACGGCAGTCCGTGCACGTCGGCGACCTCGAACCGCACGTTGGACAGACCCCGCCCGGCGACGTGCCGGGCCGCCGTCTCCAGCACCTCGGCCGAGGTGTCCACGGCCACCACCCGCCCGGCGGGGCCGACCAGTTGGGCCAGGTCGGCGGTGATCGTGCCCGGCCCGCAGCCGACGTCCAGCACGGCCTGGCCGGGCCGCAGGTGGGGCACCAGGTAGGCGGCCGAGTCGGCGGCGGAACGGGAGCGGTGCGAGCGCAGCACGGACTCCTGGTGGCCGTGCGTGTAGGCGGCGGGCTGCGGTCCGGTCATGACGTCCCCCTGAGAAGATCTCGGTTCTCCGACGCCTCCGACGCTACTATCCGTCCCGCATGACGAGAAGGCTCGTCTCGTATGACGGTCACCCTAGGATGCACGAGAGCCCCCGGCCGGCCTGCGGTCGGAGGCTCTCGCCCTGCCGGTACGCCTAGTTGAGGGTGAACCAGGTGCTGCGGGACTTCTTCCACTCCGGGTGGGTGAGGTCCTTGGCCTCGGTGCCGTCGCCGTACAGGTCGGCGGAGCCGTCGTCGGTGATCAGCTGCACCCGGGCGCCGGGGGCGGTGAGGTCCGGGAAGTCCGGCACGGCCTCCCAGCCGCCCGCGTCGGTGGTCGGCAGGTCCAGCACCTTGACCGGCTGCGAACCGGGCTGCCCGTCCCAGCGGTAGAGCGCGTACGGGTCGGAGTTGTCGTCCGCCGCCCAGGAGCCCGCCACGATCAGGTACTGGCCGAGCGCGTTGCGCCGCAGGTCGCGGACGGAGAGCCCGCCGAGGTCCAGCTCGATCGGGGTGCCGAACGTGGCGCGCGCCGAACCGCCGGGCAGGGAGGAGAAGTTGGTGACCGGCACGATCAGCGCCCGGCCCCCGGTGACCGCCGGGGTGAGCGGCGCACGGAAGCCCACGTACGCGGTGGTGGAGCTGCCCGGGGCGAACTCCAGGCCCTCGACGTTGAATCCGTCGATCTGCTTGGGCGCCTGGCCGGCCGCCGCGCCCGCCGCGAAGCCGTAGCGGTTGCCGTTGGCGCGGTCCCAGGCGATCAGGTCGTCGCGCAGGCCGGTGTACTTGCCCGCCAGGGTGAGCTGCGTGCCCGCGCCCGCGCCGGTGACGGTGGTGGCGAAGACGGTGCGCCGGTCGGCCTTGATCTCGCCGTCCTTGTTGTTGCCCAGCGAGCCGGTCCAGTAGACGGTGTTGCCGACCCGGGTGGCGCCCTCGATGTCGATCTCCTTGGAGACGCCGAGCGCCGAGCTGAAGTCCCAGGTGCGGACGGGCGCGCCCGAGGCGTTGCGGTCGTACAGCCGCAGCACGTTGGACTCGTCGTCGGCCACCACGACGTAGCCCCCGCCCGCGTCCACCGCCGCCGAGGCGTCGCTGGAGCCGGTCAAGTACCGGCTCGCGGCGGAGAACTGGACCGCGGACGAGGCCGCGTAGTGCAGCGTCTTCGTCGCGGTCTTGCCGCCGAGGCCGGTGACCTTGACGGTCAGGTCGGTGTAGCCGACGCCCTGCGCGGCGACCGCGAGGGTGCGGGTGCCGGTGGTTCCCGTGACGGTGACGTCGCCGGTGCGGGCGACCGAGCTGCGGCTGCTCGCCGAGGCGGCCACCGACAGCGCGGAGGCGGAAGCTCCGCTCTGCGCGACGGTGACGGTGACCATCGGGTCGCCGGTGGCGCCGACCGCGCCGGAGAGGTAGCCGGCCGAGAGGGTGATCGTGGGGGTTCCGTACGTCACGGCGGCGGCGGAACCGGCGGGCAGCGCGAGCACCGGCAGTGCGGCGACGGCGACGGCCAGCGGCAGCAGGCCGCGGGAGAGACGGGACACGGGGACAGCCCTTCGACGTGGGGGCGGTGCGAGGTCCGGACCAGGGTGGAGCCCCTCGGCGAACGCCGCCCCTCCGGCAGCGGGCCGCCGGACGAACAGCAGCCCTCGACGGACCACCGGCCGTGCCCGGGCCGTACGGTGGACGGGCCCCCGAGAGAACGGTCTCCCCCATGCCCGGCCGCCCCTTCGTCCTGCTGAGCGCCGCGATGTCGCTCGACGGGCATCTCGACGACGCCTCCCCCGAGCGGCTGCTGCTCTCCAACCCGGCCGACTTCGACCGGGTGGACGAGGAGCGCGCCGCCAGTGACGCGATCCTGGTGGGCGGCAACACGCTGCGCGCGGACAACCCCCGGCTGCTGGTCAACGACCCCGCCCGGCGGGCCGCCCGGCTCGCCGCCGGCCGGCCCGAGTACCCGCTGAAGGTCACCCTCAGCGCGAGCGGCGGGCTCGACCGGTCGCTGCGCTTCTGGCACACCGGCGGCGACCGCCTCGCCTACACCACCGACGCGGGCGCCGCGGTGCTGCGCCCGGAACTGGACGGCCTGGCCGAGGTGGTGGCGCTGGGCGGCGCGGTCGGGCTGGGTGCGGTGCTGGACGACCTCGGCGCCCGCGGGGTGCGCCGGCTGATGGTCGAGGGCGGTGGCAGCGTGCACACCCAGTTCCTGGCCCAGGGCCTGGCCGACGAGCTCCAGCTGGCCGTCGCCCCGCTGCTGGTCGGACAGGCGGACGCGCCCCGCTTCGTCCACCCCGCCGCGTTCCCCGGTGGCCCGGCCCGCCGGATGCGGCTGCTGGAGGCACGTACGGTGGGCGACGTCGTCCTGCTCAGGTACGCCCCGAAGGAGCCCGCCCCGTGACCACCGACCCGACCGACCTCCGGTTCCTGCGGCGGGCCGTCGAGCTCTCCCGCCGCTGCCCGCCCTCCGAGACCGCGTTCTCGGTCGGCGCGGTGATCGTCGGCGCGGACGGCGAGGTGCTGGCCGAGGGCTGGAGCCGGGAGTCCGACCCGCACGATCACGCAGAGGAGGCGGCCCTGGCCAAGCTCCCGGCCGGCGACCCGCGACTGCGCGGCGCGACCGTCTACAGCTCCCTGGAGCCCTGCGGGCAGCGCGCCTCCCGGCCGCACCCCTGCGCGCGGCTGCTGCTGGCGGCGGGCGTCCCGCGGGTGGTGGTCGCCTGGAGTGAGCCGGACACCTTCGTCGCCGAGACCCAGGGGACGGCGCTGCTGGAGGCGGCCGGGGTCGAGGTGGTGGAGCTGCCGGAGCTGGCCGAGGAGGCCCGCGCGGTCAACGCCCACCTGCTGGGCTGATATTTTGTATCTGAATTGAACAATTCACTTGCACTCTCTGGGCCCCGCCCGCGAGGAGCCGCCCCATGCCCGTCGCCGCCACCGTCGCCCCCATCGTGCTGACCACCCGCGCCCTCCTGCTGGACATGGACGGCACCCTGGTCAACTCCGACGCCGTCGTCGAACGCTGCTGGCGCCGCTGGGCCCAGGAGCACGACCTCGACCCGGACGAGGTGCTCCGGATCGCCCACGGCCGCCAGGGCCACGCGACCATGGCCGTCCTGCTGCCCGAGCGCCCGGCCGCCGTCAACCTCGCCGACAACCGGCGCATGCTCGCCGAGGAGAAGGCCGACACCGAGGGCGTCGTCCCGGTCCCCGGTGCGCCCGCCTTCCTCGCCGGCCTGGCCGGCCTCCCGCACGCCCTGGTCACCTCGGCCGACCAGCCGCTCGCCCGGGTCCGGATGGCCGCCGCCGGCCTGCCGCTCCCGTCCGTCCTGGTCACCGCCGAGTCGGTCGGCGCGAGCAAGCCCGACCCGGAGGGCTTCCTCAAGGGCGCCGCCGCGCTCGGCTTCGCGCCCGCCGACTGCCTCGCGTTCGAGGACTCCGAGGCCGGCATCGCCGCAGCCCGGGCCGCCGGCATCCCCGTGGTCGGCGTCGGCCCGCGCGCCGCCGCCCACCGCCCGACCGCGCACGCCGCCACCCTGGAGGGCGTGACCGTCACGGCGTCCGGCGACGGCACCCTGACCGTCCGCATCGCCTGACGGCCCCACCGCGGGGCCGGCGCCGGTGCGCCGGCCCCGCGACCGCCTACCGGCGGGTGCGGGTGGCGAGCCAGCCGGCCATCGCCCGGACGCCGACGCCGATGGCCCGCTCGTCCGGCGTGAAGGTCTCGTAGTGCGGGTAGCTGGTCGTGATCGCGGCGCCGGGAGTGCGGACCCCGAGGAACGTGTAGGTGCCCGGGACGCGGTCCAGGAACAGTGCGTAGTCCTCCCCGTTGAACGGGAACGCGGCGCGGTTCACCGTCACCGAGCCGGGGCCGAGCTCACAGCGCAGGTGCCGGGCCAGCGCGTTGGCGTCGTCCGCGGGGCAGACCAGGGCCGGGAACGGCGGCTTGGGGAAGGTCACCGCCCCGCCGTACGGCTGCGCCAGCCGGCGGATCTCCTCCCGGATCTCGGTGTTGCGCTGCTCGGGCCAGCAGCGGAACGTCACGTCGACCGCGACCCGGCCCTCGGCGTCCGGCTTGTCCGCCGCCCTGCCGCGGATCACCACGAACCGGGCCAGCGGCCCGTCCGGCGTCTGCACGTCCGCGACCATCTGCTCCAGATAGGCGTCCGACGAAGCCGGCGGCAGCGGCGGCGGGGCCACCGTGGAGAGCCCGCCGATCTCGGCCTTCAGCCGGCCCGCCGCCGCGACCGCGTCCGGCCCGGTCAGGGTGACCGTGGCCCAGTCCTGGCCCGGCAGCCCGCTGCCCGGCGTCACGGCGAACTGCCCCACCGGGTACGGCCCGCAGTGCAGGGCGTGGATCTCCTCGACGCCCTTCCGCTCCAGCACCCCGGCGTCGATCATCGCCTGGGCGCCCTTCAGGGACTCCTCGCCGGGCTGGAAGAGGAAGACCACCGTGCCGCTCAGCCGCGGCTGGAGCCTCGCCAGCGCCTGGGCGACGCCGACCCCCACCGTGGTGTGGATGTCGTGGCCGCAGACGTGCGCCGCCGGGCGGTCCCGGAGCGGGGGCGTGATGCCGTCCCCGGGCACCGCGTCCATGTCGGCCCGGTAGGCCACCGTCCGCCCCGGGCGCGCGCCCTTCAGCACCGCGACCACCCCGGTCCCGGCCACCGACTCGACGCTCAGGCCCGCCGCCCGGAGCCGGTCGGCCACCGCCCCTGCGGCGAACTTCTCCTCCCCCGACGTCTGGGGGTTGCGGTGCAACTCGCGCCGCAGTGCGATCAGGTCGGCGTCGAGCCGGGCGGCGACGGCGTCGACCGCGGCCTGGTCGATCGGGTTGCGGCGGCGGCCCGAGTCCGCCACGGCATCGGTGCCGGACGCCAGGACGGCGCCGACCCCGGCGGCCGCGGTGCCGCCCAGCAACGTGCGGCGGCTCAGGGCAGGCTTGTGCGAACGAGTCATGACTTCCCCCTGTGATCGTGCTGAGTAGCTGCCCGCGCGTCGCGACGACGAGCGGTGAGGGCACGGACGGCAACCGCCCGGGGTGACGACGCCGGTGCGGTCACGGCCGGACGCCCGCCCCCGAGATGCCGGTCAGCAGCCACTCAAATGATCACATGAAATAGTCAACTCGCCTGCGGTGGAGGCAAAGTGAGAGATAGTGTTCCGTTTTGGCCCTCCGCCGGCACCCGGCCCGTCAGCCCAGCCGGCCGAGCCTCGCCCTCAGGCGGCGGGCATCCCGCAGCCGCTGCTCGTACGTCGCCCCCACAGCGAGCAGCAGCAGCCCCACGACGGCCAGCGGCACCCAGCGCGGCAGCAGGCCCAGCACCTGGACGACGGTCGGCGCCAGCTCGTGCACGCCGACCAGCAGCAGCGCCGCACCACCCAGCAGCAGCGGGCCCTGCAACCGGTACCTGACCCCCAGCAGGGTCACCACCGCCGCGGCGGCACCCAGCAGCAGCGGACGCAGCCAGTGCCCGTCGGCCCACACCGCGACCACACCGGGCGCGCCGGGCTCCGGCTCGGGCCCGTAGCGGCGCGCGCGGAGCTGGTCGAGCAGCCCGGCCCGCTCCTCCAGCAGCACCAGCCGCCGCCGCTCGACCGCCTCCAGCCCCTTCTCCACCTGCCAGAGCCGCCCCGCCACCGCGCCGCGCAGCGGCAGCCGGCACGCGGGACAGCGCACGGGCGGCCGCACGCCGAGCCCCGCACCGCAGTCGGGGCACCCCGGATCCTGGCCGGGCACCCCGGCGAACGACGACCCGTCACCGGGCTGTTCGGGCCGGTCCGAAGGCTGACTCTCCATATCCCGGAGTCTGCCGACCGGCCCCGCCCGGCACATGAGTACGCATACTCATCTGCCCCGCCCCGCCTGCCGGAGCACACGGGAGGGGGCGGCGCTCCCCCGGAGCCCCGCCCCCTCCCGGGGCGCACGCGCGATCAGACGTTGAAGCGGAACTTCCACCACAACGCTGCGACCTGCGGAAACGTTGATCCTGGCGGTCCAAGTCAGCACGGAATCAGCACGGTGGGACGACCTTCACCAGAGGACGATCAGTAGTGATAGCGAGCAGCGAGGATGATGATCTCCTCATCCGTGACCAGGTAGACGAGGCGATGCTCGTCGTCGATCCGCCGTGACCAGGCGCCAGCCAGATGGTACTTCAGCGGCTCGGGCTTGCCGATCCCGGCGAAGGGATCACGGCGAGCGTCCTCAATGAGCTTGTTGATCCGGGCGAGCATCTTGCGGTCGCTCTTGAGCCAGGACGTGTAGTCCTCCCAGCCCTGATCCTCGAAGACGAGCCTCACGCGGCGCCCTGCCCCGCATCCGCCGCATCGGGGTCGATCAGTTCGCGCTCGGCGAGGTTGATGCGACCGAGAGCGTTTTCGTACGCCTTGAGCAGGCGACGGGCATTGGCGGGCGAGCGCAGCAGATAGGAGCCCTCGCGCAGGGCGGCGTAGTCCTCGGCGGATACGAGGACGGCATTCCCGTGCTTGGAGACGATCTCGATGGCCTCGTGATCGTCATTGACTTTCTTGATGAGCGGGAAGAGATCCTTGCGGGCCTCGCTCGCAGTGATGGACATGGCAGGAAACCCTTCGAGAGTGGTACCGAATAACGTACCACTCACGGCGATCGCCAGTGGGGCATTCAGTGCGATACCGACCCGGAGAAGTCAGCACCAGGTCAGCACGGGAACAAGTCAGGGGCCCACCCCCGAGAGAGTGGACCCCATCTGACCTGCACAGTCGACAGGTCATCTAGCGCAAAGTATGCAAATCGTCACACGTTGAAGCGGAACTCCACCACGTCGCCGTCCTGCATGACGTAGTCCTTGCCCTCGATGCGGGCCTTGCCCTTGGAGCGGGCCTCGGCGATGGAGCCGGTCTCGACCAGGTCGTCGAAGGAGATGACCTCGGCCTTGATGAAGCCCTTCTGGAAGTCGGTGTGGATCACACCGGCGGCCTCGGGGGCGGTGGCGCCCTTCTTGATGGTCCAGGCGCGGGTTTCCTTGGGGCCGGCGGTGAGGTAGCTCTGCAGGCCGAGGGTCTCGTAGCCGACCCGGCCGAGGGTGGCCATGCCGGTCTCCTCCTGGCCCATGGACTGGAGGAGCTCCAGCGCCTCGTCCTCGTCCATGCCGATCAGCTCGGACTCGATCTTGGCGTTCAGGAAGATCGCCTCGGCGGGGGCGACCAGGGCGCGCTGGGCCTCCTTGAACTCCTCGTCGACCAGCTCGTCCTCGTCGACGTTGAAGACGTAGAGGAAGGGCTTGGTGGTGAGCAGGTGCAGCTCGCGCACCGAGGAGGCGTCGAAGCCCGCCTCGAAGAGGGTCTTGCCGGTCTCCAGGATCTTCTGGGCGGCCTCGGCGGCGGCCAGCGTGGCGGCCGACTCCTTCTTCAGGCGGGCCTCCTTCTGGAGCCGGGGCAGCACCTTCTCGATCGACTGGAGGTCGGCGAGGATCAGCTCGGTGTTGATGGTCTCGATGTCGTCCTTCGGCGAGACCTTGCCGTCGACGTGCACCACGTCCGGGTCGACGAAGGCCCGGATGACCTGGCAGATCGCGTCCGACTCACGGATGTTCGCCAGGAACTTGTTGCCCAGGCCCTCACCGACCGAGGCGCCGCGCACGATGCCGGCGATGTCCACGAAGTCCACGGTCGCCGGGAGGATCCGCTGCGAGCCGAAGATCTCGGCGAGCTTGGCCAGTCGGGCGTCGGGGACGCCGACGACGCCGACGTTCGGCTCGATGGTGGCGAACGGGTAGTTGGCCGCCAGCACGTCGTTCTTGGTCAGGGCGTTGAACAGGGTCGACTTGCCGACGTTCGGCAGGCCGACGATTCCGATCGTGAGCGACATGAAGCGCAGTCCCGTGGGCTTGGAGGAGTTGGGTCGGCACCGTGCGGGCCGATCCCCCAGTCTACGGGCAGCGAATCAGGCGCCGGCCGCCGCCGGCAGCGGCTCCAGGAACTCCAGGCGGTTGCCGAGGCGGTCGCTGGAGTGGAAGCGGCGGTGCCCGGGCAGGTTGTCGTCCCAGACGACCTCATGACCATGTGCGGCCAGCCGCTCGGCGAGCGCGTCCAGCGCCCGCACCTGGATGCCCGGGTGCCCCTTGCGGGCCGGCCGGAACTCCCGCACCACACCCAGGTGCACCTCGACCCCGCCGCCCCGGAACCAGCAGCCGCCGCGCGCGGCCAGCACCGGGGGCTTGGCCAGCTCGGTCATGCCGAGCACGCCGTGCCAGAAGGCCCGGCACTCGTCCTCCGCGCCGGCCGGGATGTCCAGCTGCACGTGGTGCAGCCGTTCGAAGGCGAACTCGCTGGTCATACGTCCCCGGTGGAGTTGAGCGACGATCACATCAGTACTCCGTTCGAAGACACGGAGCAAGGTCCCGACGACCATTACACAGTGTGGCGATGATCGGACCGTACGTTGGGTGGGTGGAGCAGAGCATCCGAACCCAGCCGCCAGGGCCCAGACGCCGTCCGCCGAACGGCGCGGCCGGGGCCGCCGTCCCCGGGCCCGGGCGGGCCCCCGAGACCGCCGAGCCGGCCGGGGCCGCCGCCGCCCCCGCCTCCCGGCTACGCCCCGTGGCCGGCGCGCCCGACCGGCTACGCCCCGGTGGCACCCGGCCCCGGCTGCGTCTGCCGTTCGGTGCGCGCCCCGGGGAACGGACCGGCGAGCGCGCGGACGGGCAGACCTCCGAACGCACCGGCGAACGCGGTGGCGGCCGCCCGAACGGCCGCCTCTACGGGCGCCGGCGCACCGGGCGGCCGACCCGGCTGACCGCGGTCGGCACCGGCGTGGCCGCGCTGGTCGCGACCGTCGCGGTGGCCGGCCTGGACCGGCTGGTCTTCGGCGGGCTCGGGGTGCTGTTCGGCATCGGCTACCTGGTGGTCTGCTTCCAGCTGGCCGTCCGGGTGCGCTTCGCCGACCTGCTGGCCGCGCCGATCAGCGGGCCGATCGCCTTCGCCGTCTCGCTGCTGCTGCTCGGCCCGGTCGCCTCCTCGGGGGTGACCGCGCAGGTGGTGGCGCTGGCGACGGGCCTGGCGCTGCGGGCCGGCTGGCTCTTCTCCGGCACCGGTCTGGCGGCGGTGATCGTCCTCGCCCGGTTTGTGGCGCAGCGGCGGCTCCACCGGGTGCGCTGAGGGGGCGGCCACCCGGCCACCCCCTCGGCGCACGGCACCGGCACGCGGCGCACGGCACCAGCGCTCGCCGCACCACAGCCACCCTCGTCGCACCGCACCACAGCCCCTCTGCGCACAGCACCGGCCCTCACCCAGGACCGGCCCCTCGCGAGGACCCCGGCAACCGGGTCAGGCGGACGCGCGGGCCGCCGCCATGGCCGCCCCGACGATCCCGGCGTCGTTGCGCAGCTCCGCCGGGACGATCCGGGCCTCGCGCTCGCGCAGCAACGGCAGGAACTTCTCGTGTTTGCGGCTCACCCCGCCGCCGATCACGATCAGCTGCGGTGAGAACAGCATCTCCACCAGGTCGAGGTACTCGTCGACCCGGCCCGCCCACTGCTCCCAGGTCAGCCCGTGCCGCTCCTTGGCCGCCGAGGAGGCGCGCCGCTCGGCGTCCTTGCCGCGCAGTTCCAGGTGGCCCAGCTCGGTGTTGGGCACCAGGGTGCCGTCCACGAAGAGGGCGCTGCCGATACCGGTGCCGAAGGTGAGGACCAGCACCACGCCCGCCTGACCGCGCCCGGCGCCGTGGCTGAGCTCGGCGAAGCCGGCGGCGTCGGCGTCGTTGAGGACGGTGGCCGGCAGGTCGAGCGCCTCGCGGAAGAGCCCCTCGGCGTCGAGGCCGATCCAGCCCTTGTCGACGTTGGCCGCGGTTCTGGTCTGGCCGTTCACCACCACTCCGGGGAAGGTCAGCCCGACCGGGCCCCGGTGGCCGAAGTGCCGGACCACCTCGCGGACGGCGGCGACCACGGCCTCCGGGGCGGAGGGCTGCGGGGTGAGGACCTTGTACCGCTCCTGGGCGAGCACGCCCCGGCCGAGGTCGACGGGGGCGCCCTTGATGCCCGAACCGCCGATGTCCACACCGAATACCGCCGTCATGACGACCGCCCTCCGCCGTAACCCGAAACCGTCGCGCACGGGCCGGCCGGGCGCCACGGTCGGCGTTGTCCACAGGCCTGTGCACACCTGGGCACAAAACTACGAGAGCACACCCGGCCGCGCACAGCAGAAAACCCGGCACCCCACAGGGGGCCGGGTTTTCCGGATGCCGCGGTTACAGCTTGCCCGCGGCCTCGGACCGCAGGTCGCGGCGGAGCTCCTTGGGCAGCGAGAAGGTCAGGTGCTCCTCGGCCGTCTTGACGGTCGACACGTCGCCGTAGCCGCGCGCGGCCAGCCAGTCCAGGACGCCCTCGACCAGGATCTCCGGCACCGAGGCGCCGCTGGTCAGGCCGACCGTGGTGACGCCTTCCAGCCAGGCCTCCTGGATCTCGTCGGCGAAGTCCACCAGGTGGGCGGCCTTGGCGCCGTACTCCAGGCCGACCTCGACCAGGCGGACGGAGTTGGAGGAGTTCTTGGAGCCGACCACGATCAGCAGGTCCGTCTCGGGCGCCATCTGCTTGACGGCGACCTGCCGGTTCTGGGTGGCGTAGCAGATGTCGTCGCTGGGCGGGCTGACCAGGAGCGGGAAGCGCTTCTTCAGCTCGCCGACGGTGGCCATGGTCTCGTCCACCGAGAGCGTGGTCTGGGAGAGCCAGACCACCTTGGACTCGTCGCGGACCTCGACGTTGGCGACGTCCTCGGCGCCGTCCACCAGGTGGATCCGGTCCGGTGCCTCGCCCATGGTGCCGACGACCTCCTCGTGGCCGTCGTGGCCCACCAGCAGGATGTCGAAGCCCTCGTCGGCGAAGCGGACGGCCTCCTTGTGCACCTTGGTGACCAGCGGGCAGGTGGCGTCGATGGTGGCGAGCTTGCCGGCCTTGGCCTCGTCGTGGACGGACGGCGCGACGCCGTGCGCGGAGAACACCACGATCGAACCCTCGGGCACCTCCTCCGTCTCGTCGACGAAGATCGCGCCCTGCTTCTCCAGGGTCTGCACCACGTACTTGTTGTGGACGATCTGCTTGCGGACGTAGATCGGCGCCCCGTACTGCTCCAGGGCCTTCTCCACGGCGATCACGGCGCGGTCGACGCCCGCGCAGTAGCCCCGGGGGGCGGCGAGCAGGACACGGCGCTGCGCGGTGTTGGACATGGCTCCATCGTACGGGCGGAGGCGAGCCGCGCCGACGGGAGGCGCTTTCGGACCGGAACCGGCCGCCGATGCTCAAATGTGGAATCTATGAGCGAGCGAGTCGACGCCGGCGGCCTGCGGCGCAGCCTGAGTGTCCGCGATCTGATGGTGTACGGGCTGCTGTTCATCGCCCCGATGGCGCCGGTCGGCGTGTTCGGCGTGCTGGACGCCAAGAGCCACGGCGCGGTGGCCTCGGTCTACCTGGCGGCGACGGTCGCGATGGGTTTCACCGCCTTCTCGTACGCCCAGATGGTGCGCGCGGTGCCGCAGACCGGCTCGGTCTTCGCCTACGCGAGGGCCGGTCTGGGCGAGGGGCCGGGGTTCATCGCCGGCTGGATGGCGATGCTCGACTACCTGCTGATCCCCGCGGTGGCGTACCTGTTCTCCGGCATCGCGCTGCACTCGCTGGTGCCGGACGTGTCGCGCTGGGTGTGGACGGCGCTGGCCGTGGTGGTGACCACCGCGCTCAACCTGGCCGGCGTGCGGACGGCGGCGGCGGTCGGCCTCGCGGTGCTGGCGATGGAGATCGCGGTGCTGGCGGTGTTCCTGGTGGCGGCCGTGGTGGTGCTGGTGCGGGACGGCGCGCAGCGCGGCTGGGACACCCCCTTCACCGCGGTCGGCGGCTTCTCGCTGACGGCGGTGATCTCGGCGGTCTCGGTGGCGGTGCTCTCCTACCTGGGCTTCGACGCGATCGCGACCTTCGTGGAGGAGGCGGTCGGCTCGTCGGCGGCGGTGGCCAGGGCCGTGCTCTGGTGCCTGCTGCTGGCCGGGGTCCTGTTCATGGCGCAGACCTACCTGGCGGCGCTGCTGGAGCCGACGACCCCGCAGCAGCTGGCCGCCGACCCGGCCGCCCAGGGTTCGGCCTTCTACGACACCGTGGAGAGCGGCATCGGGCGCTGGCTGCACGTGCTGGTCGCGGCCGCCAAGGCGATCGGCGCGGCGTTCGCGGCGCTGGCCGGGCAGGCGGCGGCCGGGCGGCTGGTCTACGCGATGGCCCGGGACGGCCGGCTGCCCCGGGCCCTGGGCACCGTGGACCCGGCCAGCGCGGTGCCGCGCCGGGCGCTGCTGGTGGCGGCGGTGATCACGATGGGCGCGGCGGTCTGGGCGGCCGGCCGGGACGACGGCCTGGACCGGCTCACCTCGGTGGTGAACATCGGCGCGCTGACCGCCTTCGCGCTGCTGCACGCCTCGGTGATCGGCTGGTACGTGGTGAAACACGGCTCGCGGGACTGGCTGCGGCACGTGGTGGTACCGGTGCTGGGCATCGCGGTGATCGGGGCGGTGGTCTACGAGGCCTCGCCCACGGCGCAGATCGCGGGGGCGGTCTGGCTGGGGGTGGGGCTCCTGGTGCTCGTCGTCCAGGGAGCCTCCGCGGTCGGCATCCGCCGCTGAACCGACCGCGCTGTCGGCCTGCGCCGCTAGCCTCGTACGCATGGCCAACACCAGCTCTCCCGAAGCCCCGCTCCCGGTCGGCAAGGTCTCCGCGCTGATCGGCGGCTGGATCGACCGGCTCGGCGCGGTCTGGGTGGAGGGGCAGATCACCCAGCTGAGCCGGCGGCCGGGCGCGGGCGTGGTCTTCCTGACGCTGCGCGACCCGCAGGCGGACGTCTCGCTCACCGTGACCTGCTTCCGCTCGGTCTTCGAGCAGGTCGCGGACGTGGTGCAGGAGGGCTCGCGGGTCGTCGTGCACGCCAAGCCGGAGTGGTACGCGGCGCGCGGCCAGCTCTCGCTGCGGGCGGCGGAGATCCGGCTGGTCGGGCTGGGCGAGCTGTTGGCCCGGCTGGAGCAGCTGAAGCGGCGGCTCGCCGGGGAGGGCCTGTTCGCGGCCGACCGGAAGCGGCCGCTGCCGTTCCTGCCGCAGTGCGTCGGGCTGGTCACCGGGCGCGGCTCGGCAGCCGAGCGGGACGTCCTGGAGAACGCCCGGCGGCGCTGGCCGGCCGTCCGCTTCGAGGTGCGCAACGTCCCCGTGCAGGGCGTCAGCGCGGTGGAGCGGGTGAGCGCGGCGGTGCGGGAGCTTGACGAGCACCCCGAGGTGGACGTGATCATCGTGGCCCGCGGCGGCGGCAGCGTCGAGGACCTGCTGCCGTTCTCGGACGAGGGGCTGGTGCGGCTGGTCGCGGCGGCCCGGACGCCGGTGGTCAGTGCGATCGGCCACGAGCCGGACCAGCCGCTGCTGGACTTCGTCGCCGACCTGCGCGCGTCCACCCCGACCGATGCCGCCAAACGGGTGGTTCCGGACGTCGGCGAGGAGCTGGCCAAGGTCCGCAACCTGCGCGACCGGGCCCGGCGACACGTGCTCGGCCGGGTCGACCGGGAGCAGCACGGGCTGGACGGCGTCCGCAGCCGCCCGGCGCTGGCCGCGCCGCACCGGATGCTGGACGGGCGCGGCCAGGACGTGGCGGCCCTGGTGGAGCGCGCCCGGCGCACCCTCGGACACCGGCTGGACCACGCGCAGAGCGACCTCGGGCACACCCTGGCCCGTGTGGTCGCGCTCTCCCCGTCGGCCACCCTGGAGCGCGGCTACGCGGTGCTCCAGCGGGAGGACGGCTCGGTGGTGACCGACCCGGCGCAGGTCGCGGCCGGCGACGCGCTGCACGCCCGGGTGGCGGGCGGCGGCTTCGGTGTGACGGCCGATCCCCGGCCGTAGCGGCCCGCTGTCGGCCCCAGCCCCTACGCTGGCTCCCATGGCAGATCAGCAGGAGGCACAGGCCGCACCGGGGACGCCGGACGACGCGCTGGGGTACGAGCACGCCCGGGACGCGCTGCTGGAGGTGGTCCGGCAGCTGGAGAACGGCGGCACGTCGTTGGAGGAGTCGCTGGCGCTCTGGGAGCGCGGGGAGCAGCTGGCGAAGGTCTGCCAGCGCTGGCTGGACGGCGCCCGGGCCCGGCTGGACGCCGCGCTGGCCGCCGAGGAGGGCGAGCCGGCCGGGGAGTAGGCGGACGGAAGGGTGACGGAGATCACGTCGACACCCGGGAACAGTTGAATGTTCACACATGTTGGGAACAGGTGATCGGCCACGGTCGGTCGTCCACACGAACCCTGTCCCGTATGACGCATGAGGTGCAGACAAGCATGACCACCGACGCCCTGGTACTCGACGCCGCCGCTCAGGACCTGCTGTTCCGCGACGCCCGCACCGCCAACACCTTCACCGACGAGCCGGTCTCCGAGGAGCAGATCCAGGCCATCTACGAGCTGGTCAAGTTCGGCCCGACCGCCTTCAACCAGCAGCCGCTGCGCGTCGTCCTGGTCCGCTCGGCCGAGGGTCGCGAGCGCCTCGTCCAGCACATGGCGGACGGCAACAAGGCCAAGACCGCCGCCGCCCCGCTGGTCGCCATCCTGGCCGTGGACAACGAGTTCCACGAGGAGCTGCCGACCCAGCTGCCGCACTTCCCCCAGGCCAAGGACATGTTCTTCAGCGAGCGCCCGGCCCGCGAGGCCTCGGCCGCGATGAACGGCGCCCTGCAGGCCGGCTACTTCATCATCGGCGTCCGCGCCGCCGGCCTGGCCGCCGGCCCGATGACCGGCTACAACGCCGAGGGCATCGACAAGGAGTTCTTCGGCGACGGCGAGCACTCGGTGCTGGCCGTGGTCAACATCGGCAAGCCGGGCGAGGACGCCTGGTTCCCGCGTTCGCCGCGCCTGGCCTACGACGAGGTCGTCACCACCGTCTGATCGCGATGCGATGACGCGTGAGCGGACGGGAAGGGCCCCGCACCGGTTCCACCGGTGCGGGGCCCTTCCCGTCCGCTCACGCTCGTTGCGATGCCCCGGGTGCCGTCCACTCCCCCGGGGCCCGGGGGCCTACTTGAGGGCCTGCGCCAGCTCGGCGAGCTCCTCGTAGGAGGCGGTGCCGGTGACCAGCGTGGTGGCGCCGCCGCTCTGGACGGCGAGGGCGCGCGCCTTGGGACCGGCGACGCGCTCCCAGGACTGCCCGGCCACCTCCGACGTTCCGTCCGGCTTGCCGCCGGCCACCGCCGAGTCGAGCAGGACGGCGCGGTCGACGTCGCTCTGCTCGATCGCCGCGTACTGGCCGGACGGGGTGACGAAGCCCAGGTGCCAGGCGTTGCCCTTGCCCTTGCCCAGCGACGCCGGGTCGTAGCTCACCGAGGTGGCCCGCCACCGGTCGGAGAGACCCTCCGGGGTGAGCAGCGGGTACGGCGCGGCGCGCTTCGCCGAGGCGGCGGCCACCCGGTACTCCTTGGTGTGGACACCGTCGCCGCTCGCGTCGTGCGGCAGGAACAGGTACCCGATCCAGACCACGGCGCCGACCGCCAGCATCGACAGGACCATGTCCCGTACCGTCTGCCGGCCCTTCATGCCTCTGCTCTCTCCAGCCACCCCCACATGGTGACTCATCCGTCCCGGACCACCCGCACCCGGGGTGGCCCCGGACGGGTGAACAGGGGCAAACCCGCCGTTTCCGACCGGGGGTGGCGACCCGCGCCACAGACAGTCATCTCGTGGGCAGATACGATCGCAGAACCCTCACCACGGCGTTCGACCTGGCAGTAGTCGGGCGCTCACTGGCCGTCGCGTACAGAGAGGTAACGACGATGACCACGCAGTACCCGCACAACCTCCCCAGTGCCCTGGAGGTCGCGCCCGAGGCTCCCGACCGGAACCTCGCGCTCGAACTCGTCCGGGTCACCGAGGCGGCCGCCATGGCCGCCGGCCGTTGGGTCGGCCGCGGCGACAAGAACGGCGCCGACGGCGCCGCCGTCAAGGCCATGCGTACGCTCGTCTCCACCGTCTCCATGAACGGTGTCGTCGTCATCGGCGAGGGCGAGAAGGACGAAGCCCCGATGCTCTACAACGGCGAGCGGGTCGGCGACGGCACGGGCGCCGAGTGCGACGTCGCGGTGGACCCGGTCGACGGGACCACGCTGACCGCCAAGGGCATGAACAACGCCGTCGCGGTGCTGGCCGTGGCCGACCGCGGCACGATGTTCGACCCCAGCGCGGTGTTCTACATGGACAAGCTCGTCGCCGGGCCCGAGGCCGCCGAGTTCGTCGACATCACCGCCCCGGCGGCCGTCAACATCCGCCGGGTCGCCAAGGCCAAGGGCAGCGCCGTGGAGGACGTCACCGTCGTCATCCTGGACCGCCCGCGCCACGAGGGCCTGGTCAAGGAGATCCGCGAGGCCGGCGCCCGGATCAAGTTCATCTCCGACGGCGACGTCGCCGGCGCCATCATGGCCGCCCGCGAGGGCACCGGCGTCGACCTGCTCATGGGCGTCGGCGGCACCCCCGAGGGCATCATCGCCGCCTGCGCGATGAAGTGCATGGGCGGCGTCATCCAGGGCCGGCTCTGGCCCAAGGACGAGGCCGAGCGCCAGAAGGCCCTCGACGCCGGCCACGACCTGGACCGCGTGCTCACCACCGACGACCTGGTCAGCGGCGAGAACGTGTTCTTCGTCGCCACCGGCATCACCGACGGCGAGCTGCTGCGCGGCGTCCACTACCGCCAGGAGACCGCCACCACCAGCTCGCTGGTCATGCGCTCCAAGAGCGGCACCATCCGGGAGATCCACTCCACCCACAAGCTGTCCAAGCTGCGGGCCTACAGCGCGATCGACTTCGACCGCGCCAACTGATCCCGGACGCACCCGCGTCGGCCACGCCCGCGGCCTCGGCGAAATCCCCCTTCGCCGAGGCCGCGGGCGTTCGCGTGTGCGTGCGTCGCCGACGGCCCGGCCGTCGCGCCCCGCTCAGCCCGCTATCCGGCTGGGGCGGGCCGCCTCGCGCAGCTCCGTCTCCCGGCGCCGGCGGCGGGCCAGCACCACCCGGCGCTCGGCGGCCGTCAGCCCGCCCCAGACGCCGTACGGCTCCGGCTGCGCCAGCGCGTGCTCCCGGCACTCCAGTAGCACCGGGCAGCGCGCACAGACCTGCTTCGCCTGCTCCTCCCGCGAAAGCCGGGCCGCCGTGGGCTCCTTGGAGGGTGCGAAGAACAGCCCCACCTCGTCCCTGCGGCACGCCGCGCCGGTGTGCCAGGGGTCGTCGTCACCCTGCGGCTGGGCACCGGGCCGGCGCTCCAGCACCTGGGCGGCGGCAACGGACGATGTGGGGCGGGACTCGATCGGATGCAGCACGGCCGTACTCCTGACGAGGCTCTCGGACACGGGGAAGCTCGCACCCCTGCCCGGCTGCGAGCCCCCGCGATACACCCCCCGGGCCGGCCTCAGGCCGCCTCCGGTGCGCAGCCGTACAAGAAGCGATGTGCGTGAGGAACTACCCCGCCGCACCGTGATTCATGCACACTGCACGCAATCGACTACAGAGTGCACCCGACGCAACGACGAGTGCCCGGGCGGGAGTTGCTCCCACCCGGGCACCCTTCCGGCCGCTGGGCCGGCCCGGTCTACTCCGTGCCGAGCTGCTTGCGCACCCACTCCTTGAGCTTCTTGCCCTTGCGCGGCCGCGCCTCGCAACCGCCGAACACCGCCACGCCCTTGACCCGGACGACCGGCGCGTACGGGTCGGCGGCGGTCTGCTCCTTGACGTCGAAACCGCCGAAGATGCCGACGCCGTGGCCGACCAGGCTGACGTTCTCGGGCACCTTGATCTCCACCCCGCCGAAGATCGACACCACGTCGATGACCACCTCCGGCGACTCGAAGACGGCATCCGTCAGGTCGATCTCGACCCCGCCGAACGCGGCCACCGCGCGCAGCTGCGAACCCACCCGCCAGCGGCCCTTGCGGGAGGCGGCGCCGAAGATCGCCACCATGGTCGGCGCCTCCTGCCGCGCGGGCAGCCGCACCGGGCCGTCCGGGCGCCGGCCCGGCTCGCCCAGCGGGGTCTTGTCGAAGGAGATCGACCGGTGCACCGGCAGATCCCTGGTCAGCGGCACGAGGTCACCCAGGGTCTTGGCCCCGTACGCGGCCTCGATCCGCTCGGAGTGCTCCTCCGCGTCCAGCCGGCCCTCGGCGTAGGCGTCGCGCAGCAGCTCCGCCACCCGCTCACGGTCGGCGTCCGAGGCCCGCATCTCGGCCTCCGCCACCGGGGCGTGGCCGGCCCGGGCGGGCTGCGCCGGCTCCGGCTTGGTCATCGGTACGGGCGCCTGCCCCTGGTCGTCCTGGTCGTCCCTCGACGGCGAGTTGTCCACGGGCCAAGACTAGCCATCGGGGCAAGCCCCGTACGCATGTCCGAGTGACCCTGGTCACGCAGGCGGACCTGTCCGCGTGCGACGTTTCGCCGGGTCCTACCCTTGAGGGTGCTTCGCCGACGCAGCCGGACACACTGGAACACTAAGGACCGCCCCCATGGCTCCCACGCCGGATTTCGAGTACAGCGACCTCCTCCCCCTGGGCGCTGACCCGACCCCGTACCGCAAGCTGACCTCCGAGGGTGTCTCCACCTTCGAGGCCGGCGGTCGCACCTTCCTCCAGGTCGAGCCCGAGGCCCTGCGACTGCTCACCGCCGAGGCGATGCACGACATCTCGCACTACCTCCGCCCGGCCCACCTCGCCCAGCTGCGCCGCATCCTGGACGACCCGGAGGCCAGCCCCAACGACCGCTTCGTCGCGCTGGACCTGCTGAAGAACGTCAACATCTCGGCCGGCGGCATCCTGCCGATGTGCCAGGACACCGGCACCGCCATCGTCATGGGCAAGCGCGGCCAGAACGTGCTGACGCAGGGCGGCGACGAGGCCGCCGTCGCGCGGGGCGTGTACGACGCGTACACCAAGCTGAACCTGCGCTACTCCCAGATGGCCCCGGTCACCATGTGGGACGAGAAGAACACCGGCAACAACCTTCCGGCGCAGATCGAGCTGTACGCGACCGACGGCGACGCCTACAAGTTCCTCTTCATGGCCAAGGGCGGCGGCTCGGCCAACAAGTCGTACCTGTACCAGGAGACCAAGGCCATCCTGAACGAGGCGAGCATGCTCTCGTTCCTGGAGCAGAAGATCCGCTCCCTCGGCACCGCCGCCTGCCCGCCGTACCACCTGGCGATCGTGATCGGCGGCACCAGCGCCGAGTTCGCGCTGAAGACCGCCAAGTACGCCTCCGCGCACTACCTGGACAACCTGCCGACCGAGGGCAACGCGAAGACCGGCCACGGCTTCCGGGACCTCGAGCTGGAGGCCAAGGTCACCGAGCTCACCCAGAAGATCGGCATCGGCGCGCAGTTCGGCGGCAAGTACTTCTGCCACGACGTGCGCGTCGTCCGCCTGCCGCGCCACGGGGCCTCGCTGCCGGTCGCGATGGCCGTCTCCTGCTCCGCCGACCGCCAGGCCCTGGGCAAGATCACCGCCGAGGGCGTCTTCCTGGAGCAGCTGGAGACCGACCCGGCGAAGTACCTGCCGGACACCACGGACGAGCACCTGCTGGTCAGCGGCTCCGCCGGGGGCGCCGACGACGCGGTCCGCATCGACCTCGACCAGCCGATGTCCTCGATCCGCGCCGAGCTGTCCAAGTACCCGGTGAAGACCCGCCTTTCGCTCACCGGCACGCTGGTCGTCGCCCGCGACATCGCGCACGCCAAGATCAAGGAGCGCCTGGACGCCGGCGAGGGCATGCCCAAGTACCTCCAGGACCACCCGGTCTACTACGCCGGCCCCGCCAAGACCCCCGAGGGCTACGCCTCCGGCTCCTTCGGCCCCACCACCGCCGGCCGGATGGACTCCTACGTCGACCAGTTCCAGGCCGCCGGCGGCTCCATGGTCATGCTCGCCAAGGGCAACCGCAGCAAGCAGGTCACCGACGCCTGCGCCGCGCACGGCGGCTTCTACCTCGGCTCCATCGGCGGCCCCGCGGCCCGCCTCGCCCAGGACTGCATCAAGAAGGTCGAGGTCCTGGAGTACGCCGAGCTGGGCATGGAGGCCGTCTGGCGCATCGAGGTCGAGGACTTCCCGGCCTTCATCGTGGTGGACGACAAGGGCAACGACTTCTTCCGCGAGACCACGGAGGGCCCGCTCATCACCAGCCTGCGGGTGCGCTCCAAGGAGTAGTCCCCGCTCCGTTCCGACACCTGCCGCCCCGGTCGCCCGCCCGCGACCGGGGCGGTTCCGTCGGGCAGGCCGATTCGGCCGGCCACTGGCACCCGTACCCGGCCAGACGCCGGCCGTCGGTCTCACGCGTCGAAGTCGTACTCCAGGACGTAGGAGGCGGCGTCGAGGGTCATCTCGTTCAGCTCGACGACCTGGCCCTCGTCGGCGAAGGCCGTCCGGCAGATGAGGATGACCGGCGTGCCCGTCGACAGCTCCAGCCGGGTGCTCTCCTCGGCACTGGGCATCCGGGAGCGGACCTCCTCACGGAAGTGCACCGGCTTGGCGCCGATCTCCGCCAGACGCGCGTAGGTACCGCCCGGGCCGGTGTCCTCGCGGGTGATGGCCGTCCCGGCGACGAGCCCGGCCGGCAGGTAGGAGGTGGAGAGCAGCACCGGCTTGCCGTCCAGCACGAAGCGTCTGTGGCGCACGCACATCGGCGCCCCGGGGTCGACCCCCAGGACCCGCGCCACATGGTCCGGCGCGGCCTGCTCGGTGACCGAGACCTGGTCGACGACCAGCGTCCGGTTGTCGATGTCCGCGGACCATATCGACCGGCCGGACCCCCACTGCCCCTGGGCGAGGCGCTGGATCCCGCGCCGCCGCAGCGGCCGGAAGTCCCGGACGAACACCCCGGCGCCCTTCCGGGCCTCCGCGATGCCCTCGCTCTGCAGCACGCCGAGCGCCTGACGGGCCGTCATGCGGGCGACGCCGTACGCGTCCATGAGGTCGTTCTCGCCGGGCAGGCGGTCGCCGGCGTGGTACTCGCCGGCGTCGATGGCCGCCTTGAGCGTGTCGGCGATCCGCTGGTACTTGGGCTGTTTCCCGCCACTGCTGCCGACCATCGCTCGCTCCCTCTTCCTCGCCAGAAATCGTAGGCGCGCCCGGGGGGCGCCGGTAAGCCGCTACGCGCCAGTACGCCGGTACGCGCCAGTACGCCGGTCCGACCGGTCAGACGGTCAGACCGGTCAGGGCGTTGACATCTCTAGAGATATTAGCTTCTCTAGAGATGCTGGGTAGTCGCCGAGCAGAACACGAGCACCGACAGCGACCAGGGCCGGCGCATCCACCGCCGCGCCCGTGCCAGAGCAAGGAGCACTGCGGTGAGCACCCGTAAGCGCAACGCCGCGGCCTACCGGCCGCATACAGGTGAACTCGTCCTCGACGCCAGGACCGGCCGCACCGGCATCTACATGGACACCCTCGGCGGCGAGCTCTACCTGCGCCCCCCGGGCGGCGGCCGCGAGTGGACCACCCGGCCCGACCACGTCTCCCCGGCGCCCGCCGAGCCCCCCGCAGACCCCGCAGACCCCGACCCGGCCCCGGCCCGGGCCCCGGCGGCGGACGACCACGCCCGCCTGCACGCCCGGCTCGCCGCCCGCAACCGGGACTCCCGCCTCAACGAGGGCCAGGTGGCGTGACGCGGGGGCGGCTGTGGCGCCATGCCCGACGACCGCCGCTCCGCCCGCCAAGGGCAGAACCGGCAGGGACGACGACTCGGCCTGACCACCAGCCTTCCGGCCTCCGAGGCCATTGGTGATCATTCGCCAGAATCCGGTCAACCGGATATCTCTGGGGATGAAGTCGATGTTTCTGACGAATCACGCCCGATTGACCGCGACCGCAAGCGGGAACTTCCCAGAACCGCGGCCACCCACGCGTACCGCCCGGAGCATACGAATTCCGGCGCCCGTCATCCGCGCATTGCGCGTGTGAGCAGTCTGAGGTGTGCCCGATCCATGGCGGCCCGAACAAGCACGCGGCCGTCCGGCCCGTCCCCGGACGAGCCGATGAGCCTCCCGCCCCAGCGGAGGTACGGGGACAGCAGCCCGCCCCCCACCCCGCGTGGAGCGGGGGGTGAGGGGCGGGCGCCGGCGTGGCCGGGACTACGGGTGCGCGTTGATCGCGCCGAGCGGGACGGTCTCGCCCGGCTTGCCGTCCGCGTGCTCGGGCTCGGTGACCTCGCCGCCGAAAGGCTCCTGCGGGTCCTCGTGCTTCTCGTCCGCGGGGATGATGTACCCGGCCACCTCACCCGCGGCCTCGGCGACAACCTGGGCGTCGGCCGTCTTCGTCGCCGCAGCCTCGGCGGTCTTCGTGTCGGCCGACGGGGTCGCGGCGTTGGTGGGCTCAATCTCGGCCATGGCTGGCTGCCTTTCAGGTCATCGGGATCTACTCGCGCCCGACCGACTCGACCTAGGCGCCGGGACAGTATCGTAGGAGCCGTTAAATGTCCTATAAACACCGCGACGCTGGTCCTGATCTCCGGCGTTTGCAGCCGTCCGCCTAAGCTGATGCGACCGCAGCGGGACCGCCGAACGCCTTGTACGTGCAAGGCACCGCCACAGGTCATCGGGGGAATTCATGGAGCCTCAGGAAACGCCGCACAGTTCAGCGCTGCGCTTCCGGGTGCTCGGTCCGGTGCAGGCATGGCGCGGCTCGCAGCCGCTCGCGCTGGGCTCCCCGCAGCAGCAAGCGGTGCTCACCTCGCTCCTGCTCCAGCAGGGCCGTCCGGTCGCGACACAGGATCTGGTCGACGGCCTCTGGGGGGACCGCCCCCCGCCACAGGCCATCGCCGCGTTGCGCACCTACGTGTCCCGTCTCCGGGCGGTCATCGAACCGCATCGTGAGGTTCGCGCACCTGCGGAGATCCTCATTTCGGTGACAGACGGCTACGCCCTGCGAATCCCGCCCGAAGCGCTCGACCTCTCGGTCTTCGAGAGCACGGTTTCGCAGGCCGCCACGGCCAGGACCGAGGGCGAGCTGTTCGAGGCCCACCGCCTGTTGGTGTCCGCGTTGGACCTGTGGAGCGGCCGGGCCCTCGCCGGAATGCCGGGGCCCTATGCCGACACCCAGCGGGTCCGCCTGGCCGAGCGTCACGTCTCGGTGTGGGAGGAGTGCTGCGCCTCCGCCCTGGAGATCGGCCTGCACACCGAGGTCGTCTCCGAGCTGACCTCGCTCACCGCCGAACATCCGCTCCGGGAGCGGCTTCGCGAACTGCTGATGCTCGCGCTCTACCGCTGTGGCCGCCAGGCCGAGGCGCTCGGCGTCTACACGGACACACGGAAGCTCCTGATCGATGAGCTCGGTGTCGAGCCCGGCGCCGGCCTCTCGGCCATGCACGCCCGGATCCTCGCCGGGGACCCCTCGCTGACGCCGCCCCTTCCCAAGCGGCCGCAGGCCCGGCACCAGGACGACGCCGCCGTGTCCGTCCCGGCCCCGGCACAGCTCCCGGCCGACGTCTCGGACTTCAGCGGACGAGCCGCGCTCGTCCATGAGTTGCGCGCCACCCTGTGCAGTGGGACAGGCCAGGCCGTCGTGGTCACCTCGCTGGCCGGCATCGGTGGCGTGGGCAAGACCACCCTGGCCGTGCACGTGGCACACAGCGTGCGGTCCGACTACCCGGATGGCCAGCTGTACGTCGACCTGCGGGGCGCCGGCGCGTCGCCTGCGGACCCCGCTGTCGTGCTCGGCGACTTCCTGCACGCCATGGGCGCGACCGAACTGCCCGATTCGCTGGAGCAGCGTGCAGCGCTCTACCGGTCCCTGCTGGCCGGCCGACGCATGCTGATCCTGCTGGACAACGCGCAGGACGCGGAGCAGCTGATGCCGCTGATCCCGGGCGTCTCCGGCTGCGCCGTGCTCGCCACCAGCCGCTCCCGGCTCGCCGGAATCCCGGGTGCCCACCTGGTCGACGTCGAGGAGATGACTCCGCGGGAGGCCCTGGCGCTCTTCTCCGCCATCGTGGGCGAACAGCGTGTTGCCGCCGAACCGGAAGCGGCACTGGCCGTCGTCACATCCTGCGGCTTCCTTCCGCTCGCGGTCCGCATCGCAGCGGCACGGCTCGCCAGCCGACCGAGGTGGAGCGTCTCCGACCTCGCCCGGCGGTTAGCGGACCAACGGCGCCGGCTCGACGAGCTGCAGCTAGGCAATCTCGCGGTCGAGACGACCATCGGCCTCGGCTACGGCCAGCTCCGGCCCGACGAGGCCCGCGCGTTCCGTCTGCTCTCCGTCGTGGACACCCCGGATCTCCCGCTCGACGCGGTGGCCGCGCTCCTCGGGGAGGACCAGACGTACGCCGAGCACCTGGCGGAGTCGCTGGTCGAAGCGAACATGCTCGAATGCTTCACCCCTGGCCGCTACCGGTATCACGACCTGCTGCGGCTCTACGCCCAGCGGCAGAACGAGAAGTCGGCCGACGTGGCCGAGCAGGAGCGGGCCGTGCTCCGGCTGCTGGAGCACGTCCTGCCGACCATGCGCAATGCGGCCCAGGCCATCGAGCCGGACGACCAGTTGCCCGAGCCGCTCGACGGTCTGAAGACGCCCGGTCTCGCCCTGACGACCGGCGCGACGGCTCAGCAGTGGCTGCGCACCGAGGTCGGCATGATGCTCAGCACGGTGGAGGCCGCCGTCAACGGGCCGTCCAGGCTTCTGCGGCCCGCTCTCGACCTGCTGATTGCGCTCAACAGCATTGTCGAGGACCCGACGCACGGCCCGCGGACGCGCCGCCTGCTGGAGACCGCCAACTCCAACGCCAGGTCGCACGGCGACACCCAGGCCCTGGCCCGGGTCCATTTCGCCCTGGGGACGCTGGAGTACTTCGCCAACAACTTCCAGGGCGCCGAGCACTCGCTGCGGGCGAGTCTGGATCTGCAGGGTGCGAACGACGTCTCCGTGCTGCGTTCGATGGTGGCCAACATCCTCGGAATCGTCCTCAGCGTCTCCAACCGCGCGTCCGAGGCCTTGCCGTTCTTCGAACAGGCCCTCGCGATCAGCCGGGTCATCGGCTTCCCCATCGGCGAGGCCAGGCTGCTCGGCAACATCGCCCGTGCCCAGCTCAACGCCGGTCAGAGTGAGGCCGCGGTCAGATCGGTGGAGGAAGCAGCGGTCACCGCCCGGCGTTCCGCCAACGGTCCCTGTCTCGCGGACACCCTCTACCAGCTCGGCGTGGTCCTGTCCTCGACCGGGTCACCGGCCGAGGCGGTGGAGCATCTGCGCGAGGCACACGCCCTCTACCAGTCCCAGCAGAACCGGCTGCGCGAGGGCTATGCGCTCGCCCGGCTGTCGGTGAGTCTGCTGGCGAGCGAGCGGATCGCGGAGGCGGCGGAGGCGGCAGGTGTGTCGCTGGCCATCGCCCAGGAAATCGACGGGGCCTACTGCCAGGGCCTCGCCAATGCCGCGCTGGGCGAGGCGTTGCTCGGCCTCGCCCAGCCGGCCCGTGGCCTCGCGTGTCTGCAGGAGGCCCACGCGATCTTCACGCGGCTCGGTGTGCCGGAGGCCTCCCCCGTGGCGGACCTCATCTCCCAGCAGCACACCGAGCCCCTCTCTCCCCCCGCGCCGTAGACCTCCGCCACTCCCCCGTGTCCCCCGCGGAGTCTCCCCCGTCAGCGTTGGTGCCCCCGCAGCCCCCCGGCTGCGGGAGCACCCTCAACGCTTCCCCGGCGCTGGATTCCACTGTGCACCGGACCGATTGACGTTCGATAAACGTCGGCTTGTCGGCGCCGGGAGGCGGAAAACCCCAGGTCAGACGCGCAGAGCCGACGCGCCGTGCGGCGCGCGGGCACCGGCCGCACCACCCCGGGCCGCGACCTCGTGCTTCCGCAACCCGGGTCACAGCGCCCAACTGTCGCGAGTTGGCCGGAAACGGACCCCATGGCGGAGTGATCACGCATATTCTCAGATGCCAGTACACACGAGTGCACTTGTCCGGTCGAGCATCCGGAAACGGCAGCGCGGCGGTGCTCCCACGGTGCAGAGTGTCTCTGTGCAGCGTGTCTGAGTGCAGTCAGTGTGACGCGGGGAGCGTGACGTACCGCCACCGGCAGCGGGCCGGCGAGGCAGCACGGGCGCCGGGACGAACGGCGGCCCGGCCTCGTACGCCGAGTACAGCCGACCGGAGGCCCGGGTGGAAAGGTGCCTCTCAATCGTGACGACCGGACAGATATCCGACCCGTTCCCCCTCGACGAGGACGCGGACGGCGGGGACGAGCCCGACGTCCTGCGCCGCCGCGCCGAGCGCGCCCTGCAGGCCGTCGCCTTCGACACCATCGGCGCCGGGTACGGCGAGGCGTTCCCGGCCAAGGGCGGGCAGCTCGCCTGCGGGCGCCGGCTGCTGGCGCAGCTCGAACCGGGTGCCGCCGTGCTGGACGTCGGCTGCGGCACCGGCGACCCGACCGTCCGGCAGCTGACCACCGCCGGGATGCGCGTCACCGGCGTGGACCTCTCGGACGTGATGCTGACACTGGCCCGCGAGGGGGCCCGCCGCGGGCCGCTCGCGCCGTACGCCCCCGTCTTCCACCGCATCGACATGTACGACCTGGCCACCGACCGGGCGGGCCAGGCCTGGAACCTCCCCGCGCTCGGCCCCGGCGGGCGGGGCGGTTTCGCCGCCGTCACCGCCTTCTTCTCCCTCATCCTGCTCCCCCAGGACGAGATCCCCGTCGTGCTCACCCGGCTGCGCGAGCTCCTGCGGCCCGGCGGGCTGCTGGCGCTCGGCATGGTCGAGGCCGACCTGGATCACGTTCCACTCCCGTTCCTCGGACGGGAGCTGCGGATCAGCGGGTATCTGAGGGAGGATCTGGAACGGGTTCTGGTGGAGTCCGGGTTCGCCGTCGAGGATCGGTCGGGGTACTCGTACGCTCCGGCCAGCACCTCGCTGCCGCCGGAGGAGCAACTGTTCCTGTGCTGTCGACGCGTCGGCTGAGACCAGTTCGCCCCGGAAAGACCAGCTCCCCACACCACTCCCCAGGACAGGCAGCCGTGCGCGACCAGCTCAAACCCGAGGCCGGACAGCCGCCTGCCCTTCCGGGCCAGCGCCGTCCGCCGCCTCTTCCGGCCGGCGAGGTCGCCGAGCGCCTCACCTACATCGACTCCGCCACCCGACGGATCAACAGCGCCCTCGACCTGGCCGCGACGCTGCGCAACATCTGCCGGGTGCTGGTGCCGACCCTCGCCGACGCCGCCGTCGTCCACCTGCGCGACCCGCTGCCCAACGTCGAGCGCGAGCCCGGGTTCCCCGACGAGCTGCGGATCCACCACAGCCTGGGCACACGGCTGGGCCGCCGCGGCCGGCCCACCACCGGCGACGACCACCGCGGCTCGCGGCACGGCACCCGGTACGGTTCGCGCTCCACGGCCGACACCGGGCCGGCCACCCCGGTCATCCGCGGCGGCGCGCTCGCACACATCCTGCTCAGCCGGCGCCCCGCCGAGGCAGCCGTCCTCGGCGCGGAGCGCGGGCCCGACGGGCCCGCCGACCGCGCCACCGAGCGGACCACCGAGCTGCTGCGCGAGCTGTACGGCGCCCGCGGGCTGGCCCGCCTCGGCGCGGGAAGCTCCGTGCTCGCCCTGCCGCTGCGCGGGCGCAAGGCCGTCCTGGGCCTGCTGGTGCTGATCCGGCGGCCGCCCGAGAAGACCGGCCGCCCCGGCTTCGACCCCGCCGACACCGCGACCGCCGCCCACCTCGCCACCCAGGCCGGCCTGGCCGTCGACACCGCCCTGCGATACGCCCGCGAGTGGGAGATAGCCAACGAACTCCAGCGCAGCATGCTGCCGTTGCGCCTCCCCCAGTCGCACGGCGTCCGGCTCTCCCAGCGCTACCTGCCCGGCGAGCGCGGCGCCCAGGTCGGCGGCGACTGGTACGACGCGGTACCGCTGCCCGGCAACCGGGTGGCGCTGATCGTCGGCGACGTGATGGGCCACTCGCTCACCTCGGCCGCCATCATGGGCCAGCTCCGCACCAGCGCCCAGACCCTGGCCGCCCTCGACCTGCCGCCGCACGAGGTGCTGTACCACCTGGACGAGCAGGCCCAGCGGCTCGGCCGCGAACAGCACCTGGCCACCTGCGTGTACGCGGTCTACGACCCGATCGCCAACCGGGTGGTGCTCGCCAACGCCGGGCACGTGCCGCCGGTGCTGGTCCGGCCGGACGGCACCGCCGAGCTGCTGGAACTGGACTCGGGCGCGCCGATCGGCGTCGGCGGGGTCGACTTCTCCTCCGTCGAGCTGCCCGCGCCGCCCGGCTCCGCGCTGCTGCTCTTCACCGACGGCCTGGTGGAGACCCGCAGCCGCCCGCTCAGCGACGGGCTGGAACTGCTCCGCGCCCGGCTCGCCAGCGCGCACCCGCAGGCCCCCGAGCAGCTCTGCCAGGAGGCGCTGCGGATCCTGCCGCCGGGCGACCGCGGCGACGACATCGCGCTGCTCGCCGCCTGCTTCGACGGCATCCCGGCCGGGGACGTCGCGCACTGGTACCTCCAGCCGCGCAACGAGACCCCGGGGCGAGCGCGTCGGCTGGCCGCCCACACGCTGCGCCGCTGGGGGCTCGAAGAGCTCAGCGAGGCAACCGAGTTGATGGTCAGCGAGCTGGTCACCAACGCCGTCCAGCACGCCACCCGGCCGGTCACCCTGAGCCTGGTCCGCACCACCCGGCTGCGCTGCGAGGTCGGGGACGACAGCCCGCTGCTGCCGCGGCCGCGCCGGACCGGGCCGGAGGACGAACGCGGGCGCGGACTGCAGATAGTGGCCCGCTGCGCCGAGCGCTGGGGCGCCACCCGGCTGGGCACGGGCAAGGTGGTCTGGTTCGAGCAACGGCTGCCCTGAGGGCGGCGGGCGCCGTGGCGGGCGCGGGTGCCGTGAGCGCAGCGGCCGTCGTGCTGGGCGCGGCCGCCGTGGCTTGGCGCGGCGTGGCGTCGCATGGAACAACCGCCGAGGCGCGACGCGACCACGGCTCCCGGCGAGGCCGCCGGGAGCCGCGGTCGTGAGGTGAGGCGGTGGCGCGCCGGGGTCAGACCCGCTCGGGCACCTTCGTGGGCTCGGCCGGCTCCGACAGCCGGGCCATCAGCTGCTCGCCCTCCATGTCCACCCGCGGCACCACCTTCTCCAGGCTCTTCGGGAACCACCAGGCCGCCCGGCCGAACAGCGCCATCGCGGCAGGCACCAGCGCCATCCGCACCACGAAGGCGTCGACCAGTACGCCCACCGCCAGCGCGAAGCCGATGGGCTGCACGATCGGGTCGTGGCCGAAGACGAAGCTGCCGAACACCGACACCATGATCAGCGCCGCCGCCGTGACCACCCGCGCGCCGTTCTTCACCCCGGCGACCACCGCGTCCCGCGGCGCCATGCCGTGCGCGTGGTGCTCCTTCATCCCGGAGACCAGGAAGAGCTCGTAGTCCATCGCCAGCCCGAACAGCACCCCGATCAGCAGGATCGGCACGAAGCTCACCACCGGGCCGACCTTGGGCACGTCGATCACCCCGTCCAGCCAGCCCCACTGGTAGACGGCGACCACGGCGCCGAGCGAGGCGGTGATGCTGAGCAGGAAGCCGGCCACGGCCTTCAGCGGCACCAGGATCGAGCGGAAGGCCAGCGCCAGCAGCACCACCGCGATGCCGACGATCACCGCGACGAACGGCGGCAGCGCGTCGCCGAGCTTGGCGGAGACGTCGATGTTGGCGGCCGTGGTGCCGGTGACGTCGATCCGCGCGCCGGTCGCGGCCTGCAGCCCGTCGCGCTGGTCGCGGATCTCGTTGACCAGCCGCTTGGTGTCGGCGTGGTCCGGGCCGGTCTGCGGGATGACGGTCAGCAGCGTCGTCCGGCTGGGCCGGTCGACGGCCGGGGGCAGCAGCGTCTGCACGCCCTTCAGCGAGGACAGCTTCTCCGCCACACCCTGCACCGCCTGCTCCGGCCGCTCGGCGCCCTTCGCGTCGACGACCACCACCAGCGGCGCGTTGAAGCCGGGGCCGAAGCCGTCGCTGATCAGGTCGTACGCCTTGCGGGCGTCGGTGCCGGCGGCCTGCGAGCCGCCGCCGGGCAGTCCCAGGCTGAGGCTCGCCGCGGGCACCGCGAGGGCGATCAGTGCGGTCAAGCCGGCGAGCAGCACGGCCAGCGGGCGGCGCACCACGAAGGTCGCCCAGCGCTCGCCCAGGGTCGGCCGGCCGGAGGGCTCGGGCGCCCGTCGCCGGACCGGCAGCCGGTCGATGGCGCGGCCGGCGAAGCCGAGCAGTGCGGGCAGCAGGGTGACCGCGACGAGCACCGCCACCACGACGGCGCCCGAGGCGGCCAGGCCCATCACGGTCAGGAACGGCACGTCGGCGACGGCGAGCCCGGCCAGGGCGACCACCACGGTCAGGCCGGCGAAGACCACCGCGCTGCCGGCCGTCGCATTGGCGCGGGCGGCGGCCTCGCCCGGCTCCAGCCCCTCGGCGAGGTGGCGGCGGTGCCGGGAGAGGATGAACAGCGCGTAGTCGATTCCGACGGCCAGGCCGACCATCAGCGCCAGCACCGGCGCGGTGCTGATGATCTCGAACGAGCCGGAGAGCGCCAGCAGCCCGGCCATCGCCACGCCGATGCCGACCAGGGCGGTCAGCAGCGGCAGCCCGGCGGCGACCAGCGAGCCCAGGGTGATCACCAGCACCACCCCGGCCACCGCGAGCCCGACCGCCTCGCCGCCGTCGACCTGCGCCATCTTGTTGTACGCGTCGCCGCCGAAGGCCACCGTCAGCCCGGCCGCGCGGGCCGGTTCGGCGGCCGCCTTCACCGCGTCGCGTTGCTGCTCGGTGATGTCGCCGAGCTTGCGGTCGAAGGAGACCAGCGCGATCGCGACCTTGCCGTCCGGTGAGACCGCGCCGGTGGCGTAGGGGTCGGGCGCGGCGGAGACGCCGGGGGCGGTGGCGATCCGGCCGACCGCCTCGGTGACGGCCTTGGCCGCCTCCGGTGCGGCGATACCGCCGGGGCCGGGGGCGGCGAACACCACCTGAGCGGAGCCGTGGCCCTGCGCGGGGAAGGTGTCCTTGATCCGGTCCAGGGTGCTCTGCGCCTCGGTGCCCGGCACCTTGAACTCGTCGCTGGTCTTGCCGGCGAACGCCCCGGCGGCTCCGCCGACCGCGATCAGCACCGCGATCCAGACGGCCAGCACGGCCCGCCTTCGCCGGAAGCAGTAGCGGCCCAGTCGGTAGAGGTACGTGGCCATGGGTGACCCCTCGGTCTGATCGGTCGGGCAGGCAGGTGCCTGAACAGGTCCCGGCCCACGGTACGCGCAAGTTGTTCACCTGACAAAGTCGACCGACAGGAGCGAACGACCAATTCGGCCGACCAGGTTGCTTGACCATGGCGATACCCTGGCTCAATGGCCCATGTCCCCGCCTCCGAACGACGCCCGCAGCTGATCCGGGCCGCGATCGACCTCATGACCCGCGAGGGCGTCGCCGCCGGCAGCACCCGGGCCATCGCGGCCGAGCTGGGCGTCGCGCAGGCGACGGTGCACTACACCTTCGGCACCAAGAAGGACCTCTACCGGGCCGTGGTCGAGCAGCTGATGGCCGACTTCATCGACCAGGTGCACGCCGCCTCCCCGGGCGACGGACCGTTCGGGGAACAGGTGCGGACGCTGGTGCACGCGCTCTGGACCAGCACCGTCGCCGAACCGGGCCGGTGCATCCTGCTGGCCGAGGTCGAGACGCTGGCGATGCGCGACCCGGAGCTGAGGGAGATCATCCGCGGACTCCAGGCCGAGACCGAGCGGATCGCGGCGGACATGCTCACCGCCCTCGCCGATGCGCACGGCCTGACGCTGGCCCTGCCCGCGCACGACATCGCCATCCAGTTCCTGGCGGGCTTCGACGGCCTGTGCGGCCGCCATCTGGTCTTCCGGCCCGGCCACGTGGAGCCCGACGAGGAGGCACTGCGGGCCCTGGACCTGCTGGTCGCCGGTACGGTCGGCCTCTGCCTGGGCGCGCCGGCCCGGACCGGCTGACGCCGCCGGCTACTCGACGATCCGGACCGGCAGCTCCGCCAGCACCTCGCGCAGCGAAGCGGCGAACCGGTCGTACTCGGCACTGCGGGCCGAGCCCGGCCGGGTGGCGAGCCCGATCCGGCGGCCGGGCGCGGGCGCGGCGAAGCGGACGGCGGCCAGCCGGTCGGTGCGGCCCGCCTCGACGTCCAGCGCGGTGGCGGGCAGCAGGGTGACGCCGAGCCCCCCGGCGACCAGCTGGACCAGGGTGGAGAGGCCGGCCGCCCGGGTGGTGGAGCCGGCCGCGTCGGCGCCGACCTCGCGGCAGATGTCGAGGGCCTGGTCGCGCAGGCAGTGACCCTCCTCCAGCAGCAGCACGTCCAGGTCGAGCAGCACGTCCCGCGGGACGCCGGTCCGCCCGGCGAGCGGGTGGTCGGGCGCGGTGACCAGGACGAAGTCCTCGTCGAACAGCGGGATGTCCCGGGTCGGCGAGCCCCCTCCGGCCGGCAGCGCGAGCAGCAGGACGTCGAGCCGCCCGCCGGCCAGACCCTCCAGCAGCGAGGGCGTGCGCTCCTCGTGCACGTGCAGCTCCAGATCCGGATACCGGTCGCGGACCAGCCGCAGTACGTCGGGCAGCAGGTACGGGGCGACGGTCGGGATGACGCCCAGGTGCAGCGGCCCGGTGAACGGCCGGCGGGCGGCGTCGACCTCCTCGGTGAGCGCCTGCACGGAGGCGAGTACCCGGCGCGCATGGTCGAGCACGCGCTCCCCCAGCGGGGTGATAATCACCTTCCGCGTCGTACGCTCGACCAGCTGCGCGCCCAACGACTCCTCCAGCGCCGCGACCGCACCCGACAGGGCGGGCTGACTGGTCCCGCTGGCCGCCGCCGCCTCCCGGAAGTGCCGGTGCTCGGCCACCGCGACGAAAGCCCTGAGCTGGGCGACCGTCGGCGGGCGGGGGCTGCGGACTGTGGCGCTTGCCACAGGCGTCTCGGGTTTGCGGGCGGCGGGCCTGCGGGGCGTGGGGCGGGAGGGAGGCGTGGGGGTATTGATAGGTCTCTCCGATCAGACACATCGAGTCTAGCTATTTCCCTGATCAGTCCACGATGTGGAATCGTGGGACGTGTCCGCAATCCGGACAAACTCCCCTCAGTCTCACTTCAGGAGAAGCGAACGTGCTCACGATCGGTGACAAGTTCCCCGAGTTCGAACTCAACGCCTGCGTCGACCTGGACGCCGCGAACGCCTTCGCCGAGATCAACCACAAGTCCTACGAGGGCAAGTGGAAGATCGTCTTCTTCTGGCCGATGGACTTCACCTTCGTCTGCCCGACCGAGATCGCCGCGTTCGGCAAGCTGAACGAGGAGTTCGCCGACCGCGACGCCCAGATCCTCGGCGTCTCCGGCGACTCCGAGTTCGTGCACCACGCCTGGCGCAAGGACCACAAGGACCTGCGCGACCTGCCGTTCCCGATGCTGGCCGACGTCAAGCACGACCTGATGCGCGCCTGCGGCGTCGAGGCCGCCGACGGCACCGCCCAGCGCGCGGTGTTCATCGTCGACCCGAACAACGAGATCCAGTTCGTCATGGTGACCGCCGGCTCCGTCGGCCGTAACCCCAAGGAGGTCCTGCGGGTGCTCGACGCCCTGCAGACCGACGAGCTGTGCCCGTGCAACTGGACCAAGGGCGAGGACACCCTCGACGCCCAGGCCCTGCTGGCGGGCTGACCATCATGGCTCTCGACGACCTGAAGTCCGCCCTCCCGGACTACGCCAAGGACCTCAAGCTCAACCTGAGCGCGGTCATCGGCAACTCCGACCTCCCCGCCCAGCAGCTCTGGGGCACCGTGCTCTCCTGCGCGATGGCCACCCGCAGCGCCGCCGTGCTGCGCGAGCTGGAGCCCGAGGCCAAGGCCAACCTCTCCCCGGAGGCGTACAACGCCGCCAAGGGCGCGGCCGCGATCATGGGGATGAACAACGTCTACTACCGGACCACGCACCTGCTCTCCGACAAGGAGTACAGCAGCATGCGGGCCGGCCTGCGGATGAACATCATCGGCACTCCGGGCGTCGAGAAGATCGACTTCGAGCTCTGGTGCTTCGCGGTCTCCGCCATCAACGGCTGCGGCCAGTGCCTCGACTCGCACGAGGCCGTGCTCCGCAAGGCCGGCGTCGAGCGCGAGGTCATCCAGACCTCGATCAAGATCGCCGCCGTCCTCCAGGCCGTCGCCGGCGTCCTCGACTCCGAGGCCGCCCTGGCCGCCGTCACCGTCTGACGGCCCACGCCGCACCCAGCGGGCCCCTGCCGGACCGACCGTCCGGCGGGGGCCCGTCGGCGTTTCGCGCCGCAACCGCACCGGCGCCGACCGGCGGACGGGCGTGCCCGCCCGCCGCTGGGCCCGGGCCGTGAAGGCCTCCGCGGCGGGTCAGGCGGCTCTGGTGGGCGCCGTCGTCGCGCCGCCCTTCGCCGGCCTCTTCACCGCCGGCACTTTTCGCTAGGGCTTGCCGGCGGCGGCCTGGGCCGGCGCCTCCGGGTGGCCCGCCCGGGCGACGGCGGCTTCGCGGGCGGCTTCGAGAGCGGTGAAGACGGCCTGGCCGGCCTCGTTGCGGCGGCGCAGGTGGGTGACCACGGTGTTGGTGACCGCGATCAGCGGGACGGCCACGATGGCGCCGCCGATGCCGCCGATGATCGAGCCGGCGGCCACGCCGAGGACCACGCCCAACGGGTGGACGCGGACGGCCCGGCCGAGGATGAGCGGCTGGAGGATGTGGCCCTCGAGCTGCTGGACGGCGACCAGCACCACCAGCACCATCAGTGCGGTCCACGGCGAGGTGGTGACCAGCGCGATCAGCACCGCGACCGTCCCGGTGACCAGCGCGCCGACCAGCGGGACGAAGGCCCCCAGGAAGATGATCACCGCGAGCGGCAGCGCCATCGGCACGCCGAGCAGCTGGATGCCGATGCCGATGCAGACCGCGTCGATGAAGGCCACGCAGACGGTGCCCCGGACGTACGCGGTGAGGGTCGCCCAGGCCTTCGGTCCGGCGCCGGCCATCGCGTAACGGGAGTGCCGGGGCAGACCGCGCAGCGCCCAGCTCCAGATCCGCTCGCCGTCGTAGAGGAGGAAGAAGGTGGTGAAGAAGGCGAGCAGGACGGTGGTGAGCACCTCGACCGCGATCTGCGCGCCGGTGAGGCCGACCGAGGTGATCTGATCGGTGTTGGTGCTGATCGCCTTGGTGATCTGGTCGGCGAAGTCCTTGATCTGCTGCTCGGTCAGGTGCAGCGGACCGGTGATCAGCCAGTCCCGGAGGGTGGCGACACCGTCCTGGACCTTGCTGGTCACGTCGGACAGGTTGGTGGTCACCTGCCAGACCACGAACCAGCCGACCAGCCCGATCCCGGCCAGGCCGCTCATGAACACCCCGCCGGCAGCCAGCGAGCGCGGCACGCCGTGCCGGCGCAGCCAGGAGACGCTGGGTTCCAGCAGCGCGGAGATCAGCAGCGAGGCCAGAGCGGCGAAGGCGACCAGCCGCAGCATGTCGACGACCATGAAGACGACGTAGAGCGCGGCGCCGAGCAGCAGCAGCCGCCAGGTCGACTCGGCGGCCACCCGCAGGCCCCACGGCACGGCCTCGGCCGGAGTGGCGGGACGTCCGGGGTGGAGTTCGCGCCCGAACGCGCCGTGGGCGGGCACCGGTGCGGGGGTGGGTGCGGCCGGCGCCACGGGGGCGGCCGGGGCCGAGGGCGCGGCCTCCTCGCGAGGTGCCGGCCGAGCGGCCGGAACCGCGGCCGGTGCCGGCAGCGGCACCACCTCGACCGGCGGCTCGTGGAAGTCGGCCGCGATCGCGGCACGCCGGCGCCGTTCGATCACGGCGACCGCGCTCGCCACCACGGCCGCGCCCTTGGCCATGGCCTTGAAGGCCTTCCCGCCCCGCGCCATTCTCGCTACCACCGCTCCCCCGCTGGGCCGCCGTGCCCGGCGGTACGCCGTGTACCGCCACGGCCGTCAGGAATGAAACTACCCGCCCGGTGCCCGGCGAGTCCGGCGGGCGGGTGGGTTGGCCGCGATCGGTACCGGGGCGAACGGCCGGACGGGCCGCGTACCTCGGCGCCGTACCAGGACAAAACCTCCTGATCCGGGGCGTTTCAGGCGCCGGGCAGCGGGGAGGACTCCGGACGAGAACCGGAGCCATCCGTCGGCGGACCGGCAGGTGCAGGAAGCAACCAGGACCCCTTCCCGCGCCCCGCGTCCGCACCCAGGACCGCACCGCCCGCGAGCGCACTGGTCAGCGCAGCCCGGGCGGCGCGGCCCGCCCCCGGGCCGGTCCGGCCGGCATGGGAACGCGACGCAGCCCCCGGCCGCGAGTCGAGCGGTCGGGGGCTGCGTCGGACAGCGGTTTCGGTACCGGCTCTTCTAGTACCAGTGGTGCGACTGCCAGAACGACCAGGCGCCACAGGGGCTGCCGTAGCGGCTGTTCATGTAGTCCAGGCCCCACTTGATCTGCGTCGCCGGGTTGGTGCGCCAGTCGGCGCCCGCCGAGGACATCTTGGAGCCGGGCAGCGCCTGGACCAGGCCGTAGGCGCCGGAGCTCTTGTTGGTGGCCGTGTAGTCCCAGCCGCTCTCGCGCTTCACGATCTGGCTGAAGCACTGGAACTGCGCGTCACTGCCGACGATCTGCTGGGCGAGCGCCTGGACCGAACCGGGGCTGACCGAGACCGGCGGGGCCGACGTGTCGGTGGCGGCCATCGCCGAGCGGGCCTTGGAGCGGTTGGCGGCGGCCTCGTCGGCCTTCCGCTTCTCCTCGGCCGCCTTGGCGGCCTTGTCCGCGTCGGCCTTGGCCTGCGCGTCGGCCTTGGCCTGCGCGTCGGCGGCGGCCTTCTGGCGCGCGGCTTCCTCGGCGGCCTTCTGCTCCGCAGCGGCCTTGGCGGCGGCGTCGGCAGCGGCCTGCTGGGCGGAGGCCTGGGTGCCGATGTTGTCGCTGATGGTCTGCGCCTGGGCGCCAGAGGGGACTTCGGCAAGCAGGGTCGCGCCGGCGACATCGACCGTCTGCGTCGTCTTGCCCTCGCTGCCCGAGGCCATACCCACGACGGCACCGACGGCGGTGACGGCGGTGGCGGAGGCCACAGCAACTCCCCGGACCGAGATCCGAGTCACATGGTTTCCTTCCAGCATCGCCCACGCGTGACCGTGCGGACGCAACATGCCCCTTGGCGCTGCCCTCCGTACGGTGCTGGTCACGGGAGGTACTGACCCGGCGCCGGCCGACGTGAGGCGACCAGGCGTTGAGATCGGGCGGCGTACGACTCATCGGTGTTCAATTGTGCGTCCACCCACCGGAGTTGGCGGACCGTCCGGACGGGGCCACCGGTTGCCCGGAAGCCCTGTCATGCCGTACGCGGGGCCTGACAGAACCCTCACCATGCCGCACCGGGCACTGTCGACGCAATTCCCTGTTGCGTGGCGCATCTCACATTCACCGCACCGGAGTTCTCCGGACAGAAAGCACTCGATGTGATGAAAGGGGCGGGGGCCCGCCCCGTCAGGAGCGGGCCCCACGCCCGAAATTGACCGTATTGTCCGACTATGACCCTGCGAGGCGGATCACGGGTGGATGTCCTCCAGCATCTCCGTGACCAGCGCCGCGATCGGCGAACGCTCGGAACGCGTGAGCGTGATGTGCGCGAACAGCGGATGCCCCTTCAGCTTCTCCACCACCGCCACCACACCGTCGTACCGGCCGACCCGGAGGTTGTCCCGCTGCGCCACGTCGTGGGTGAGCACCACCCGCGAGCCCTGGCCGATCCGGGACAGCACCGTCAGCAGGACGTTGCGCTCCAGCGACTGCGCCTCGTCCACGATCACGAAGGCGTCGTGCAGCGAACGCCCGCGGATGTGGGTCAGCGGCAGGACCTCCAGCATGCCCCGGGAGATGACCTCCTCGATCACGTCCGGGGTGGTGACGGCGGAGAGGGTGTCGAAGACCGCCTGCGCCCAGGGGCTCATCTTCTCCGACTCGGAGCCCGGCAGATAGCCGAGCTCCTGGCCGCCGACCGCGTACAGCGGCCGGAAGACCATCACCTTGCGATGCTGCCTCCGCTCCAGCACCGCCTCCAGCCCGGCGCAGAGGGCGAGCGCGGACTTGCCGGTGCCGGCCCGGCCGCCCATCGAGACGATGCCCACCTCCGGATCGAGCAGGAGGTCCAGCGCGACCCGCTGCTCGGCGCTGCGCCCGCGCAGGCCGAACGCCTCGCGCTCCCCGCGCACCAGCCGGACCCTGCCGTCGCCGGTCACCCGGCCCAGCGCCCGGCCGCGCTCGGAGCTGAGCACCAGTCCGGTGTGGACGGGCAGCTCGGCGGCCCCCTCGATGTCCACCGCGGCGTCATGGCCGGCCGCGAACAGCGCGTCCACGTCGTCGGCCGGGACGTGCAGCTCGGACATGCCCGTCCAGCCCGAGGTGACCGCCAGCTCGGCCCGGTACTCCTCGGCGAGCAGGCCGACCGAACTGGCCTTGATCCGCAGCGGGAGGTCCTTGGAGACGACGGTGACGTCGTACCCCTCGGCCTGCAGGTTGCGGGCGACCGCCAGGATCCGGGCGTCCGCCTCGCCGCCGCCGGCCCGGTAGCCGACCGGCAGTATCGACAGATCGGAGTGGTTGAGCTCGACCCGGATGGTGCCGCCGAGCTCGCCGACCGGGATCGGCTCGTCGAGCCGGCCGAAGCGGATCCGGTAGTCGTCGAGCAGTCGCAGCGCCTGGCGGGCGAAGTAGCCCAGCTCCGGGTGGTGCCGCTTGGCCTCCAGCTCGGTGACCACGACCACCGGCAGGACGACCTCGTGCTCCTCGAAGCGGGTCATGGCGAGCGGGTCCGCCAGGAGCACGCTGGTGTCGAGAACGTACGTGCGCCGGTCTGGTGTCCGGCGGCTCTTGGAACTGACCACTAGGCCTCCAGGGCGGATGACCCTGCGTCATCCGCGGCAAGCCGGCCCCCGCTGCCCCGGTGGCCTCGGGGCCGGTCTGACGGGAGTATTCCCAGGCGAGGGGCGGTGCATTCGCGTCCCCGGCGAACTGACGGATCATTGCCGGTGAACGTTTGGCCTCGCCCCGGGCCCGGGTAGGCCAGCTCCTACGGTGCGGTCGCCCGCGGCTCGGCCCGGTGACTCCCCCCGGCGCCCCGCGGCTCGGCCCGGATGCTCCCCACGCTCGGCCCCCCGGCGCCCCGCGGCTCGGCCCGGTGACTCCCCCCGGGAATCCCGCAGGGTCAGAGCCCCATCCGCCGGTGCCGCTCCTCGTACGCGCGCAGCGCCCGCAGGAAGTCGACCTTGCGGAAGGCCGGCCAGTACGCCTCGCAGAAGTAGAACTCGCTGTGCGCGCTCTGCCAGAGCAGGAAGCCCGACAGCCGCTGCTCGCCCGAGGTGCGGATGACGAGGTCCGGGTCGGGCTGGCCCTTGGTGTAGAGGTGCTCGGCGATGTGCTCGACGTCGAGGATCTCGGCCAGCTCCTCGATCGAGGTGCCGCGCCCGGCGTGCTCCTGGAGCAGCGAGCGGACGGCGTCGGCGATCTCGTGCCGGCCGCCGTAGCCGACCGCCACGTTGACGGTGATCCCCTCGATCCCGGCGGTCTCCTCGGCGGCCCTCTTGAGCACGTCCGCGGTGTGCTGGGGCAGCAGGTCCAGCGCGCCGACCGGGTTGACCTTCCAGCGGCGGGCGGCGGCCAGGCCGGTGACGGCGTCCTCGATGATGCCGAGCAGCGGGACCAGCTCGTCGGCGGGCCGGGAGAGGTTGTCGGTGGAGAGCATCCAGAGCGTGACGACCTTGACGTGCGTCTCGTCGCACCAGCCGAGGAACTCGCTGATCTTGTCGGCGCCGCGCTGGTGGCCGTAGGCGGTGGAGCCGCCGGTCGCCTTGGCCCAGCGGCGGTTGCCGTCGAGGATCACGCCGATGTGGTGCGGGGTGCGGGCGAGGTGGACCTCGACCCGGCGCCCGTAGAGGCCGTACATACCGTCCAGCAGGGTGCGCAGACCCGGCGTGCGTTCGACGACATCGCGCAGACCCATGGCTTTCGGCCCCTCCGTAACTCTTCACCGGGGTACGTCACAACCCCCGGCGCAGCCTACTCCCGCGCGGACGCGGTGGGTAAAGCCGCAGGTAGCGGTCCGGTCACGGTCCTGTGCGGAGTCTGTTGCGACCGGTGTGGCGGGGGTGGCCGGAAGGCGCCCACCGGCCCACCGCACAGCCGCCGGGGCGACGGCTACGGAACGGTATCCGATTCCTTAAGGAATCCGTAAGCCGACGATCGATGCTTGACGACCAGCAATGGTCTAGTCCAGCTTTTGACCCAGGGCGGAACAGGCACCGAATCCCCGCCCCACCCGAGGCAGTACTGCGGACCTCCCCTCCCCCACACGCGGCCGCCGCGCCCCCCACCGCGGCGGCCGCTCCTCCCCCAGGAGCCCACCTCCATGGCCCGTACGCCGAACCAGCCCGCGCACAAGCGCGGGCGCAGCACCCTTCCGGCCCTCGCCGCCGGCGCCACCGCCCTCGCCCTGGCCGGCAGCGGCCTGGCCCTCTTCGCCGGCGGCGCCAGCGCGGCCGGCGGGAACCTGGTCGCCAACGGCGGCTTCGACTCCGGCTCGCTGAGCGGCTGGTCGTGCACCGGCGCCGCGACCACCGTCTCCACCCCGGTCCACTCCGGCAACGGCGCGCTCCAGGCCACTCCGGGCGCCGCGGACACCGCCGAGTGCACCCAGACCGTCAGCGTGCTGCCCAACACCGGCTACAGCCTGAGCGCCTGGGTCCAGGGCCCGTACGTCTACCTCGGTGCGCGCGGCACCGGCGGCACCGACCCGAGCAGCTGGTCCAACCAGAACAGCTGGAACCAGCTCTCCTCCACCTTCACCACCGGTGCCAACGTCACCAGCATCACGCTGTACGTGCACGGCTGGTACGGCCAGAGCGCCTACCTCGCGGACGACGTCGTGCTGAACGGCCCGGGCGGCACCTCCACCCCGAGCCCGACCGCGACGCCCACCCCCACCGCCTCGCCGACCGCGACCGCCACCCCCACGGCGACCGCCACCCCGACCCAGACCGCGACGCCGACCCCCACGGCCACCGCGACCAGCACCCCGCCGCCGGCCACCGGTCTGCCCAAGCACGTGGTCACCGGCTACTGGCACAACTTCGACAACGGCGCGACCGTCCAGAAGCTCGGCGACGTCCAGAGCGCGTACGACATCATCGCGGTCTCCTTCGCCGACGCCGTGCCCACCAGGGCCGGCGCGATCAGCTTCACCCTCGACCCGGCGCTCTCCAAGGCCCTCGGCGGCTACACCGACGCGCAGTTCCGCGCCGACGTGAACGCCAAGCGGGCGGCCGGCAAGAAGGTCATCCTCTCCATCGGCGGCCAGAACGGCGCGATCACCGTCAACGACGCCACCGCCGCGGCCGCGTTCGTGGACAGCGCCTACGCGATCATCAAGGACTACGGCTTCGACGGCATCGACGTCGACCTGGAGAACGGCGTCAACGCGACCTACCTCGCCAACGCGCTGCACAGCCTGCAGGCCAAGGTCGGCCCGAACTTCATCCTGACGATGGCCCCGGAGACCATCGGGATGTACAGCACCGCCGGCGCCTACTTCCAGCTGGCGCTCAACACCAAGGACATCCTGACCGTCGTCAACACCCAGTTCTACAACTCGGGCGGCATGAACGGCTGCGACGGCAAGGTCTACAACCAGGGCACGATCGACTTCATCACCTCGCAGGTCTGCACCCACATCCAGGGCGGTCTGCGGCCCGACCAGGTCGGCATCGGCCTCCCGGCCTCCAGCAAGGCGGCGGGCGGCGGCTACGTCTCGCCGACCGTGGTGAACAACGCGCTGGACTGCCTGGCCACCGGCAAGAACTGCGGCAGCTTCGTCCCGCCGGCCAAGTGGCCCACCATCCGCGGCGCGATGACCTGGTCCACCAACTGGGACGCCAACAACGGGAACGCGTTCTCCAACGCGGTCGGCCCGTTCGTCCACCAGATGCCGTAACCGGCGGGGTCCGTCGCTGACGGACCCACGGCGCGCCGCTCCTTGAGGGTGGGGCCCGCGCGCCGCCGACGGGCCCGTCGTACCTGACCGGTACGGCGGGCCCGTCCGCTTCCCCGCACGCTTCCTGCCGGTCCTACCGGAGAAGTACTGCGGCCAGCGTGCCGAGCAGCAGGAAGGGCCCCATCGGCAGGTCCAGGCCGCGCACCGGCCGCCGCCGGACCAGGGCGGCCACGGCCCGGGCGATCGCCCAGAGCCCGGCCAGGAACGCGGCCGAGAACAGCCCGGTGAAGGCCGCCGACCAGCCGTACCGGCCGAGCAGCGCACCGAGACCGAGCGCCAGGACGGTGTCCCCGGCGCCCATCAGGCCGAACCAGCCGGGCAGTTCGAAGAGCGCGGCGGCGGCCAGCCCCACCAGCAGGCAGCGCAGCAGCACGCCCGGGCGGCCGTCCACGAGCTCCAGCACCACCAGCAGCAACGCCAGTCCGGCCGCCAGCGTCCAGCTCAGCGGGTACGGCAGCCGGCGCACCCGGGCGTCGGTGAAGCCGAGCACCACACCGGGCCCGGCCGCCCAGAGCAGCAGCAGGGCGTCGCCCGGGTGGGCCGCACTCAGCGCGGCCGAGGCCGAGGCCGCGGTCACCGCCTCGACCAGCCAGGACCGCGGGCCCAGCCGCTCCCGGCAGCCCGGGCAGCGCCCGGTCGGCGGCAGGCCGCGCAGCTCCCGGGCGCAGAACGGGCAGGCGGTGCACCACGGTTGGCCCTCTGGCACGGCGTACCGCACCACCAGCCCGCGCAGCGCCGGTGCCACCAGCAGACCGGCCAGCACCGCACCGAGTACCGTGACGGCCACGGTGCCCCCTCTCGCTCACCGCCGGGACCGGCCCTCCGGGAACCGGTCCGCGCTCATCGGCGTCGGACCCCTGCGGTGCCATCGGAGTCCGGGCACCGCACCGACCACATCATCCACGGGGAATCACTGTGACCAACACTCAGAACACGCTGCGCGCGGCCGTCCCGCTCGCGGCCCTGGCCCTGCTGCTGACGGCCTGCGGGCCGGACAACGCGGACCCGGCCGACCCGGGCGCGGCGGGCACCGGCGGCGCGACCGCGGCCGTCACCGGCACCCCGGCCGCCACCGGGGCACCGTCGGCCACCGGCGGGGACCCGGCCGGCACCGCGGGCGGCGGCGCGGGCACGGGCGGCGGCGGCTCGACCCCGAACCCCGTCCCCTCGGCCGCCACCAGCGGCAACCCGATCGGCGGGGCCGGCGGCGGCAGCGGCAGCAAGATCAGCTACGACAACCCGCTGGCACCCACCGCCACCGGCAGCTACCTCGGCAAGACCAAGGCCGACGTCACCCCGGTCTCCGTGGTCAAGGGCACCGCCGCCGAGATCGCGTCGTTCAACTTCAAGCCGGCCGACGTGGAGGGCAGGACGCCGTATTACGTGACCGTCTCCTTCACCAACCGCACCGGCGCCCCGCTCACCGACGAGTACTTCATGATGCGGTTCAAGGTGAAGTCCGACGCGTCGGGCACCGGCGGCGCCCTGCCGGCCCCGACCATCCTGAAGTCGATCCCGCAGTGCGACTCCGGCAAGAAGCCCGGCACCCTGGCGGACGGCCAGACCCAGCAGCAGTGTGCCGTCTATCTCGTCCCGACCAACACCCCGCCGAAGTTCCTCGTCTTCGGCAGCGTTCTGGACACCGAGCCCCTGATCTGGAAGGTCGGCTGACAGCTTCGCCTCTCGATCGAAGGGGCCCCTCCCGGGCGGTCCGGCGCGTCTCCCCGCATGCGCGCCGGGCCGCCCCGCGGTGCCCCTAAAGTAGGCAGACATGCAGGTCATCCAGTCCAGCAAGCTCGCCAACGTCTGCTACGACATCCGCGGCCCGGTGCTCGACGAGGCGATGCGGCTGGAGGAGCAGGGCCACCGCATCCTGAAGCTCAACACCGGCAACCCCGCCGTGTTCGGCTTCGACGCGCCCCCGGAGATCCTCCAGGACATCCTGCGCAACCTCGCGTCCGCGCACGGGTACGGCGACTCGAAGGGCCTGCTCGCGGCCCGCCGCGCCGTGGTGATGCACTACGAGGACCGCGGCCTGCACGGCCTCACCGTCGAGGACGTCTTCCTCGGCAACGGCGTCTCCGAGCTGATCCAGCTGGCCATGACGGCGCTGCTGGACGACGGCGACGAGGTGCTCGTCCCGGCGCCGGACTACCCGCTCTGGACCGCCTCGGTCTCGCTGGCCGGCGGCACCGCCGTGCACTACCGCTGCGACGAGCAGTCCGAGTGGTACCCGGACCTCGCCGACGTCGAGGCCAAGGTCACCGACCGGACCAGGGCGATCGTGGTGATCAACCCGAACAACCCGACCGGCGCGGTCTACCCGCGCGAGGTCCTGGAGGGCCTGGTCGAGATCGCCCGCCGGCACAAACTGGTGGTCTACGCGGACGAGATCTACGACAAGATCCTCTACGACGACGCCGAGCACATCCCGCTGGCCACCCTGGCCCCGGACCTCTTCTGCGTCACCTTCAACGGTCTCTCCAAGGCGTACCGGGTCGCGGGGTTCCGCTCCGGCTGGATGGTGCTCTCCGGCGACCGGCACCGCGCCCGCAGCTACATCGAGGGCCTGACGGTGCTCGCCTCGATGCGGCTCTGCGCCAACATGCCGGCCCAGCACGCCGTCGCGGCGGCGCTCGGCGGGCGGCAGTCGATCAAGGACCTCGTCCTCCCCGGCGGCCGGCTGCTGGAGTCCCGGGACGCCGCGTGGCGGCTGCTCAACGAGATCCCCGGGGTCAGCTGCGTGAAGCCGAAGGGCGCGCTCTACGCCTTCCCCCGGCTGGACCCGAAGGTCTACAAGATCAAGGACGACGCCCAGATGGTGCTGGACCTGCTGCGCGCCGAGCGGATCCTGCTGGTCCAGGGCACCGGCTTCAACTGGCCCGAGCCGGACCACTTCCGGGTGGTCACCCTCCCCCGCGCCGAGGAGATCACCGACGCCGTCACCCGCATCGGCGACTTCCTCGGCGGCTACACCCAGCCCTGACGGCGCCGCTGCGGCACTCCTCGGTGAAAACGCTACGGCCGGAGTCCCGGTCCGGACGATCTCCTTGGTCGGGGAAAGATCGTCCGGCGGGGCTCCGGCCGTCCTGTCGCTCGGTCGGTGCGCGATTCGTGCCACGCACCGCCGATTGCTCTCGGCTGAGGCTCAGGCTCAGCCGAGGCGCGCGACCAGGTCTCGGTACTCGTCCCACAGCTCGGTGGGCGTGTGGTCGCCGAACAGCTCCAGGTGGGCCGGGACGAGCGCGGCCTCCTGGCGCCAGATGTCGGCGTCGACGGTGAAGAGCAGGTCGAGGTCCTCCTTCGACAGCTCCAGGCCGTCCAGGTCGAAGCCCTCGACCGTCGGCAGCACGCCGATCGGGGTCTCGACACCCTCGCCGGCGCCCTGCAGGCGCTCGACGATCCACTTGAGCACGCGGCTGTTCTCGCCGTAGCCGGGCCAGACGAACTTGCCCTCGCTGTTCTTGCGGAACCAGTTCACGTAGTAGATCTTCGGCAGCTTGGCGGCATCCGCCTGGGCGCCGACCTTCAGCCAGTGGGCGAAGTAGTCACCCATGTTGTAGCCGCAGAAGGGCAGCATCGCGAACGGGTCGCGGCGCAGCTCGCCGACGGTGCCCTCGGCGGCGGCGGTCTTCTCGGAGGCGATGTTGGCGCCCAGGAAGACGCCGTGCTGCCAGTTGAAGGACTCGGTCACCAGCGGGACGGCGGTGGCGCGGCGGCCACCGAAGAGGATGGCCGAGATCGGCACACCCGCCTGGTCCTCCCACTCGGGGGCGATGGTCGGGCACTGCGCGGCCGGGACCGCGAAGCGGGCGTTCGGGTGGGCCGCCGGGGTGCCGGACTCCGGCGTCCAGTCGTTGCCGCGCCAGTCGGTCAGGTGGGCCGGCGGCTCGTCGGTGAGGCCCTCCCACCACACGTCGCCGTCGTCGGTCAGGGCGACGTTGGTGAAGACGGTGTTGCCCCAGAGCGTCTCGATGGCGTTGGCGTTGGTGTCCACGCCGGTGCCGGGGGCGACGCCGAAGAAACCGGCCTCGGGGTTGATGGCGTACAGGCGGCCGTCGGCGCCGAAGCGCATCCAGGCGATGTCGTCGCCGATCGTCTCGACCTTCCAGCCCGGGATGGTCGGCTGGAGCATGGCCAGGTTGGTCTTGCCACAGGCCGACGGGAAGGCGGCCGCGACGTACTTGGGCTCTGCCTGGCCCTTGTCGTCGGCGGGCGGGGTGAGCTTGAGGATGAGCATGTGCTCGGCCAGCCAGCCCTCGTCGCGAGCCATGGTCGAGGCGATGCGCAGCGCGTAGCACTTCTTGCCGAGCAGGGCGTTGCCGCCGTAGCCGGAGCCGAAGGACCAGATCTCCCTGGTCTCCGGGAAGTGCGAGATGTACTTGGTGCTGTTGCACGGCCACGGCACGTCCGCCTGACCCTCGGCGAGCGGGGCACCGACGGTGTGCACGGCCTTGACGAAGTCGCCGTCCTCGCCGAGCTGGTCCAGCACGGCCTGGCCCATGCGGGTCATCACGCGCATCGACACGGCGACGTAGGCGGAGTCGGTGATCTCGACGCCGTACGCGGCCAGCGGGGAGCCCACCGGGCCCATCGAGAAGGGCACCACGTACATGGTGCGACCCTTCATCGAGCCGCGGAACAGACCGTTCTCCCCCTGGAAGACGGCCCGCATCTCGGCGGGGGCCTTCCAGTTGTTGGTCGGACCGGCGTCCTTCTCCTGCTCGGAGCAGATGTAGGTGCGGTCCTCGACGCGCGCCACGTCCGTGGGGTCCGAGGCGGCGTAGTAGGAGTTGGGGCGCTTTTCCTCGTTGAGCTTCTTGAAGGTGCCCTGGGCCACCAGCAGGTCCGCGAGGCGGTGGTACTCGTCCTCGGAACCGTCGCACCACTCGATGCGGTCCGGCTGGGTGAGCTCCGCGATCTCGCTCACCCAAGCCAGCAGACGCTTGTGGCGGGTGGGCGCGGATGCGCTGAGAGCGAGGTTCTCGTACGACACGATCGCTCCGTTTCACGCCATCTCGGCAGGGAGGCGGCGTAGCGGGGGTTTGAGGGTGCTTGCAGCGTAGCTCCGGCCTCAAGGCTCGAATACGGCACAGCGGTGAAATTGACGCATCTTTTACTACATTCAGTCTGGTTACTGGCGAGTAAGGCATCGCCTTCGGCCCAGTCGGGGCACCCGCACCCTGGAGTCGAACACTCCAAAACGTCCAAGTAGTGATGAGCACCACTTCCTACGCGGCAGTAACCTACGGCTCCGTAGGTAGCAGGTAGCATGCTGCTCATGACTGCTGAGCTCGTGGAGATCACGGAGCGTACGGAGAGCAAGCCGACATGGCGCGGCTGGCTGCACGCCGCGATGTTCCCCGCCACGGTGGCCGCCGGGATCGTGCTGATCTGCCAGGCCGGCTCCACGTCCGCCAAGGCCGCCTGCGCGATCTACTCGGTCAGCGCCTGGCTGCTGTTCGGGGTCAGCGCGGTCTACCACCGCTTCACCTGGGGCCCGCGCGGCGACGCCGTCCTGCGCCGGCTCGACCACGCGAACATCTTCCTGATCATCGCGGGCACCTACACCCCGTTCACCATCCTGCTGCTGGACGGTGCCGCGAAGCAGGTGCTGCTCTGGGTGGCCTGGGGCGGGGCGCTGGCCGGGATCGCGTTCCGGGTCTTCTGGGTCGGCGCACCGCGCTGGCTGTACACACCGGTGTACATAGCGCTGGGCTGGGCCGCCGTGTTCTTCCTGCCGGAGTTCCTGCACACCGGCGGGGTCGCCGTGGTGGTGCTGATGGTCGTCGGCGGGGTGCTCTACAGCGTCGGCGGGGTCGTGTACGGGCTCAAGCGGCCCAACCCGTCACCGCGCTGGTTCGGCTTCCACGAGGTGTTCCACGCCTTCACCCTCGGCGCCTTCATCGTGCAGTACGTCGGGGTCTCACTGGTGGCGTACAGCGCGGCCGGCTGAGCCGGGAACGCCATGACGGGCGGCCGGCCGGTCCGATGACCGGGTGGCCGCCCGTTCCGCCGTCCACTCCGAGGCGGGGCGCGGCGGGTGGCCGTGGTCGGGGCGGGCGTCCGCCGAGCGCTCGCGCGTGACCCGCTCGTGCGGTGCGCCCTCGCGCGGTACACCCTCACGCGGTGCGTGCTCGGGCGACGCGCTGGAGCGGTCGGCGTAGGGACGGTCGGCGCCGGAGCAGTCGACGTACGGGCCGTCGACGGACGGGCGGGAGCGGGCCTGCCGGGCCTGCCGGGCGTCCAGTGCCTCGCGGGCCCGGCGGCAGCGCTCGCAGTGAGCCGCGTCCGGGGCCCCGCCGGCCGACTGGTGGCCACGCGGCGCGACGGGCTGGCGCAGCAACCGCCAGCGGCGGCCGACGTACGCCATCAGCAGCAGCACCTCGACCCCGGCGACCGCCAGCACCAGCGGGGCGCCGTTGATCAGATAGGCGGCGACCACGGCCAGCGCCGATCCCACCACCACCGCCGCGCCCCAGATCTGGGCGGTCGACTCCCTGTCTGCCATTCGGACTCCCCTTCCCCGCGCCGGTTCCTGCGCCGGGCCAGTGGTCGGCTCCTGCCGCCCCACCCCTTCTCCGCTCTCGGCACGCGTCGGCCTGCACTGACCGATTGCCACATCGTATCTACCGACAGTCACCCGCAGGCGCCCCGAAGCGGCGAACGACAGATCAACGTTGCGTCAATTCCATGTGCGGAACCAGCACTTCCAGGACACATGACGGAGCGTGACGCAATGGCCACATCCCGACGTCTTGACGGTCGCCATCTTTTGGGAGTTACTGTCATTTGAGAGAACCTTTCACGCCCTTCCGACCGGCTTCCGGAGGTTGCCCGTGTCCGCCGCTCCCGCCCCCGCCCCGCCCGGGCCGCACCCGCGGCGCTGGCTGGCGCTGGTCGCCGTCGCGCTGAGCGTCCTGGTGATCAGCTTCGACATGACGATCCTCAACGTGGCCCTGCCCACCCTGGCCTCCCAACTGCAGGCCGGCACCGGGCAGCAGCAGTGGATCGTCGACTCGTACACCGTGGTCTTCGCCGCCGCGATGCTCCCGGCCGGACTGATCGGCGACCGGTTCGGCCGCCGCCGGACCCTCACCGTGGGCCTCGCCCTGTTCGGCCTCTCCTCCGCGGTCGGCATGCTCGCCGACAGCCCCGGCACCCTGATCGCCGCCCGCGCGGCGATGGGCATGGCCGGCGCGCTGGTCATGCCGATGTCCATGGCGGTGATCCCCGGGCTCTTCCCGTCCGGCGAGCAGCGCCGCGCCACGGCGGTCCTGGCCGCCTCACTGGCGGCCGGGGCCCCGCTCGGCCCCCTGATCGGCGGCTTCCTCCTCCAGCACTTCTGGTGGGGCTCGGTCTTCCTGATCAACATCCCGCTGACCGCCATCGGCATCGTCGCCTGCGTCCTGCTGCTCCCGGAGACCCGCAACCCCGCCGCGCCCCGGATCGACCTGCTCGGCGCCGTGCTCGGCGCGGGCGGCCTGGCCGCACTCACCTTCGGCATCATCGAGGGCCCCGACCGCGGCTGGGCCGACCCGCTGGTGCTCGGCATGCTCGGCGGCTCGCTGGTCGCGCTCACCGCCCTGGTACGGCGCAGCCGCCGCCAGCGGGACCCGATGCTCGACCTCACCCTGCTCGCCGACCCGACCTTCCGCTGGTCGGCGGTGGCCGCGACGCTGGTCTCGCTGGTTCTGTTCGGCGCCTTCTTCGTCCTGCCGCTCTACTTCCAGAGCGTGCTCGGCGCCGACGCCTTCGGCACCGGCCTGCGGCTGATGCCGATGATGCTCGGGCTGATGGTGGCCGCCAAGCTCAGCGACCGGCTGGTCACCCGGATCGGCGCCCGCGCGGTGATCTCCGTCGGGCTGTCCGTACTGGCCGCCGCCCTGCTGCTCGGCAGCCGCACCGCGATCTCCGACGGCTACGGTCTGGCCGCGGTCTGGCTCACCCTGCTGGGCCTGGGCATGGGCCTGTCGCTGATCACCGCCCAGGCCTCCGCCCTGCTCACCCTGCCGCCCGCCCGGGCCGGCGTCGGCTCCGGGCTGATCCAGACCCTGCGCCAGGTCGGCGGGGCGATCGGGGTGGCCGTCTTCGGCAGCCTGCTGGCCGGCTCGTACCGCGGCTCGCTGGACACCGCGGCGCTCCCCGCCGAGGCCGCGCACAAGGCCGAACAGTCGGTGGTCGCCGCCGACGCCGTGGCCACCGCCACCGGGGACCGGGCGCTGGCCGCCTCCGCGCACGCCGCGTACGTCCACGGCATGACGGTGGTGCTGCTGGCCTCCGGGGCCATCGCGGTGCTGTCGGCGGTGCTGGTCGCGCTGAGGATGCCGAGCGCCGAGCCGCGCGCGGCGGCGGAGGCGCAGGAGGCGGCCGAGGCCGCGGCCCAGGCGGCCGAGGTGCGGGAGGCGGCCGCCGCCGATGCGGGGTCGCAGCCGGGGTCACCGTCCGGGACGGCCTCCGTGCCGGCCTCCGATCACGGATAATCGAAGGTATGAACGCAACGCGGCCGACAACGGCACCCCCGGCAGCAGGACCGGCCAACCCGGTCCAGGCGATGCTGGAGGCGCCGCTGTCGCTGCGCGAGCGGAAGAAGCTGAAGACCCGCCAGGCGATCCGCCGCGAGGCGTACCGGCTGATCGCCGAACAGGGCTACGAGAACACCACCGTGGAGCAGATCGCAGCGGCGGCCGAGGTCTCGCAGTCCACCTTCTTCCGGTACTTCGGCACCAAGGAGGACCTCGTCCTCACCGACGAGTACGACCCGGCGATGGTCACCGCGCTGCTGGCCCGCCCCTCCGACGAACCGTTCCTGCACTCCTGCCGGGAGTCCCTCATCGGGCTGATCCGCGAACTGTCGCAGCACGAGCAGGACGAACTGCTCATCCGGATGCGGCTGGTCAAGGACGTGCCCGCGCTGCGCGCCCGGATGCACGAGGACGCCAGCAACCCACAGCTGCTCTACCTGGACGTGCTGACCCGCCGGACCGGCGTCGAGGAGCCGACCTTCGAGATGCGGATCACCGCGGCCGCCATCGGCGCGGCCACCACCGAGGCGGCGCTGCGATGGGCCGAGAGCGAGGGGACGCTGGACCTCGCGGACCTCGTCGACGACACCTTCGCCTTCCTGGAACGCGGGTTCGCCGGGCTGTAGCCGGCGCGGGGGTCCGGGCGGGCCGTGCGGCCGGGCGTGCGACGGCGGGGCCCGGCTGCCGCGCCGGACCCCGCCGCCCCTCACCCGGTGGCGCTACCCGCGCCGGGCACCCGCCCGCCGCCGCAGCGCGACACCCGCGCCCGCGAGCGCGGTGACGCCCAGGGCCGCGGCCGCCGTGACGGTGGGCAGCGCGGTACCGCCGCCCTCCGCAGCCGCCTCCCGCACGGTGGCGTCCGGCTGGTAGCCGCCGCCCTTCCCGGCCCGGTCGTACGCCGAACCGGGCAGCTTGTCCCCGTACCGCTGCTGGACCAGCTTCTGGTACGCCGCCAGGCTCACCCCGGCCGCGCCCACCGAGCGCCGCGCCTCGTCGTCCAACGGCAGGACCCGGCCGTCCCGCAGCACGTACCAGGCGTTGAGCTGCGGCTCGCGGAACGCCGTCCCGCCGCCGCCGCCGGCCGCCTGCGCCGCGTAGTCGCTCTCGTCGCCGCCCGAGGCGATGTTGACGACCCGCCAGGTGTTGCCCTGCTTCGCCGTCCAGACCGAGGCCACCTGGCCGTCCGCCGAGACGGCCTTGCTGGCGGTGAACTCGGCCCTGGCCACCGGCGCACCCGGGGTCCCGGCCACGAAGGCCGCGTCCAGGGTGTAGACCGGCACGGTGTCGCCGGACAGCCTCGGCGCGGCGGCGCTCGCCGCCTGCGCCTCCTCGGCCGCGCCGATGGTCAGCTGCTTGGTCGGCGGCACGCCCTTGCGGGCGAAGAAGTGGCCCAACTGGTCCAGGACGGCGGGGTTCTGGGCCGCGTCCCGGGCCTGCGCCAGCTCGGCACCGGTGACCGGTGCGGGAGAACCGGCCCCGCCGCCGGCGTACGCCGCCGGGGTGACGGCCAGACCGAGGCCGGCGGCGATCAGGACGGCCACGGCCGCGTTACGGATGCTGGTCATGGTCGCCCCTCACGCGCCGATCCGGTACAGGGAGTGGGTCCAGGAGAACGTGCCGTTGGACACGTAGTAGTTGTAGTCCGCCCAGTTGTAGCGGTAGTTGGACGGCCACGGGTCACCCCAGTAGACCCAGTTGTTCGAGGTGTCGTACCCGTACACCACGTGCATGTGACCGCCGCCGGAGCTCCACTGGATCCGGGTCTCGACCGGGCGGTCGGCGTTCACCTCCGTCTGCACGGTGCTGTACCGCAGGTACCCGGTGACGTACGAACCGGGGTTGATGCCGACCCAGCTCAGGCCGTTCTGCACATCTCCCAGCGTGGCCTGGCTGTTGGGGCAGCTGGAGCTGGTCGACCGGCCGAACGCGGCGTTGCAGAACTGGTTCTGGCTGTAGCTGTAGCCGAACCAGGTGGCGATGGTGTTGCCGCTCGCCGCCCAGCACCAGTTGGTCTGCTGTTGCTGCTGCATGGTGATGTTGAGCTTCTTGTACGTGCCGGCCAGGTCGGCCGTACTGCCCGAGGCACCTGCCGGGCGGACGTGCGCGGTGGGGGCCGGCGCGCCGTTGGGGGCGGCGGAGGCCGGGGCGGCGGCCGCGACGGTGAGCGCCGGGCCGAGCACGCCGAGCGCGAGCACCGAGACCGCACGGCGCAGGCGTATCCGTGGAACTGACATGGGGGCGTTCCTCCTTGCACAGGCAGAGGAGTGGAGAAGTGTGGGGGTGCGGTCCGGATCGCGTCACCGAGCATCCCGCCGTTGACAGAACCTGGTCAACGGCCCTCGCGATCCCCGTCCACAGGTGTGAACGACCCCGCCCAGGTGTGAACGCCACCCCCGGAACCACCGCGCGGCACGCCACCGCCGGTGACAAACCGCCCTCCGCATGTGAATATTCACGACCAACCGGAACCTGCCCGGCCCGCCCCCGAGGAGGCCGCCATGCAACGCAGCGAACAGGCGGACCTCGCCACCGCCCTGCGCACCGGCCCGTTCCACCTCGCCCTGCGCACCGCCATCGCCGCCCGCGGCCTCGCCCTGCACCGCGTCCGCGAACACCTCGCCCAACGCGGCGTCCAGGTTGGCATCACCAGCCTCAGCTACTGGCAGCAGGGCCGCCGCCGCCCCGAACGCGCCGAATCCCTCCGCGCGGTGAGAGCGTTGGAAGACGTCCTCGACCTCCCCGCACACTCCCTCACCCGGCTCCTCGGCCCCCGCCGCGCCACCCCCGCCGACCCGGCCGGCCCACCCGTCCGCCCCTACCGCGACCTCATCACCCCGGCCACCGCCGTCGACGACCTGCTCGCCACCATCGCGAGCCCGCGCGACACCGGCCTGCACACCATCACCCACATCGAACGCATCCGCATCGGCCCCGACCGCCACCTCGTCCGCCGCGACTCCCAGCACGCCCTGCGCGCCCACCGCGACGGCATCGACCGCTACCTCGCCATCTACCAGGGCGACCCCGGCTGCGACATCGACCGCGTCGGCGTCCGCGCCGAGGAGAACTGCCGCCCCGGCCGCATCCGCCGCGACCCCGCCCACGACCTGCTCGTCGCCGAACTCCTCCTCGACCGCCGCCTCCGCGCCGGCGACACCCACCTCCTCGGCTACGGCTTCGACGACGCCCCGACCCCCACCCCCAGCAGCGAGTACGTCCGCGGCTTCAACTCCGGCGCCGGCCAGTACGTCCTCCAGGTCACCTTCCACCCCGCCGCCCTCCCCGTCCGCTGCCACCGCTTCGCGCTGCACTCACCCGGCGAGAAGCCGTACGAGACGGAGGAGCTGACACTCGACGGCCACCGGTGCGTGCACCTGGTGGCCTCCGCCCTGCAGCCGTGCCTGCTGGGCGTCCGGTGGGACTGGGAGTAGCGGAGAGGTCAGTGGGACCAGTAGGGGTCGTCCAGGTCGCCGCCGCGCTCGCCTGTCGACCCCCGGGGCAGTGACGGCATCGGCCCGTACTCATCAGCGGGCCGGTACCGCACGAAGTCGAGTTCCGCACTGAAGGAGATACTGTTGTACGACCCGTCAGAGGACGCGCTGAGCCCCACGAACAGGTCGTCGAAGGTCGCGCAGCCGAGGGAGGCCAGTCCCGGGCTGTACTGCCCGGTCTCCGTCCGGTCCACCGGGCCACATCCCAGGCTCTCCCAGTTCCGGCTGATCTGGTCGAGCAAGCCCGGGAGCTTCACCTGCGATATCCGGGTACGGATGGCGACTGCTCCGAAGAGCCGCGACTTCAGGCTCGGCTCGCCGTCCCAGTGGTCCTCCTCGCGCGTCACCTGGTAGTCGCCGCCGAGGAAGGCCACGTGCGGCGAGATTCCGGCCATGGTGGCGCGCAGGAACTCGTCGATCCGGTCCTTCGCCACCGCCGGGTCCTTCAGGTGCAGGACACGCTTGTCCCGCAATGCCATGGGCCCGTATCCGTTGTAGAACAATCCCACTCCGGTGATCAGCACGGAGACCACCACCACGAGCGGGACGACCACCTTCCAGCGGAACCTCATCGACCCTCCACCCGCACGACGTCGCAGCCGCGGGTCACGATGGAGGCGATGTTCCCCAGCGAGGGGCCGCCGCCCTCCGGGGTCAGGTACTTGGTGTGCGCCCCGATGATGTCCGTCGTCTGGCCGAAGTCGTCCACGGCGAAGCGCTGGGCGCCGAACGACGCGCTGGCCGGGTCCCTCCCGTACCAGCCCTCGTCCGGGTTGAGCAGGTCGTGCTTCACGACTGCCAGGGCCGGGCCGAGCTGTCGCCCGGGGTCCGCGCGATCGACTGACGGCCGGCGGGTGCCGGCCATTCGGTGGTGCGGCGGGTGTCGTAGGCCGGGTCGATGGTGCCGAACAGCCGGTCCCACAGGGTGGTGTAGAAGCCCAGGTTGACGGCCGGGTCGGCGTGGTGGCCGGCGTGGAACATCGGCAGGGCGACCCAGCGGAAGACCGCGCGCCGCCGGATCCGGGCGGGGAACGGTTCGACGCCGAGGTGCCCCAGCAGGCCGAAGACCAGGTTGACGCCGATGTACCCGAGCAGGGCGACGGCGGACATCTCCCGAACGCAGAGCACCGCGAGCCAGGTGCCGCCGAAGCCGAGCACCTCCAGCGGGTGCAGCACGAAGAGGGTGGCGGGGCGCGGGTCGGGGTAGCCGTGGTGGAGTTCGTGGGCCAGCCGGTAGAGCCGGCGGCGGTGGGCCAGCCAGTGACCGCCGTACATCAGGCCGTCCATCACCAGGGTGAACACCACCAGGTCGGCCGCGGCGCGGAGTCCGGTGTCCGCGGAGAGCCGGATCCAGCCGGCCCGCCAGAGCGCCCAGCCGGCCACGCCGACGACGGAGTTGAGCAGGACGGCGGTGGCCGCGAGCAGCACCTCGCGCCGGTCGGGCGGCGGGGGCGGCGGTGTCACCCGCCGCTCGCCGTACCGCCGGACGAGCAGCCCGCCCGCGACCAGTGAGACCACCAGCAGTCCCAGGTTGGCGGCGAGCGCGCCGGCCACCACCTCCCCCGGGCCCAGCCTGCCTGCCCGGACGAGTAGCCCGTCCCCCATCGCGGTCACCCCCTCACCCGGCTTACCCGGCCCCACCGGCCCGCAGACCCGATCAGCCCACGAAGTCCGCGACGTCCGGCACATCCGCGACATCCGGGACGTCCGCGAAGTCCGCGAAGTCCGCGAAGTCCGCGAAGTCCAGCGTCAGGCAGTCTTCCACCGGCCGGTACCCGATCTTCTGGTAGATCGAGTTGCTGGTCGGGTTGGCGAGGTCGGTGTAGAGCAGCACCTCGGCCGCGCCCCGGGCGAGGGCGGCTGCCGAGGCGGCCGCCGTGACGCCGCTGGCGTAGCCGTGCCCGCGTGCCTCGACGGGCGTGTAGACCGGGCCGACCCGGGTCATGCCGGCGACCACGGGGCTGTTCCCGGCCATCGCGACGGGGCGGCCGCCGTCCTCCCAGAGGTGGAGCAGGCCGTCGGCGATGCGCTCGTCCACCGTGCCCGGGATGTTGGGGAGTTCGACGGTGGCCTCGACCGCGAACGCCTCGTACCACTCGATCAGCACCTCGCGGTCGGCCGGCGTGGCGACCCGGTGGCGGCCGGCGGGCGGGCGCGGCGGGTCGGTCAACTCGCCCAGCCGGTACAGCCGTTGCTTGAACCGGAGGGACGCGGTGGCGCCGGTGGCGGCCTGCCAGGCGGCGGTGAACGCCCGGACCGCCGACTCGCCGCCGGAAACCCCGGGGACCTCGGCGAACCCGGGCCCGGCCGCGGCCAGTTCACCGGCGAGCGCGGCGGCCGCCGCGTCCGGCATCACGCCGAGTCGCGGCTCGAACGGTGGCGTCCGCAGAAAGGCGCCCTCGACCGGGCCGCCCGGCTCGCGGCTCCACCAGCCGAAGACCGGCGCGCTCTCCCCGAAGACGTGCAGCCCACGCCTGACCAGCCGGTCGACCACGGTGAGCAGCACGGTGTTCTCGGCCGGGCGGGCGTCGAGGAAGTCGCCGGCCCGGGCGCGGAACTCGTCGAGGGAGGTCGTCAATGTCCAGGTCATGCCCGATTCTGGCCCGCCCGCCGGACCGGGACCAACCGAATTACCCGACCGGGCCGCTCAGCTCCGGCAGTGCCCCGAGCCGCTCGGCCAGCGCCGCCGGATCGGTGGTCGGCGCGTCGCAGGCGAAGTGCCGGCAGACGTACGCGGCGGGCTCCCCGCCCACCAGCGGCCGGCCGGCCAGCAGCGGCACCCCGTCCTCCCCGGACGGCCCGCCGAGTGCGACCACCGCGCCCGGCGCCGTCCCCAGCAGTGCCGCCCGGTGCAGTGCGGCCGTCGCCGTCGCCCCTGCCGGGCCGACCACGGCGACTTCGCGCGGGCCGTCCGTCAGCGCCTCGGCGACGGCCAGGCCCCAGCCGATGAACCGCGGTGCCCGGGTGGCCAGTGCCCCGACGATGCCGAGCGCCCGCTCGGCGGCGGTGCGGTGGCGCGCCGAACCGGTGTACGCGGCGTAGGTGAGCAGCGCGCCCGCGGCGGCCGTCCACCCGGACGGGGTGGCGTTGTCGGTCGGGTCCTGGGGCCGCCGGATCAGCTCCTCGGCGTCGTCGGCGGTGTCGTACAGCGCGCCGGACGCCTCGTCGGCGAAGTGCCTGAGCACGGTGTCCAGCAGGCCGCCGGCCAGTTCCAGCCACTCCGCCTCGCCGGTGACGGCGTACAGCGCGAGGAAGCCCTCGGCGGTGTCGGCGTAGTCCTCCAGGACGCCGGCGTTGGCACCGGCCCGGCCGTCCCGGGAGGTGCGCAGCAGCCGGCCCTCGGGGGTGAGGTGGACGGCGAGCAGCAGGTCGGCGGCGCGCTCGGCGGCCTCGACCAGGTCGGGGCGGTCCAGCAGGGCGCCGGTTTCGGCGAGTGCGGCGATGGCGAGGCCGTTCCAGGCGGCGACCACCTTGTCGTCCCGGGCGGGGGCGGGCCGGCCTGCGCGGGCCTCGAACAGCTTCGCCCGGATCCGCTCGGCGGCCTCCTCGTCCTGCGGGTCGGCGAGCAGTTGCAGCACCGAGGCGCCGTGCTCGAACGTCCCCTCCGCCGTCACCTCGTACAGCTCTGCCGCGAGCGCGGCGTCGGCCTCCCCCAGCACCTCGGCCAACTGCCCGGGCGTCCAGGCGTAGTACGCCCCCTCGGCCGGCTTCCCGGTGGCCGGGTCGAGGCTGTCGGCGTCCAGTGCCGAGGCGAACGCGCCTTCCGGGGTCCGCAGTTCGCGCAGCAGGAAGTCGGCGGTGGAGAGCGCCACCCGCCGGGCGAGCGGTGCGCCGGTGGCCCGCCAGAGGTGCAGGTAGGCGCGGAGCAGCAGCGCGTTGTCGTAGAGCATCTTCTCGAAGTGCGGGACCACCCAGCCGGCGTCCACCGAGTACCGGGCGAAGCCGCCGCCGAGCTGGTCGTGGATGCCGCCGCGGGCCATCGCCTCGCCGGTGCGGACGGCCATCTCCAGGGCCGCCTCGGAGCCGGTGCGGGCGTGGTGGCGGAGCAGGAACTCGATCACCATGGACGGCGGGAACTTGGGCGCGCCGCCGAAGCCGCCGCGCCGGGCGTCGAAGTCCCGGCTGAGCGTGACCAGCGCCTGGTGCAGGTCCGCCTCGGCCGGCGGGTGGTGGGCGCCGGCCGAGTAGACCGAGGCCCGCTCGGCCAGGTCGGCCCGGATGCGGGTGGCGACCTCGCCGACCTCGTCCCGGCGGTCGCGCCAGGCGGCGTCGACTCCTTCGAGCACCTGGCGGAAGGACGGCATCCCGTGCCGGGGCTCCGGCGGGAAGTACGTCCCGAAGTAGAACGGGTCCTTGTCGGGCGTGAGGAAGACCGTCATCGGCCAGCCGCCCTGCCCGGTCGCCGCCTGCACCGCCTCCATGTAGACGGCGTCGACGTCCGGGCGCTCCTCGCGGTCGACCTTCACCGCGACGAACCGCTCGTTGGCGTACCCGGCCAGCGCCTCGTCCTCGAAGGACTCGTGCGCCATCACGTGGCACCAGTGGCAGGCGGCGTAGCCGACGGACAGCAGCACCGGCACCCCGCGCCGCTCCGCCTCCTCGAACGCCTCGGGGCCCCACGGCCACCAGTCCACCGGGTTCTCGGCGTGCTGGAGCAGGTAGGGCGAGGTCGCGTCCGCGAGACGGTTCGGCATGCCCCCATCCTTGCGCATCGGCGCGCGGACGGGGGCCCCGTCTCACTCCTTCGGCGTCTCCGGCTCCTCGACGAAGTCGACGCGCTTGAACTGCTTGTTCATCGACTTGACCAGGAACCAGGTGGCCACGCCGAGGGCGGCGAAGACCACGAAGCCCAGCAGGCCGGGGGTCACCTTGGTCTCGTCGAGGGCGAGCTCGGCGGCGATGTGGGTGAGGTTCACGGGGGCGCTCATATCTCTATGGTGGCCCGGCTCACGGGGAGCCGGGCCATCGGGGGTGGGTCAGTCGCGCGTGTCGGCGGCCTCGACCGCCAGGGTGGGGGTGCGCAGGCCGGCGAACAGGTCGTCCTCCGGCAGGTCGGCGTCGATCAGGGTGCGGGCGAGCTCGTAGTCCTCGGTCGGCCAGACCTCGCGCTGGACCTCGAGCGGCACGCGGAACCAGGGGCCGTCGGGGTCGATCTGGGTGGCGTGCGCGATCAGCGCCCGGTCCCGGGTCTCGAACCAGTCGTCGCAGCGGACCCGGGTGGTGATCTCGCGCTCCTTGCGGCCGCTCTTCTCCCACCCCTCGATCCACTCGCCGTACGGCGACTCGTGGCCGTGCTCGGTGAGGTACGCGTGCAGCGCGCGGATCCGGCCCATCGGGAAGCCGTGGTTGTAGTAGAGCTTCAGCGGCTGCCAGGGCTCGCCGGCGTCCGGGTAGGCGTCCGGGTCACCGGCGGCGTCGAAGGCCAGCATGGTGATCTTGTGGGTCATGATGTGGTCCGGGTGCGGGTACCCGCCGTTCTCGTCGTAGGTCGTGATGACCTGCGGCTTGAACTCGCGGATCAGCCGGACCAGCGGCTCGGCCGCCTCCTTGACGTCCTGCAGGGCGAAGCAGCCGTCGGGCAGCGGGGGCAGCGGATCGCCCTCCGGCAGGCCCGAGTCGACGAAGCCCAGCCAGGCCTGCTTGATCCCGAGGATCGCGCGGGCCTCGTCCATCTCCTTGCGCCGGACCTCGTGGATGTTCTCCTCGATCTCCGGCTTCCCCTGAAGCTTCGGGTTGAGGACCGACCCGCGTTCCCCCCCGGTGCAGGTGGCCACGAGCACGTCCACCCCCTGGTCGACGTACATGGCCATGGTGGCCGCGCCCTTGCTGGACTCGTCGTCCGGGTGGGCGTGCACCGCCATGAGTCGCAACTGCTCAGTCAACGCCTGCGTTCCTTCCACAATGTCTGGGCTCCCGCGAAGTCCGGTCTGCCCACCGTCCGAGCCGTTCGGTTCGGGACCACGTCACCGCGGGACCGGCCGCCCGGTACGCCGCGGCGCCACATCGCCACGCCGCCGACACGGCCGAGCCCCGCCCCCGCCGGACCGGCCGCGGGCGTGCCCCTCCTATAGTGACGGACTGGAGGAGCGTCGCATTCCCCGCACCACCCAGGCGGGCCTCCCACGAGAGGACTGAGTTCGATGAGCTCTGGCACCACCACCGCTGCACAGCTGCCCGAGGGGCGCTACGGACGGCACGGCGACCGCGAGGCCGACCGCCGTCTCAAGGTGGTGGGCGCGGTCTGCGGCGTCCTGGCACTGGGCCTGCTCGCCTGGCTGGGCGGCTCCTACCTGATCCGCGAGACCACCATCAACGGCACCGTCCCCTCCTTCGAGGCGGTCTCGGACGGCGAGATGAAGCTGCACCTGGCGGTGCGCAAGAGCGACGGCACGGCGGGCAGCTGTACCGTCCGCTCGCAGGGCGAGGACGGCGCGGTGGTCGGCATGGCCGACTTCCCCGTCCCGAAGGACGGCGGCAGCTACGACGCCACCGTGAGCCTGCGGACCACCGCCCGCGGCACCACCGCCGAGCTGCTGGGATGCACGCCGGCGAAGTAATGACTGGCGATCGCGGCACGCCCGGGCGCATATTCGATCTGGAGAGCGGGAATCCGTAGAGGAGTCCTGCCACACCGGTCCTGTACACCTCGGCGCAATGCTGTCGTCAATGACGCGCCAACGACTCTCCCGCTTGTCGGCGGGAGTTGTTAGGCTCGTGGTTTCGCCCCTTCCGCACCAAGAGGTACGGGAGCGGGCGTTGCTTTGTAGTTACGACCGATATCTCCACCACCACCCCTGCTGACGACTCACACCCTCAGCACAGCCCCAGCACCTACGAGGAGCACCTGTGACCCAGACCAGCGACCACGTGACCTGGCTCACTCAGTCCGGCTACGACCAGCTCAAGGCCGAGCTGGACCACCTGACCGGCCCCTGGCGCATCGAGATCGCCCAGAAGATCGAGGCGGCGCGCGAAGAGGGTGACCTCAAGGAGAACGCCGGCTACCACGCGGCCAAGGAGGAGCAGGGCAAGCAGGAGCTGCGGATCCGCCAGCTCACCCAGCTCCTGGAGCGCGCCAAGGTCGGCGAGGCCCCGGCGGACTCGGGCGTGGTGGCCCCGGGCATGGTCGTCACGGTCGCCTTCGACGGCGACGAGGACGACACCATGACCTTCCTGCTCGGCTCGCGCGAGATGGCCGGCAGCGACGACCTGGACGTCTACTCCCCGCAGTCGCCGCTGGGCCGCGCCATCGACACCAAGAAGGTCGGCGAAGAGGCGACGTACGAGCTGCCGAACGGCAAGCAGGCCTCGGTGACGATCACCGAGGTGAAGCCGCACAACGGCTGACCCGCCGACGCACCGAGGGCGGCCGTGGAGGGACCCCACGGCCGCCCTCGCACGTGCACGCCGGGCGTCAGCCCACGGCGGAGCGGTACTTGCGCACCGACAGCCAGGAGAACACCGCGGTGATCAGCAGCGACCAGAGCACCGACACCAGCGCGGCGTGCTGCATCGGCCAGGCGCTGTCCACCGGGCCGACCTGGTTGCCGAAGAGGTCGCGGCAGGCCTGCACGGTGGCGCTGAACGGGTTCCAGTAGGCGATCCCCTGGAGCCATCCCGGCATCGAGCTGATCGGCACGAACGCGTTGGAGATGAAGGTCAGCGGGAAGAGCCAGATCAGCCCGGCCGAGGTGGCCGCCTCGGGACTGCGCACCGAGAGGCCGATCAGCGCGCCGATCCAGGAGAAGGCGTAGCCGAGCAGGAGCAGCAGCCCGAACGCGCCGAGCGCGCTGAGCACCCCGTTGTGGATGCGCCAGCCGACCGCCAGTGCCACCAGGGCCAGCACGACCAGTGTGAACGCGGTCTGGACGAGGTCCGCCAGGGTGCGGCCGACCAGGACGGCCGAGCGGGCCATCGGCAGCGAGCGGAACCGGTCCACCAGGCCCTTGGTCATGTCCTCCGCGATGCCGGCGGAGGCGCCGGCGGTGGCGAAGGTGACGGTCTGGGCGAAGATGCCGGCCATCAGGAACTGGATGTACGTGGACGAGCTGGCCTGCGTCCCGGGGATCTGGATGGCCCCGCCCATGACGTACGAGAACAGCAGCACGAACATCACCGGCTGCATGAGCCCGAACACCACGATCTCGGGTATCCGGGTCATCCGGCGCAGGTTGCGCTTGGCGACCACCCAGGAGTCGTGCAGGGTGGCGGCCGCGCCCCGGCGCTGCTTGGGGACCGCGCCGCCGATGGCGTGCTCGGTGGCGGTCGTCATCTCACAGCTCCTTGCCGGCCGGGACGGCCTGCTGGCCGGGGCCCCGGCCGCCCTCGCCGGCGGCGCCGTCGTCGTCGTCCTTCCCGGTCTGGCCCCTGCCGCGTCCGCCGTGGCCCCGGCCGCCCTTGCCGCCCTTGCCGGCGGCACCCTTCTCCTCCTCCTCGGCCTCGGTGACGTGGCCGGTGAGCGAGAGGAAGACGTCGTCCAGGGTCGGCCGGCGCAGGCCGATGTCGTCGATCTCGATCGAGCGGGCGTCCAGCTCGCGGATGGCGTCCGCGAGCACCCGGGCGCCGCCGCTGACCGGGACGGTGATCTTCCGGGTGTTCTTCTCGACGGCCGGCTCGCCCAGGGCGAACTCCGAGAGCGCGGCCACCGCGTCGCCGACCAGGTCGGCGCGGTGCACCACGACCTCGATCCGCTCGCCGCCGATCTGCGCCTTGAGGTGGTCGGCGGTTCCGCGGGCGATCACCCGGCCGTGGTCGACCACGGCGATGTCGTGGGCGAGGCGGTCGGCCTCCTCCAGGTACTGGGTGGTGAGCAGCAGCGTGGTGCCCTGCTCGACCAGGGTCTCGATGACCTCCCAGAGCGCGAGCCGGTTGCGCGGGTCGAGGCCGGTGGTCGGCTCGTCCAGGAACATCACCGGCGGGCGGACGACCAGGGCGGCGGCGAGGTCGAGGCGGCGGCGCATGCCGCCGGAGTAGGTCTTGGCGGTGCGGTCCTTGGCCTCGGTGAGGTTGAACCACTCCAGCAGTTCCAGTGCCCGTGCCTTCGCCTCGCGGGCGCTCATCTGGTAGAGCTCGCCGACCATCTGCAGGTTCTCGAAGCCGGTGAGGTACTCGTCGACGGCGGCGTACTGGCCGGAGAGCCCGATCATGCTGCGGACCTGGTTGGGGTGCTGGAGAACGTCGACGCCGGCGACCACCGCGCGGCCGGAGTCGGGTCGGAGCAGGGTGGTGAGGACGCGCACGGTGGTGGTCTTGCCGGCGCCGTTCGGGCCGAGCAGCCCGAGCACCGTGCCCTCGGGAACGTCGAGGCTGACGCCGTCCAGGGCTCGTACGTCGCCGAAGGTCTTCACCAGGTTCTCGGCTTGGATGGCTGGCGCCATGGCCTGCCTCATCTCCTCGGGCGATATGAGCGATCTGTCCCACTCTGCCCCGTATCAAGCCGTGCGGGCGACTCGATTTCCGGCCACACGGCGACAGGACGCGATGTATCGCGAGTCTGGTAGCACGCGATACATCGCGTCAAGAGGCATGGCTCCGCCGTGGCGACGGAGGTCACTGACGGTTCCCCGGCCCGCGCGAGCCGCGGGACCTACCGGGAGACGACGTACCCCGCGTCCCGCAGCTCACCGAGCACCGCCGCGCAGTGCTCCGGCCCCTTGGTCTCCAGGTGGAGGTCCACCTCGACCTCGGTCAGCCCCAGCTGCGGGTCGATCCGCACGTGCGCCACGTCCAGCACGTTGGCGTCCACCCGGGTCAGCACCCCGAGGAGGTCCGCCAGCGATCCCGGCTTGTCCGCCAGCCGCACCCGCAGCGACAGGTAGCGACCGGCCGCCGCCAGGCCGTGCCGCAGCACCCGCTGCATCAGCTGCGGGTCGATGTTGCCACCGGAGAGCACCGCCACCACCGGGCCCTCGAAGGATTCCGGCTGCTCCAGCAGCGCCGCCACCGGGCTCGCCCCGGCCGGCTCCACCACCAGCTTCAGCCGCTCCAGGCCCAGCAGCAGGGCGCGCGAGAGCGAGTCCTCGGACACCGTACGGACGCCGTCCGCCAGGGTGTTGACCACCTCGAACGGGATGTCCCCGGGCCGGCCGACCATGATCCCGTCCGCCATGGTGGCGAAGTGCTCCAGCGTCACCGGCCGCCCGGCCGCCAGCGAGGGCGGGTACGCGGCCGCGCCCGCCGCCTGCACACCGATCACCCGCACGTCCGGGCGGAGCGGCTTCACCGCCGCCGCGATCCCGGCCAGCAGCCCGCCGCCGCCCACGCCGGCCAGGATGGTGCGCACCTCCGGGCACTGCTCCAGGATCTCCAGGCCGACGGTGGCCTGGCCGGTGACCACGTCCCAGTGGTCGAAGGGGTGGATGAACACCGCCCCGGTCGCCTCCGAGTACCGCTGCGCGGCCTGCAGGGCCTCGTCCACGTTGGCGCCGTGCAGCCGGACCTCGGCGCCGTACTCGCGGGTCGCCGCGACCTTGGGCAGCGGCGCGGCCACCGGCATGAAGACCGTCGAACGGACCCCGAGCAGCGACGCCGCCAGCGCCACCCCCTGGGCGTGGTTGCCGGCGCTTGCCGCGACCACCCCGCCGGCCCGCTGCACCGGCGAGAGTCCCGCGATCCGCACGTACGCCCCGCGCAGCTTGAACGAGCCGGTGCGCTGCAGGTTCTCGCACTTCAGGTGGACCGGCGCACCGATCATCGCGGACAGGTGCCGGCTCCCCTCCATCGGCGTCACCCGGGCGACCCCGGCGAGCATCTTCTGGGCGCCGCGGACATCGTCGATGGTGATCGGCCAGCTGTGCATACCGCCAGCCTACGGTGGGTGACGCCGCCAACCCGGGATGTCGGGCCTGTTCCCGGGCCCGCCCGGCCCGCGTACGCTGCTGGTCCTGAGCCTCCCTCACCGCACGACGATCGTGAGCCGCGATGACGACGACCTCGCCCCAGGCCACCGACCGCACCGACCCCGTGCACACCCAACTCCAGTACCAGCTGGCGGTGTTCGCCCGGCGAATGGAACAGGTCCGCAGCTCCGACGCGGTGGGCGCGCTGGACCGGGCCGCCTATCTGCTGCTCGACCGGCTGGAACGGCACGGGCCCGTCAACGTCAAGGCCCTGGCCGACGCGCTCGGCGTCGACTCCTCCACCGTCACCCGGCAGGTCGCCCCGCTGGTCGCGGCCGGGCTGGTGGGCCGGGTCCAGGACCCGGCCGACCGCCGCGCCGTCCGGCTCGCGCTGACCCCGGTCGGCACCCGACGGCTGGCCGAAGTCAGCGCCGGGCGAGCCGAGTTGGCCCGCCGGCTGATGGCCGGCTGGCCACCCGAGGAGCAGCGCGCGTTCTGCGCCCTGCTGGCCCGCTTCAACCACTCCATGGAGTCGTACACGGCGGGCCGGCAGGGCGGTTAGGTCCTGTCCGGCCGATCTCGGCGGATCGACGCGACCGGCCGGACAGGACCCGGCCGCTACTTGCCGAGCGCCTGCGTGAGGTCGGCCAGCAGGTCGTCGATCGACTCGATGCCGACCGAGACGCGCACCAGGTCGGCGGGCACCTCCAGGGCGGAGCCGGCCACCGAGGCGTGGGTCATCCGGCCGGGGTGCTCGATCAGCGACTCGACACCGCCCAGCGACTCACCGAGGGTGAACAGCTGCGCCCGGTTGCAGACCTCGACCGCCGCCTCCTCGCCGCCGTTGACCCGGAACGAGACCATGCCGCCGAACGCCTTCATCTGCTTGGCGGCGATGTCGTGGCCGGGGTGCTCGGGCAGGCCCGGGTAGAGAACCTGGCTCACCCTGGGGTGGCCCGCCAGCAGCTCGGCGACCTTCTCCGCGTTCGAGCTGTGGCGGTCCATCCGGACACCCAGGGTCTTGATGCCGCGCAGCACCAGCCAGGCGTCGAACGGGCCGGACACCGCGCCCATCGCGTTCTGGTGGTACGCGACCTCCTCGCCGAGGGCGGCGTCGGCCAGCACCAGGGCGCCGCCGACGACGTCCGAGTGGCCGCCCATGTACTTGGTGGTCGAGTGCACGACCGCGTCCGCGCCCAGCGAGATCGGCTGCTGCAGGTAGGGGCTGGCGAAGGTGTTGTCCACCACCAGCAGCGCGCCGGCGCCGTGCGCGATCTCGGCGAGCGCGGCCAGGTCGGTGATGCCCAGCAGCGGGTTGGACGGCGTCTCCACCCAGACCGCGCGGGTGTTCGGGCGCAGCGCCTCGCGGACGGTCGAGAGGTCCTGGGTGTTGGCGACGGAGAACTCGACGCCCCAGCGGGTCAGCACCTTGGCGAAGAGCCGGAAGGTGCCGCCGTAGGCGTCGTTGGGGATCACGATGTGGTCGCCCGGCTTGAGGATGGTGCGCAGCAGGGTGTCCTCCGCGGCCAGGCCGGAGGCGAAGGCGAGCCCGCGCGCGCCGCCTTCGAGCGCCGCGAGGCACTCCTCCAGCGCGGTGCGGGTCGGGTTGGCGCTGCGGCTGTACTCGTAGCCGCCCCGCAGGCCGCCCACCCCGTCCTGCTTGTAGGTGGACACCTGGTAGATCGGCGTGACGACGGCCCCGGTCTGGGGGTCTGCTTCCTGACCCGCGTGGATGGCGAGAGTCTCGAAGCCCTGGGGAAGCTGGTGCTCGGTCATGCCTCCGAGCGTAGTGGGCGAACGGCGGGGTGCCTTCCGGAATCCCCGACGCCCGCGGAATCCGGGGGCCGCCGTCCGCGTTGCACCCTGCGTCACCCTTGCCACCTTTTCCGACCAGTTGGAGCAGGCCGTGCTGTTCAACCGCCACAAGACTTCACTCGTCCCGGCCGGCCAGGCGCTGCCCGGCCGGGAGACGCCGGCCTTCGCCCTGAGCGAGCCGCACACCGTGCTCGGCCACCCGCTCACCGGGCCGTACCCGGAGGGGCTGGAGGTGGCCGACTTCGGGCTGGGCTGCTTCTGGGGCGCGGAGCGGACGTTCTGGCGCCTGCCCGGCGTCTGGACGACACTGGTCGGCTACCAGGGCGGGTACACCCCCAACCCGACGTACGACGAGGTGTGCAGCGGGCTGACCGGGCACACCGAGGCGGTCCGGGTGGTCTTCGACCCGGCGGTGATCCCGTACGAGCGGCTGCTGAAGACCTTCTGGGAGGCGCACGACCCGACCCAGGGCAACCGGCAGGGCAACGACGTCGGCACCCAGTACCGCTCCGCCGTCTACACCCACTCGCCCGCCCAGGCGGCGGCCGCGGTCGCCACCCGGGACGCCTTCCAGCCGGCCCTGACCGCGCTCGGCCTGGGCGCGGTCACCACCGAGATCGCCCCGGCCGGCCCCTTCTACCCGGCCGAGCCGTACCACCAGCAGTACCTGTCCGACGCCAAGAATCCGAACGGCTACTGCGGTCTCGGCGGCACCGGCGCCAGCTGCCCGATCGGCGTCGCCCGCACCCCGCAGGACTGATCGCTGCGCGGCTGCTCCCGGCCGGGCGCAGACTGGAAGGACCAGCGGGCCGGCCCCCGTCACCGAGCCCCGGTGACGGGGGCCGGCCGTGTCCCGAGGAGTACCGATGGCCGGCCTCATCCGCAGGAACTTCGACGACCAGGCCGAGGAGGTCCGCCCCTTCGAGGCGGGCACGGGCGAACTGCGCCTGGTCAACCTGGAGGGCGGCGCCGTCGGGCGGGCGGTCTTCCAGCCCGGCTGGCGGTGGTCCCAGCACATCAAGCCGATCGCCGGCACCGACAGCTGCCAGGCCTCCCACCTGGGGTACGTGATCTCCGGCCGGATGAAGATCGTGATGGACGACGGCGAGGAGGCCGAGTACGGCCCCGGCGACTTCATGATCTGCCCGCCCGGTCACGACGCCTGGGTGGTGGGCGACGAGCCCTGCGTCGCCCTCGACTGGCAGGGCTTCGTCGACTACGCCAAGCGCTGAGCCCCGGGCCGGACCGGGCTCACCGCGCCCGCCGGACCTCGTGCATGAAGCAGCCGAACTGCAGTGCGCGGACGTGCACCACGGCCACCTCCGGGTCGGCGAGCAGGGCGGCGGCGCCCGCCTCGGCGGTCTCGGGGGAGACGGGCATGCCGCCGAGGATGTGGCCCCGCCGGTCGTACGCGCGCAGCACCCGGTCACCGGTGTGGAACGCGGCCGGCCAGGCCGGGCCCGCGCCGGCACACGGGCCGTCGTGCACGAAGACCGGGCCGACCTCGTCGTACGGGCCCGGGTCGGCCCCGGTCTCGGCGGCCCAGCGCCGGAGCGGGGCGTAGGCGACGAGGGCGATCCGGTCGCCGGGCAGCGCCCGGGTGAGGCAGCAGCGCAGCGGGGCGCCGCCGGTCTCGTCGGTCGAGCGGACGGGCGGGCGCCCCGCGTCGTCGCGCACCAGCAGGGAGCGGTGGACGGCCGCGTCGACCGGGCGGACGGCCGGGGCGGGCGTGGTGGTTGTCGTCATACGGCCCACCCTGCCGCCGTGGCCGCGCCGAGTCCGGCGGGTTTCGGCCGTCGCGTTCGGGCGTCCTCCGGCCGGTCGCGTTCGGCCGTCCGTTCGGGCGTCCTCCGGCCGGTCGCGTTCGGCCGTCGCGTTCCGGACGTGCGTCGGACCGTCACCGCCGCCCGCCGGGAGCCCGCCGACTCCACCCGCTCCGGCAGGCCCCGGGTGCTACAGCCGGGCCGGGGCCTTCTCCTGGGCGCCGTCCGCGCCACGGCCCGGCAGCTCGGCCAGCAGCCTGCCCTCGGCGTCGTAGGCGGCGACGGCCGGGCTGCTGGAGCGGCCGTCAGCGAGCGCGGGAGCGCCCGGCAGCACCACGTAGTAGGCCCTCCAACCCTCCATGCCGGTGGTGGTGACCACGGTGGCGACCGTCGGCTTCCCGCCCGTGAAGGCCACGACCCGGGTGGGCACCGGGCCGAGGTAGAGGCCGGTCAGGACGGCACGGTCCTGACCGAGCGAGCCCTGGTAACCGATGGTGGGCTTCTCGTGGTCCAGGTTGTCGCTGGTGGAGTCCCGGCACCCCGTGCCCGAGCTCCAGACGCCGTCCACGCCCCGGGACTCCTCGCACTTCTCGGTCGCCGTGACCCAGATCCGCTCGCCGTCGGTGTACTCGAACTTCTCGCCGGGGGCCAGCTGCCGGACCGGGGACCGCGGCAACGCCGTCGAGGTCGGCGTGGGTGTGGGCGTGGGTGCCGAGGCGGCGGCCGCCCCGGCCGACGGCGTCAGCGCCACGCCCGCGGCCCCCGCCACCTGCCCGGTCTGCCGGGCGCCGCCGGCCGTGACCGCCGTGACGCCGCAGACCAGCGCCACGGCCATGGCCGCCGCACCCGCCCCCGCCGTCCGCCGGGCCCGGCGGCGGCGCGCCCGCGCGATGATCGGCCCGGGCGCCAGCCCGGCCGCCTCCCGGTACTCCCGGTTCTCGTCCTTGAGCAGCTCGCCGAGCCGCTTGTCGAAGCTCACACCTTCACCTCGATGTTCCTCGGGTTCAGACCCGCCGCACCACCGTCGCGGTCGGCGAGTTCGGGTCGCGCGCGCAGCTTCGACAGCGCCCGGTGGAGCGTGCTCTTGACCGTGCCGGGGGCGATGCCCAGTTCGGCGGCGGTCTCGGCCTCGCTGAGGTCGCCGTAGTAGCGCAGCACCACCACCGACCGCTCCCGCCGCGTGAGGGTGGCCAGCGCCTGCTGCAGCAGGGCCTGTTGGGCCTGCCGTTCGGCGAGGTCCTCGCGGCCGGGCCGCTCGGGCGTGCGGTCGGTCGGCAGCTCGCGGTTGCGCAGCCGCCGCCACCAGTCGCGGTGCTGGTTGACCACGATCCGCCGGACGTACGCGGTCGGGTCGTCGGCGGTGATCCGGTGCCAGTGCAGGTAGGCGCGTTCCAGCGCGGACTGCACGATGTCCCGGGCCCGGTGCGGGTCGCCGGTCAACAGCTCGGCCAGCCTGATGAGTTGACGGCTGTTGCCGGCGACGAACGCGCTGAATTCGGCGTCCTGGCGCTGTCTCTGCTCGCGTTTCACACCCACCCGACTCCTCGGGCGCCCGATGAGGTTCGGTCCGCCCGGGGAGAATTTTCGGCGAAACGGTTCAGGGCGCCCGGCGGGCGCTGTACACGCGGCGGTTCAGGGCGCCCGGCGGGCCCGCACAGGCAGGGGCTCAGGGCGTTCGACGGGCCCCGCAGCAGGCTCAGAGCGCGCTGCCGGCCTTCCACGCGGCCCAGCCCAGGTTCCAGCCGTTCAGGCCGTTGGACGGTTCGACGGTCTTGTCGCCGGAGTTCACGACCTCGACCACGTCGCCGATCATCGAGCTCTTGAAGAACCTGTAGCCGTCGACGCTCTGGTCCTGTCCGCCCTTGGCGTCCTTCAGGCCGACGCAGCCGTGGCTGGTGTTCTGGCCGCCGAAGATCGACGCCGGGGACCAGTAGTTGCCGTGGATGAACGTGCCGGAGGTGGTGAGCCGCTGGGCGTGCGGCACGTCGGCGATGTCGTACTCGCTGCCGAGGCCGACGGTCTGCGAGTTCATCCGGGTCTGCTGGTACTGCTCGGAGATGACCATCCTGCCGCCCCAGGTGCGGTAGTCCGGTGCGCCGCCGGAGATCGCGTAGACGGCGCTGACCCGGCCGTCGGTGGTGACGGTGAGCTTCTTGGTGGCGAGGTCGGCGACGCTGGTCTGCGCGCGGCCGATGGTGAAGCGGACGTCCTTGGACTGGGTGCCGTACACGCCCTTCGCCCCCTGGACGTCCTTGAGCCGGAGCTTGACGGTGACCCTGGTGCCCTTGGCCCAGTACTCCTGCGGCCGGAAGTCGAGACGGGTGCTGGAGAACCAGTGCCCGACGATCTCGACGCCCGGCTCGGCTATGACGGTGATCGCCTGCTGGACGGCCTTGCGGTCGGTGACCGGTTTGCTGAAGTTGATCGAGACCGGCATGCCGACGCCGACGGTGGAGCCGTCCTCGGGGGTGAAGTAGCCGACGAAGGTGTTGGCGGGGGTCGCCGTGGTGAAGGTGGCGTTGGCGGCCGCCTCCAGCTTGTCCTTGTCGGTGGCCGAGGCGGTGACGGTGTACTTGGTGCCGCTGGCCGGTGCGGCGGCGGAGGCCCAGCCGGTGCCGTCCGCGGAGAGCTCGCCGGCGAGTGCCCGGCCGGTGGAGTCGGTGACCTTGACCGAGCCGAGCGTGCCGCCGGCGACGGTGACCTTGACCGGGTCGCTGAAGCTGGCGGCGGTGGCGCCGTCGGCGGGGGTCACGGTGATGACGGCCACGGAGGTCTTCGGCGAGCTGCTCGCGCTCACGGCGTTCCCGCCGCCGGAGTCGCTCCCAGCGCCCGCGCCCGCGCCCGGCGAGGCCCCGCCGCCGGCGTTGCCGCTCTCGCCGCTCTTGGTGTCGTTGCAGGCCGCCAGCAGCAGGACCGGCGCACCGATCAGGCCGGCCAGCACGCCACGCCGGCTCCAGCTGTTTCCGCCCGTCCGCCCCTGCGCGTCCCGTGCCGTCACGTCGCGTTCTCCCTGCTGATCATCCCGGGCATTACGGATACAGAAACGCAAACCACCCCTTCACGGTTCCATCACCGACGGAAATCGATCGTATGAGATGACCCAATTTCCCACCAAATATGGACAAAATGCCCGGCCTGCAGACAGCAGACCGGGCGGTCACCAACCGTGACGGAGGTGGGCGGCAGAGCGGTGACTACTCGGCGGACTCTTCCACCGTGTACTCGTCCCAGCCCTCGCCCTCGGGGTCGAACTCGGTCTGCGCGGACTCCCAGGTCGCCGAGGCGAGCTCCACGCCCGGGACGTCGCCGAGCAGGGCGACCGGGTCGATGAAGTGGGCGAGCGAACCCGACGGGTCCACCTCGATGGCCTCGACGGACTGGGCGCGCTCCTCGTCGTCGAGGTACTCGTCGTCGGCCACCTGCTTCAGGGCGGCCGCCTTGAGCGCCCCCTCGTCGGTGATCTCGGCGATGAGCTCGATGCTGAGCCGGACGTAGCGCGGGGCGTCCTGGCCGGTCGTTTCAGTGCTGGTCATGCGTGCGAGCGTACGGGAAACGGGCCCCGGGAACGGACACGGGAAGCGGACACGGGAAGGGCCGGCCCCTCCGGGGAGGGACCGGCCCGCCTTCTCCGCCGGGGCTCCCCCACCCGGGAGCCGCGGAGACGCGCCAAGCGGCGCGGTGGTGACCGCAGGAGCCGCCGCACCCTGTCGACCGGCCGGAGCCGGACAGGGGCGGGACGACGGCGCCCCCTACGGAGAGGACACGGCCGGCCGGGTCAGGGCCGACCGACGTGTCCGGAGACGACCACGGTCGCCGGGGAGCCGCTCCCGGACGGTTGTCGTCGCCTCGCTCGGCGTCTTGCCGTTGACCACCACGATGCCCCGGCGTTGTTAAGCGCGTGCTGCGCGCAGGTGACGTCGGTGTACCACTTCGCCCGTGGACGAAGTCTCAGCCGCCGCGGCAGTCACGAGGGCTGAGCCGGCGTCAGTGCGCGCTGCGGCCGGCCAGGAAGCCCAGCAGGTCCTGGCGGGTGACGATGCCCTGCGGCTTGCCCTCCACCAGCACCACCGCGGCGTCGGCCTTCTCCAGCACGCTCATCAGGTTGGTGACCGTCTCGCCCGAGCCGACCACCGGCAGCGGCTTGGACATCACCTTGTCCAGCGTGTCGGTCAGCTGGATCTCGTCGGCGAAGACGCCCTCCAGCAGCAGCTTCTCCGCCACCGAGCCGATCACCTCGCCGGCCATGATGTCGGGGTGCCCGGCGCCCGGGGAGACCACCGGCATCTGCGAGACGCCGTACTCGCGCAGCACCCGGACCGCCTCGGCGACCGTCTCGTTCGGGTGCATGTGGACGAACTGCGGGATGCCCTCGTGCTCGATGGCGTCCTTGCGGGCCAGCACCTCGCCGATGTGCGCCTCGTCGGTGGCCGACGGCAGGAAGCCGTAGTCGGCCATCCAGTCGTCGTTGAAGATCTTGGACAGGTAACCGCGGCCGCCGTCCGGCAGCAGCACGACCACGACGTCGTCCGGGCCGAGCCGCTTGGCGACCTCCAGCGCGGCCACCACGGCCATCCCGCAGGAGCCGCCGACCAGCAGGCCCTCCTCCTTGGCGAGGCGGCGGGTCATCTGGAACGAGTCCTTGTCGGAGACGGCGACGATCTCGTCCGCGACGCTGCGGTCGTAGGCGGTCGGCCAGAAGTCCTCACCGACACCCTCGACCAGGTACGGCCGGCCGGTGCCGCCCGAGTAGACCGAGCCCTCCGGGTCGGCGCCGACCACCTGGACCTTGCCGCCGGAGATCTCCTTCAGGTAGTTGCCGGTGCCGGAGATGGTGCCGCCGGTGCCGACGCCCGCCACGAAGTGGGTGATCCTCCCCTCCGTCTGCTCCCACAGCTCCGGGCCGGTGGAGTGGTAGTGCGAGGCCGGGTTGTCCGGGTTGGAGTACTGGTCCGGCTTCCAGGCGTTGGGGGTCTCACGGACCAGGCGGTCGGAGACGTTGTAGTACGAGTCCGGGTGCTCCGGGGCGACGGCGGTCGGGCAGACGACCACCTCGGCGCCGTAGGCGCGCAGCGTGTTGATCTTGTCGGTCGACACCTTGTCCGGACAGACGAAGATGCACTTGTAGCCCTTCTGCTGGGCCACGATCGCCAGGCCGACGCCGGTGTTGCCGGAGGTCGGCTCGACGATGGTGCCGCCGGGCTTCAGCGCGCCCGAGGCCTCGGCGGCCTCGATCATGCGCATCGCGATCCGGTCCTTGACCGAGCCGCCGGGGTTGAAGTACTCGACCTTCGCCAGCACTGTCGCGCTGATGCCCTCGGTGACCTTGTTCAGCTTGACCAGCGGCGTGTTGCCGACGAGGTCGATGATCGAGTTGCTGTACCGCACGGGGGTCCTCCCGGGATGTGGGCATGCGAGTGCTTTCGGTACTGCAAAGCCTAGGGCGTGCCACCGGCCCCAGCCCGCCCTCGCGCCACTCACCTCCCGCCCGCCCCTCCGCCACGGATGGCCCACCCCCGTCGTAGCGCGCCGCCAACGCGGGTAGGAGGGGTGTACAGGTGCGCTGGAGAGGCCCCGCCGGGGGCGGCACGAGGACGCGAAGGGGGCACCGGATGCCAGGGGCACAGGAGTCGCGGGCCCGGGTGGCCCGCCGGATCGCCACGGCGGCGGCGTACGGCGGCGGAGGGCTCGGCCTGCTGGGGGTCGGTCTGGTGGGCCTGCTGGTGACCGAGAGCAGGCTCGCCGTCCAGGCCATCGGCATTCTGGACGGCGACCCGCCCAAGGCCGACGGCGTCTACGGGGAGGCCTTCGCCGACGGCGCCGACCCGCAGCCGCCCCTCGTCCTGGCTTTCCTCGGCGACTCGACCGCCGCCGGCCTCGGCGTGCTGCGGGCCCGCGAGACCCCGGGCGCGCTGCTGGCGGCGGGCCTGGCCTCGGTGGCCGAGCGGCCGGTGCAGCTGGTCAACGTGGCCCGCTCCGGCGGGCGCTCCGGCGATCTCTCCGGCCAGCTGGAGCTGGCCCTCCCGCACCGCCCGGACATCGCCGTGATCATGGTCGGCGCCAATGACGTCACCCGGCACAGCCCTGCCCAGCTCGCGGTGCGCCAGCTCGGCGAGGCGGTCGCGGCGCTGCGCGCCAACGGCTGCGAGGTGGTGGTCGGCACCTGCCCGGATCTCGGCACGATCAAGCCGGTGCGCCCGCCGCTGCGCTGGGTGGCCCGCCGGCTGAGCCGGCAGCTGGCGGCCGCGCAGACCATCGCCGTGGTGGAGGCGGGCGGCCGGACGGTGTCGCTGGGCTCGCTGCTCGGGCCGGAGTTCGCGGCGCGCCCGGAGATGTTCGCCGCCGACCGCTACCACCCCTCGGCCCAGGGCTACGCGACGGCGGCGATGGCGGTGCTGCCCTCGCTCTGCGCCGTGCTGGGCCTCTGGCCAGAGGAGGAGCGCCCGGCCGGACCGGTGCCGGGCGAGACGGTGCTCCCGGTGGCGGTGGCCGCGGCGGCCGCGGCCGGCCGGGCCGGCAGCGAGGTGACGGCGGTCGGTGCCGGGCGCTGGGCGCTGTTGCGGCACCGGCTGCGGGTCGGCCTGCCGGGCGCGTGGGCGATGGAGGAACCGACCGGAGCCCCGGTGGCACCGGTACAACCGCCGGCGGCGGCAGAACCGGTGGCAGGGGACGGGAATACGTCGGCCAGCTCACACGCCGGGGCGGGTGACGCCTGAACTACCAGGCGGTAACTTTCCTCCCGGACGTCCGCGTCCGACCGGGCCCCACGGCCGGCCGGCCGCCCGGGCGCCCCAGTCCGAAGGACAGTACGAAGGTCACTCAGCGAGGAGCCCGCCATGCCCGAAGCCGTCATCGTCAGCGCCACCCGTTCGCCGATCGGCCGGGCGTTCAAGGGCTCGCTCAAGGACGTCCGCCCGGACGACCTGACCGCGCACATCATCGGCGCCGCGCTGGCCAAGGTGCCCCAGCTCGACCCCCGCGAGATCGACGACCTGATGCTGGGCTGCGGCCTGCCCGGCGGCGAGCAGGGCCACAACCTGGCCCGTATCGTGGCCGTCCAGATGGGCATGGACTACCTGCCCGGCACCACCATCACCCGCTACTGCTCCTCCTCGCTGCAGACCACGCGGATGGCGCTGCACGCGATCAAGGCGGGCGAGGGCGACGTCTTCATCTCGGCCGGTGTGGAGACTGTCTCGCGCAGCGTCAACGGCACCTCGGACGGCATGCCGGGCACCATGAACCCGCTCTTCGACGAGGCCCAGGCCCGTACCGCCAAGCGCGCCGAGGAGGGCGGCGGCGAGTGGCACGACCCGCGCGAGGACGGCCTGGTGCCGGACGCCTACATCGCCATGGGCCAGACCGCGGAGAACCTCGCCGCGCTCAAGGGCATCACCCGCGCCGACCAGGACGAGTTCGGCGTCCGCTCGCAGAACCTCGCCGAGGCGGCCATCAAGGCCGGCTTCTGGGAGCGCGAGATCACCCCGGTCACGCTGCCGGACGGCACCGTGGTCAGCACCGACGACGGCCCGCGGGCCGGCGTCACCCTGGAGGGCGTCTCCGGCCTGAAGCCGGTGTTCCGCCCGGACGGCACGGTGACCGCCGGTAACTGCTGCCCGCTGAACGACGGCGCCGCCGCGCTGGTCATCATGTCCGACACCAAGGCCCGCGAGCTGGGCATCACCCCGCTCGCCCGGGTGGTCTCCACCGGGGTCAGCGCCCTCTCCCCCGAGATCATGGGCTACGGCCCGGTCGAGGCCTCGAAGCAGGCGCTCAAGCGCGCCGGGCTGTCGATCGGCGACATCGACCTGGTCGAGATCAACGAGGCCTTCGCCGCGCAGGTCATCCCCTCCTACCGTGACCTGGGCATCGACCTGGACCGGCTGAACGTCAACGGCGGTGCGATCGCGGTCGGCCACCCCTTCGGCATGACGGGCGCCCGGATCACCACCACCCTGATCAACTCCCTGCAGTGGCACGACAAGCAGTTCGGCCTGGAGACGATGTGCGTCGGCGGCGGCCAGGGCATGGCGATGGTCATCGAGCGGCTCAGCTGAACCGCGGACGCCGGCCGTCCTGCGGTCGGCACCGGAGCACCGATCCCGAAGGGTCCGGAGCACCCATGTGGAGTGACACTGCGTAATTGAGGGCCGGATCACACCGAGAGGTCGATCCGGCCCTCTTTTCTTCCGAATCCGGACCGGAAATCGACAGTGCGGAGCGGATCAACTCCGCAGCGTAGAACGGTGTTACCTAACAATTTGGGGACAAGAGCGAAAGTCTCGGACAAATTAGACATTCGCCACTGCGGTAACAGCCCCGCATGCGGCAGTGTGGAGAGGTAACCCCGTTCCGCTCCTCCCTAGGAGTACGTTCCGTGAGCGCCGTCTACACCATCCTGCTGCTGATCCTGATCACCGTGTCGACCGCCGTCCTGCTCCGCCTCCGGGGACTCTCCCGCCGGCTGGACGCGCAGGCCGCGGCCCCCGCCGCGCCCGCACCGATCGACGAAGCTGCGATACGCCGGGCCGTCACCGACGCGCTCGCCGCCGACCGCGAGCGGGAGATCACCGAGGCCCGGGCCTTCTGGGCCGAGCAGGAGGCCCGCGCGGCCGAGGACGCGCCACTGTTCGACTCCCCGTTCGCCGGCGTGCTCGGCACCACCGACGAGTGGCCGCTCTTCTTCCCCCGGCCGACCGGGCCGCAGGACGCCGCCGACAACGCGGGCACCATGGACCCGGAGTTCGGCGAGGCGCTGCGCTCCGCGCTGGAGGACCTGATCAACGACGGCGGCACCGGCCCGGCCGGGCCCGGCCCCGAGGGCGGCGCCCCGCTGCGCCCCGGCCACCCGGCGGGCGCCCCGTCCGCCGAGGCCGGCGGCGACGCCCGGGCCCGGCGCGAGGCCGACCTGCTGGCCACCGGCCTGGAGGCCGGGCTGCTGGACGCCGAGCCGGCCGTCGAGGAGGCGCCGGCGGCCGCACCCGACCCGCGCCGCCACCCCTCGCACCCCGACTTCGTGCCGAGCCAGGCGCCGTCCCGGGACTGGACCGACACCCGGCTGACGGCCCTCGCCGAGGAGTGCGTGGCCCTGGTGGACGTGCGCCCCGGCCCGCTCGGCACCCTGGACGTGTACGCCTTCGCCGACGGCACCACGCTCTGCGTCGCCCCCGGCGACCGTGAGGCCGCCTACCGGCTGATCGACGCCGTCCGGGCCGGCGAGGACGTCCGGCTGCTCGGCGGTTCGCGGTTCTCCGGCTCGTACTCGCTGACCTTCTCCACCGACGAGGACGCCGTCTACGTGCTCGCCGACCGGGTCGTCGCCAGCATCTGACGCCGCCCGCCGGCACCACCGGCGGCTGACCGCACACCAGAAGGCCGACCGGATCAAGGGGTTACCGATCCGGTCGGCCTTCGGCGTTCCCCGCCGAGGAGTTCAGGCGCAGAGCGCGGCCGTGGCGGCCACCTCGGCCAGCGCCCCGGCGAGCACCGCCGCGGCCGGCGAGAGCCCGCCCAGTGCCTCCGGGAGCGCCACCACCGCCGTGTCCGGCAGCGCCGCCAGAGCGGCCGCCAGGTCGTGCCCGGCCACCGCCAGCTGGTCGCCGGCCGCGAAGGCCCCGGCGTCCGGGAACTCCCGCACCGGCCCGCCCTCGGCGCCCTGCGCCGTCGCGGCCAGCCGAGCGGCCAGGGCCAGCGCGGCCGCCGCCCGCGAGGGGTGGCCGGGCACGGCGCCCAGCAGGCGGCTCTGCGGCATGGAGCGGAAACGGTCCGCCAGGGAGTCGACGGCTTCGACCAGGGGCTGTGCATCGGGCATGCGACGAGCCTAGCCAAAAGCCGCCGGGCCCCGGAGCGAACGGCTCCGGGGCCCGGCGGCAACGCTTCGGCGGTGCGGTGATCAGTCGTCGCCGCGCAGGATCGCGATCAACCGCAGCATCTCGATGTAGATCCAGACCAGCGAGAGGGTGAGCCCGAAGGCGGCCCGCCAGGACTCCTTCTGCGGAGCGCCCTGCGCGATGGCCTCCTCGATGGCTGCGAAGTCCAGCGAGAGGAAGAACGCGCCCAGGCCGATGCCGACCAGGCCGACCACGATGCCCAGCGGACCGGAGCGCAGCCCCATGTCCGCGCCGAACATGGACGCGACCAGGTTGATCATCATCAGCATCACGAAGCCCATGGCGATCGCGATGCCGATCCGGGTGTACCGCGGGGTGACCCTGATCCGGCCGGTCTTGTAGGCGATCAGCATCGCCGCGAAGACCGCCGCCGTGCCCAGCACCGCCTGGATCGCGATGCCCGGCAGGAGGATGTCGAAGACGTGCGTCACGGCGCCGAGCGCGAAGCCCTCCAGCGCCGCGTAGAGCAGGATCAGCGGCGGGCTGACGCTCCGCTTGAGGGAGACCGCCATGGCGACGAAGAAGGCCACCAGGCTGGCGCCCAGCGCGAAACCGTACTTCTCGGCCGGCAGCGCGAACCAGGCCAGCGCGCCGAAGGCCACCAGGGTGAGCAGCGTCATGGCCGTCCGCGCGACCACGTCGTCGAGCGTCATCCGGCCCATCGCCGCCGGAGCGGCCGACGGCGCGGTGTACATCTCCACCAGCTGGTCGTCCGTCAGCTGCTGCTGCCCCGGCGCCTGCTGGGCGTACGGGTTGTTGCCGTACGGATTGTTGCCGTACGGGCTGCCGCCGTAGGGGTTGGCCGCGTACGGACTCCCGGCCGGCGGGGCCTGCGTGGTGCCGAAACCCGCGTAGCCGGGCTCGCGGGTGAACGACCCCTCCCGCGAGAAGACCGGGTTGCTGCTTCTCATTGCTCATTCCCTCCGTGGCGGTGCTGCACCGCCCGAACCACAAGGGTAATGGCTTGGCAAAGAAATAGGGATACGCCGCGAGGAGGATGCGGTGAACGACACCCGGCGGGGACGCCGGATCGGCGCCCCCGCGGGTCGATTGGTGCCCGGAGCCGGACTCGAACCGGCACGGCCTCGCGGCCAAGCAGTTTTAAGCTGCCCGTGTCTGCGTTCCACCATCCGGGCGTCCCGTGGACCGGCTCCGGCGGTGACGGGTGGTGCTGTTCCGACTCCGTCCGGGCCGACCCTGAGCCTAGTCGCCCGCATCGCCCTTTCGCATGTTCCCAGCCAGGGAAGTTGTCATGTTTCCTTGCCATCTGACGAACAGTTCGTGATTTGGCCATGCGAAGCGCGCTATCCGGCCACGGAGATCCGATCAGGGTCGGTGTCATACCGGAGGATGAGGGCTTTACCTGGGCGTACGCCCAGCGGTGGTCAGGCCAACCGTCCGGCGGAGCGACGAATATCCGTGATCACGTGGCCGAGCATGGAGGTACGGCCGGAATCCCCCCGGGGCCCGGCCGTCCGACGACCTCCCGCCGCCCGCCGGCGCCGTCCGCAGCCCCCTCCCCGCGACCCCAAGGAGCACCCCCGTGACCACGCCGACCGCAACCGCCGTCCGTACCGGCCGGGCGGCCGCCCGCGCCACCGGCCTTAACAAGGTCTACGGGGAGGGGGAGACCCGCGTCGTCGCCCTCGACAACGTCAGCGTCACGTTCCCCCAGGGCGAGTTCACCGCCATCATGGGCCC